>DAIDJD010000181.1 GCA_027451505.1 candidate division FCPU426 bacterium
CCTGCCGAGGTCCTCCAGCGGCACGCGGTAGCCCTCCGGCGTGACCACCGTGATCTTGCGGATCTCGTCCAGGGTGCTCCGGTAAGGGGCTTGGTAGCGCACCATGATGTCGAAGAGCTTCTCCCCCTCCACCACTTGGCACGGAACGCTGCCGCCGATGGCCGTCTGCACCACCGTCTGCACGTCGCTGACGTTGAGGCCGTAGCGGGCGATCTTGTCGCGGTCGGTCTCGATGTCGATCTCGGGCTGGGCCAGCTCCCGGAACACCCCCACGTCCACCATGCCCGGCACGGTCTGCATCACCTGGGCGATCCGGGTGGCCAGGCGGTCCAGGGTGTGTAAGTCCGTGCCGAACAGCTCGGCGTCCATGTCCCCGTTGGTGCCGGTGAGGGCGTTGTCGACGTTGTCCTCGATCGCCTGCGAGAACATCCAGGTGGTGCCGGGGATCCGGTCGAGCTGGTCCTCCATGGACTGGATCAGCAGGTCCTTGTCCCCGTGGAACTGCGGCCTCCATTGGCTCCTGGGCTTGAGCTCGGCCGAATACTGGCTGTCGAAGAACCCGCCCAAGGCCGTGCCGTCGTCGGGTCGCCCGATTTGGTTGAAGACCGTGCCGGTCTCGGGGTACGAGGCGATGATGCGCCGGGCCTTGTCCGCGATGCGCATGGCCTCGCCGTAGCTGACGCTGTTGGGGAAGGTGCCGTGGGCCCAGATGTTGCCCTCGTCCAGGTGCGGCAGGAACTCGGAGCCTATGCGGGTCAGGGCCAGCCAGAGGGCCAGGCAGAAGGCCGCAGCCGCGAAACCCACGGTCAGCGGCTTCCGGTCCAGGCACCAAGTCAGGGCGCGGCGGTACGCGCCCTCGGCCCAGGCCAGGACCGGGTTGCGCCACTCCTTGACCTCCCCTTGGAGCAGGACGTGGCATAGGACGGGCACCGCCGTGACCACGAAGACCATGGATCCCAGAAGGGCGAAGGCCACGGTCCAGGCCAAGGGGTGGAAGAGCCGTCCCTCCACCCGTTGCAGGGTGAAGATGGGCAGGTAGGCCAGGATGATGATGGCGATGGCGAAGACGATGGGACGCTCCACCTCCGCGGCGGCCTTCAGGATCAGCGCGCCCATGTCCGGGCGCCGCCGGCCCGCCTTCCGCGCCAATTCCTTATGGCGGAAGATGTTCTCCACCAGGACCACGGCCCCGTCCACGACCATGCCGAAGTCCAGCGCCCCCAGCGAGAGCATGTTCGCGGGGATGCGCTTCAGGTCGAGGCAGATCGAGGCGAAGAGAAGGGCGAAGGGGATGGTGCCCGCGACGATGAGGGCCGCCCGCACGTTCCCCAGAAGGGCCAGGAGCACGAGCACCACCAGGACCATGCCGGTGCCCAGGTTCTCCAGGACGGTGTGCGTGACGTGGCGGATGAGGTCGCCCCGGTCGATGAGTTTCACCAGGCGTATGTCCTTGGGCAGGACGGTGGCGTTGATCACCTTGACCTCGGCGTCCAGGGCCTTGACCACTTCCCCGAAGTTGCTGCCCTTGCGGGCCGAGACGATGGACTCCAGGGCGTGGCGCTGCTCGTGGATGCTCCCGTCCGGGTTCTTGAAGTCGACGACCACGTCCCCCAGGAGTTGGCGGTGGCCGATCCCCACGTCGGCCACGTTGCGCACGTAGACCGGCGTCCCGTGGGTCTCCCCCAGCACGATGTCCTTGATGTTCTTCACCGTCTCGGCGTCGCCCAAGGCCTGCACGTTGAAGATCTGTTGGCCGTGGGTGATGTACCCGCCTCCGGTGTTCTGGTTGTTGTTGGCGATGGCGCTGAGCACGGTGGGGATGCCGATGCCGTAGTTCGCCATGGCCACGGGGTTGAGGTTGACCTGGTACTGCTTGGTGTAGCCGCCCAGCGAGCTGTCGTCCACCACGTCCGGGACCGAGAGCATGCGCTTCATGATTTCCCAGTCGTTCCAGGTCTTCAGTTCCGTGGGGCCGGCGTCGTCGGATCTGAGCGTGTAGAAGAGGACCTGGCCGCAGGAACTGGTCATCGGCGAGAGGCTGGTGGTCACGCCCTGGGGGAAGTTGACGTCGGCGAGCTTGCCGCGCATGTACTCCTGCGCGGTGAAGGGGTCGGTCTGCTCGTCGAAATACACGGTCACCGCGCTCAAGGCGTATTCGGAGTTCGAACGGATGAGCGTGTGGTGGGGGCAGGCGTTCATGGCGGTCTCCACCGGCACCGTCACCAAGCGTTCCATTTCACCGGCGGAGTGGCCGGGCCACTGGCTGATGACCTGGAACCATACGTCGTCGATGTCGGGGTAGGCGTCGATGGGCAGGGTCTTGAAGCACCAGACACCCGCGGCCAGCAGCCCCAGGATCCCGAAGGCGGTCACCAGCCGGTTCCTCAGGCACCAAGCGATGCTGCGGTGGATCATGCCGGTTCCCCCAGGGAGGTCTCCATCACTCGACCGAGAACACGGAGTTCAGGACCAGTCCGCCGCCGCAGACCACCACATCCCCGGGCGCCAAACCCCGCGTGATGACCGCCAAGCCGCGGGCTTCGCCGCCCTCCACGACCGCGACCCGGGTGAAGCGCCCGGGACCGGTCCGCTTGTAGCACCACCAGCCGCCGTGCAGGTTCAAAACGGCCCCCAGGGGAACGACCAGGGCCTCCCGGCGGCTCAGGGTGATGTCGCCTTCGACCACCATGCCGGCCCGCAGTTCCCGGCCGGGATTGTCCACCAAGGCCCGCACTTTGATCGTGTGGGCTCCCGGATCGAGGACCGGGCTGATGAAGGAGATGCGCCCCTTCAGCGTCCCGTTCGGGCCTCCGGTATGGACGTCCACCCCCTGGTCCACGCGCACTTTGGGGAGGTCCTCGGAATACACGTCGCCGTCGAACCAGACCCGGCCGAGGTCGGTCACCACCATCAGGGTGTCGCCCTGGTTTTGCATGTCGCCCACGGCCGTGTCGACCGCCGTGATCGCGCCCGGGTGCGTGGCGCGGATGACCAGGTCCCGGCCGGGGTTCGTCGGCAGGCCCGCGATGTCGGCGTCCGTGAGGCCCATGTTCCGGAGTTTTTCCCGCGTGATCGCCACCAGGTCCCGGAAGTCCGGGTCCGACGGGGACCCGGGCGCCCCCCGCTTTGAGCGTTTGAGGGCCTCCAGATATTCCTGGCGCGCCTCCACGAAGTCCGGGCTGTACTCCAGGGCCAGGGCGTCCCCCACCCGCACGGTTTGTCCCGTGACCTTGAGCAGGGAATCGATGCGCCCGGCCGTTCGGGCCGGCACCGAGGTGACCCGGGTCTCCACGGGGACGATGGTGCCCATGACCGTGAGGACGTCGGGGAAGGCCTCCCGGGTGGCCGCGCATAGGCTTAAGTTGGCCAGGGCTTCGGGTTCCAACCGGACCGTGTCGTCGGAGAGCACATGGACATAGGGGTCCCCGCCCCCGTCGCCGGCCCGCACGAGGCCGGAAAGCGCGGCGAAAGCCGCCAGAAGGATCGCCCAGGCCGTCCGGCGGGTGACGGAGCGGTGGTCGCACCCCGACGGGGTCATTCCGGGCTCCGCGAGCGGTCCAGCACTTGGTCGAAGGTGGCGACTTCCGAGGCCAGCACCTCATCCCCGGCATTCAGGCCGGCGCGGATGGCCACCGCTCCGGCGGATTCACGTCCCGTGCGCACTACCTTCTCCCGGAAGCGTCCCCCGCCCAGGGCCAGGAAGCAGAAGGCCTTTCCGCGCGTCCGCAGGACCGCGTCGGCGGGGACCAGGAGCGCGCGGGGATCGGCCAGGAGGATCTCGCCGCGCGCGTACATGTCCGGTTTGAGCACAAAGTCCGGATTGGCGACCAAAACCCGCGCCTTGACCGTGTGGACGGTCGGATCCACGACCGGGCTGATGAAGGAGAGCGTGCCGTGGAGCGGCCGGGCCAAGTCCTCGGCCCATATCGACACCGCTTGGCCGACATGGACCTTGGGCAGGTCCTGGAGGTAGAGGTCCCCGACGAACCAGACCCGGGCAAGGTCCGCGACGGTGAAGAGCGTGTCCCCGAGGTTCTGCAGGTTCCCCGCCATGGTGTTGACCGAAAGCAGGACCCCGGAACGCGGGGCGCGCACCACCAGGTGGTTCCCGGCCCGGGCCAAGCCGGCTATGTCCGCGCGCCTGAGCCCCATGTTCTCCAGGCGGCGGCGGGCATCCTCGGCCAAGCCGTCGAGCGCGCCGTCGCCCCGGTCCAGGCCGTCCCGCGTTGCCCTTTGGCCGCGGGTGATCTGCAGGTATTCCTCCCGGGCGGCCACGTAATCCGGGCTGTAGATGAGCGCCAAGGGATCGCCGGCGTGGACCGTGTCCCCGGTGACCTTGAACACCTGGTCCACCCGTCCGGCGTTGACGCGGCAGGGGACCACCTCCACCCGGTTCTCCACCACGGTGATGGTCCCCTGCACGGCCAGGGTTCGTGGGAAGCGGCCCTCGACGGCGGTGGCCGTGCCCGCTTCGGCCAGCTCCGCGGGGCCCAGCCACAGTGTGGAGGGGTCCAGCACGCGGAAGGCGGGCTCCGCCGCCCCGGTCTCGGGGGCCGGTTCCGTGGGCGAGGCCCGCAGGCCCGCGCCGGCAAGCAGCACCCCCAGGAGGGAGAGGGCCAGGATCGCGGTCGGCCGGGAAGGGGATCCGCGCCGCTTCACCGGTCCTCCCCCAGGAGTTGGGCGTAGGCGGTGTAGGCCAGGGCGTAGGATTCGACGAGTTGGTAGTAGGCCGCTTTGTTGGCCCACAGCGCCCCGACCGCGTTGGCGAGGTCCTGGAACTGGATCTTGCCCGTCCCGTAGTTGGTGAGCGCCGCCTGGACCGTCACATCGGAAAGCGGAAGCAGGTGGTCACGGTATTCTTCGAGCTTGGTCCGTATGTCCTGGAGGGTGTCCACGGCCGATTCCACGGCCAGGACCTGCTGCCGCCTTTGCGCGGCGAGCTGTTTGTCGGCGGCCTCGGCGTTGTGCACTCCCTGCGCGATGCCCGAGGATTCGTTGAGGAAGAACCAAAGGGGAAAGTTCGCCGACACGGCGGCGTAGTAGGTCTGCTGGATCCCGTCGGGTTCGGCCACCGGCGCATCGTAGAACGTCGACCCGGCCTGCACCGTGAAGTTGGCAAGCAGGGACATCCACGCCAAGCCCAGGGCCTTGCCCGCGGCCCGATCCGCGGCCCGGGCCTGCCGGATCGGGTCGTTGCGGGCGTCCAGGTCCTTGAGCGCCCCGCCCAATTCCGCCGGCGGCAGGTCGATCCGCTCGGGAAGGGGCTCCACCGTTTCCGGGGCGGCCGGAGGAAGGCCCAAAAGCACGTTCAGGTTCGCCAAGGCCTGTTTCTCGGCCAATTCCAGGTCCGCCCGCGAAACCTCGTTGGAGTAGACGGCCATCTGGGCGTCGGCCAGGTCCACCTCCGTCACGCTGGCCGCCTGGAAGCGCCGCTTCACGACCTGCACGATCTCCCGGTCCAGGCGCTCCTGCTGGTCGTTGAGCGCGAGATTTTTGCGGGCCAATTGGAGCTGGCGGTAGGCGGTCTTGACGTTGGCGGAGACCTGGAGCCGTTCGGCGTGGAGTTGGCGTTCCAGGGCATCGGCCTGGTCCCCGAGCTGGGCGAAGGTGACAAAGGCCTCGCCGGGGAAGTTGAAGGACTGGCTCAGCCCCCACACCGAACTGGCCGGCTTGCCCGGGTCGATGAAGGAGGGCATGTCGTTGAAGGAAGCCGAGGCGCTGGGGTCGGAGGGGGCCAGGGCCTGCCATTGGGCCGAGCGTTCCGCCTTCACCTGGGCCTCCAGCGCGGCCACGTCCGGACTCAGGGCCAGGGCCTTTTGGACCGCCGAGGAAAGGTCCAGCGCGCGGGGCCCCTGGGGTCCCGGCCCGGTCACCGGGCGGGGCGCTCCGCACAACGCGGATGGTCCCCCGTCCAGGGCCAGCGCGAGCGCGAACGCCCACGCGATCCCGGTCCGGCGGCGCGCCGTCGGCGCAAGAGGATGGTTTCGCTTCAATGGATCCATCGCGGGTGGGGTACCGACGGGCGGGAAGGGGCCGGTGCGGGGTCCGAGCCCCGCGCCGGCGGCAGATATTAGCACGTCCGTCATGGGCTTGGAAAACCATAAAGGCGGCCCGGCCCCGGGGCCTGTCCAGGAGGCCTCTGCCCCGGTCCGCGGCCGCACGGCGATGTTTCCACGTCCGTAACACGGGGGTTGCAGACGGCTTCCCCGGGCCGGGCGTCGCGTCCCCGGTTCGGGGGCCGGGGACGCGGACGATCGCGGTGTCGGAAGGGGAGTCCCTACGGATCGTGGCCCCGCTCAGGATCCTCCGACGACCTTGATGTAGGCCCAGCCCCGCTCCTGGCGCCGGGTGAGCTCGGCCACGCCCGAATCCACCGCCACCGCCCCCGGCGCCAGTTCCGCCTCCCCGCGCCCGGCGGCGCGCAGCGAGTTGCGGCAGGCCATAAACGCCACGCCCTCCGCGGCCAGCGCCGCGATCGGGGCGAGGTCCGCCGCGTCCCGGTCCAAAAGGAACCCGAGGCCGGGGCCGTAGGCCACCACCGCGACTTCCGTCCGGTCTGGACCCAGCGCCTGCCTGGCGTTGGCCGCGTTCCTGAGGACGGCGGCCCAGGCCGCGGGATCGGCCACGGCCAAGTCGAAAACCAGGCGGTGCCTTCCATCCCCATCCGATTTCGCTTCCATCATCCCGACGCTCCTTTCACCGTGCCGGCCCCGTCCGGGCCCGGCGGGGCGCCTCAGCCCGGCAGGGGCTTCCAGGCCCACTGCCGGATTTCGGGCATGTCCTCGCCGTGGGTCCGGATGTATCGGCCGTGTTCGAGCAGCTTTTCCTTCAACTGTTGCTTGAGGTAGACGCCCCGGTCGCCGGTCTGGGGCAGGCGGTCCAGGACGTCGATGGCCAGGTGGAAACGGTCCATTTCGTTGAGCACGGTCATGTCGAAGGGCGTGGTGATGGTGCCCTCCTCCTTGTAGCCGCGGACATGGAAATGGGCGTGGTTCGCGCGCCGGTAGGTCAGGCGGTGGATGAGCCAGGGATAGCCGTGGAACGCGAACACCACGGGCCGGTCCCGGGTGAAGAGGTCGTCGAATTCGCGGTCGGACAGACCGTGCGGATGCTCGGACTGCGGCTGGAGCTTCATGAGGTCCACGACGTTCACCACCCGGAGCCGCAAGGAGGGCAGGTGGGTCCTGAGGATCGAGACCGCGGCCAGGGCCTCGAGGGTGGGCACGTCGCCGCAGCAGGCCAGCACCGCGTCCGGGTCGGCGTCCTGGTCGTTGCTCGCCCAGCCCCAGATGCCGATGCCCTCGGCGCAGTGTTTGGCGGCCCGGTCCATGTCCAGCCACTGCGGCGCCGGGTGCTTGCCGGCGACGACCACGTTGACGTAGTGGCGGCTGCGCAGGCAATGGTCCATCACCGACAGAAGGCAGTTCGCGTCCGGCGGCAGGTACACTCGGACGACCTCGGCCTTCTTCTCGGCGACGTGGCCGAGGAAGCCCGGATCCTGGTGGGAAAAGCCGTTGTGGTCCTGCCGCCACACGTGCGACGAGATGAGGTAGTTCAGCGAGGCGATCTTCCGCCTCCAAGGCAGGCGGTTGGTGACCTTGAGCCACTTGGCGTGCTGGTTGAACATGGAACCGACGATGTGGACGAAGGCCTCGTAGCTGTTGATGACGCCGTGCCGGCCGGTGAGCAGGTAGCCCTCCAGCCAGCCTTCGCACTGGTGTTCGCTGAGCATCTCCATCACCCGCCCGCTCGGCGCCAGGGATTCGTCCTCGGGGCGGAGTTCGCCCTGCCACTGGCGGGAGGTGACCTCGAAGAGGGCCTCCAGGCCGTTGGAGGCGGTCTCGTCCGGGCCGAAGACGCGGAAGTTGCGCTGGGCCTCGTTGAGCTTGGCGACATCCCTGAGGAAGCGGCCCATCACATGGGTGTCCCCCATGCCCGGGGTTCCCGGGGCCGGGACCTCGACTGCGTAGGCGCGGAAGTCGGGCAGGCGCAGGTCCTTGAGCAGGGCGCCGCCGTTGGCGTGGGGGTTGGCCCCCATGCGCCGCGCGCCCTCCGGCGCCAAGGCCTCCAGTTCGGGCTTCAGGCGCCCCTTCGCGTCGAAGAGTTCCGCGGGCCGGTAGCTGAGCAGCCACTGCTCCAATTGTTCAAGGTGGCCCGGATGGCTGGCCGGGTCGGACAGGGGCACCTGGTGGGCCCGGTAGGTGCCCTCCACCGCCTTGCCGTCGACGACCTTGGGGCCCGTCCAGCCTTTCGGCGTCTCCAGCACCAGCATGGGCCAGCGGGGCCGGCCCTTCGCCTGGCCGGAGCGCGCCGCCGCCTGGATCGAACGGATGCCCTCCACGGCCCAGTCCAGGGCCGCGGCCATGGCGCGGTGCATGGGTTCGGGGTCGCTCCCCGAGACGAAGCGGGGCTCCCAGCCGTAGCCCCGCATGAGCTGCTCCAACTCCCCGCGCGGGATGCGGGCCAGGACCGTGGGATTGGCGATCTTGAAGCCGTTCAGGTGCAGGATGGGCAGCACCGCCCCATCGCCCACCGGGTCGAGGAACTTATTTGAGTGCCAGGCCGTGGCCAGGGGCCCGGTCTCGGCCTCGCCGTCCCCGACCACGCAGGCCGCGATGAGGCCCGGGTTGTCCAGGACCGCGCCGAAGGAATGGCTGAGGGAGTAGCCCAGTTCGCCGCCTTCATGGATCGAGCCGGGGCATTCCGGTGAGACGTGGCTGGGGATGCCGCCCGGGTAGGAGAACTGGGTGAAGAGCCGCTTGAGGCCCTCCTCGTCCCGGCCGATCTCGGGGTAGATCTCGCTGTAGGTGCCCTCCAGGTAGGTGTTCCCCACCAGGGCCGGGCCGCCATGTCCCGGACCGGAAACGTAGATCATGTCCAGGTCGTGGCTCCGGATGACCCGGTTCAGGTGCACGTAGATGAAGTTCTGGCCCGGGGTGGTGCCCCAGTGCCCGAGCAGCATCCGCTTGACGTCGGGCAACGCGAGCGGACGCCGCAGGAGGGGATTGTCGCGCAGGTAGATCTGGCCCACGGACAGGTAGTTGGCGGCCCGCCAGTAGGCGTCCATCCTCTTCAGCAGGTCCTCGGAAAGCGTCGGATTCTCCACGGGTCACTCCTCCTTTCGGGGATTCAGTTCGAGCACCTTCATCGTCGACCTTGCGATCATGAGCTCCTCGTCGGTGCGGATCACCCGCGCCTTCACGGCGGAACCCTCCGCCGAGATGACCGGCGCGTCGGCGGCGTTGAGGGCGGGGTCCAGGCGCAGGCCCAGGAACTCCAGGCCGGCGCAGATCCGCGCGCGCACGGGCGGCGAGTTTTCGCCGATGCCGCCGGCGAACGCCAGGCCGTCGAGCCCGCCCAGGGCCGCGGCGTAGGCGCCCACGCATTTCTTCACCTGGTAGCAGAACAGGGCCACGGCCTCGGCGGCGCGCGGGTCGTCGTCCTCGCGGTCGATCAGGTCGCGCATGTCGGGGGAGCTTCCCGAGAGGCCCAAAAGGCCGGATTCGTGGTTGATCATTTCATGGAAGGCCCGCGGGTCGAGGCCTTCGGTCTTCAGCAGGTACCAAGCCAAGCCTGGGTCGATGTCCCCGGAGCGGGTGCCCATGGGGACGCCGGCGGCCGGGGAAAAGCCCATGGTGGTGTCCACGGATTTTCCCCCCCGCACCGCGGCCAGGCTGGCGCCGCTGCCCAAGTGGGCCAGGACCAGCCTGCCTTGGGCGGCCCGGGGGCCTTCCCGGCGCTCCCATTCCTCCAACATGAACGCGTAGGAAAGTCCGTGGAAGCCGTAGCGGCGCACACCCCGGGCCTCGTAGCGGCGGGGGATGGCGAAAAGGCGGCTGACGGCGGGGAGATCGTGGTGGAACGCGGTGTCGAAACAGGCGACCTGGGGCAGCCCGGGGAAATGCTCGTGGAAGGCCTGGGTGAGCAGGATCTCCTCGGGCAGGTGGTCCGGATCGAAGGGGCTGAGCTTGCGCAGTTCGTCCATCAGGGCCGCGTCCACCCGTTCGGGGCGGGCGTAGCGGGCCCCGCCGTGGACCACCCGGTGGCCGATCCCCGCGAGCGCGAGGGCGGGGCGCCGGGCGCGGATCCAGGCCATCAGCGCGTTAACCGCTTCGGCATGGTCCCGCGCCTCCACCGTGCGTTCGAAGGTGTCGCCGGGCGCCGCGCCCTCCACCTTGAGGAGGGCGGCCGGCCGGCCGATGCGTTCCAGGCGGCCCGCGAAGACCCGGCGGGGCGGGTCGCCGACCTCGAAGTAAGCGAACTTGATGCTGGAGGAACCGCCGTTGACGGTGAAGATGCCTTCCGGACTTCGGGCCATGCGCGCCCCTCCCGGATGCGGCGCACCCGTCCGGGCGGGGAACCGGAGCGGACACGCGGAATGTATTCAAGACCATACGCCCGGCGGCGAGGGAGTCAAGCCACAACGGGGTTACCCCCGGGGACGATGGCCCAGGGGCCGGTTCGACAACGCGGCTCGGCGACGCGATATTGACATTATGTGAAGCGTTCGCGCGGACAAATCGTTGCGTAAAACGTCTTTTCCGTTACGGCGCCGGGAAGGCCCCGCGGGCTACCTCACCCGCGGAACCGCCCCGGTACACGGTGGGGGCCGCGCGCCCGAGCCTGCTCCTGCGGCGGACCGGGTTGCGTCGGAACCGGGTCAGGTTCGGGTCGGGGGTCCCGGCCTCCCGGCGCCGGAGGGCCTTTCGAACAGGTAGTGGCTCACCAGCCATTCCTCGCCGTTGCGGTGATTCCACAGCTCCTCGCAGGCCATGAAAAAGACCCGCCAGTAGTTCCGCCAGCGCTCGGCCTCGGCCGCGCCGTAGGTGGCCTCGAAGACCTCGAGTATTTCGAGGGAATGCCGTTCCATGTTCGCCAGCCAGGCCTCGGCCGTGCGTCCGTAGTGCCTGCCGTTCACCCGCCAATGGTCGACGAACTCCAGGGGAGCGTGGACCTCCAGGGCCAGGGCGTCGCTGGGCATCATGCCGCCGGTGAAGAAGTGCCGCCCCATCCAGTCGTCCTCGCCTTCGGTCCCGAACAGATAGGGGCTTTCGCGGTGG
>DAIDJD010000182.1 GCA_027451505.1 candidate division FCPU426 bacterium
CTCCGGGAGGCCGGCCAGGAGCACGCGCCGGCCCGGGGGCAGCCCGCCGATGGTAAGCACGCCGTCGGCATCGCGCAAGCGGGCGTCCAGGTCCAGGTCCTCGGGCAGGCCGAGCCGCACCCGCTCGTCCGCGACGAACCAGAAACCCGTCGTCCGTTGGGCGAAGCGGACGGCGAGGGCGTCCGGACCCACAGCGATGGGCCCTCCCTGGGGGAGGGGCTCGGCGACCAACGTGTCGTGGGATCCTGGCAGGCCCTGCCCTTGGAAGGTTTCGGCCAGGGTGAGGGGCCAGGCGCCGGGTCCGGCCCAGGCCGGCGGCGAGGCCTCGAAGTCCGCCTCAAGGTCGCCGACGCGCAGATCCGCCTCCACGTCCACCTCGCGGGGCCGCGCCGGGCCGGCCTGGGCCAGGGCGCGCCAAGTGGGGCCCGCCCCCGCGGCCCGCGTCGGCCCGGAGAAGCGGCGGTCCTCGTAGCGCACTCCGGAGAGGGCGACGCAGGCCAGGACCCCGCAGGCCAGGGCGGTGAGGAAGGCCGGGCGGCGGAAGAGGCGGGCCGGGGGCTGCCAGTGGATGAGGGGCGACAGGGCCGCCGCCAGGGCCCAGATCAGCGGCGCGGGAAGCAGTACATCGCTCAGCCAGTGGGCTCCCTGGGAGACCCGGGCCAGGCCCATGGCGCATCCGAAGGCGCAGGCCCCGGCCACCGCCGCCCGCCGCCGCCGCGGGAACAGGAAGGCCAAACCCAGGAAGTACCAGGCGTTGGAGGCGTGTCCGCTGAGGAAGCTCATGCCCTTCCCGGGCACGCCCAGGTCGAAGGGCCGGCGGAAGCCCCAGGCACCGCCGAAGCCGGCGGTCTCCACCGGCCGGGGCCGCCCGGCCAAACCCTTGGCCAGCAGGTTGCTCAGCAGCCCAGGCCCGGTCAGGAGCAGCAGGGCCAGATAGAGTCCCGGCCCGCGCCAGCGTCGGGCCGGGGGCCACCCGAAGCTGAGGGCGAACGCCGCGGCCCCGGCGGCGCCGCAGAGGTCCGCGGCAGCGGGCCCGAAGCGGTAGAGCAGTTCGCTCCAGGCCCACGATCGGCCGGGCCACGGCGTGGCCCCGGACAGGAACCAGTGGGCGGTTTGCCGATCCCAGTCGGTGAGCCAGAACGCGAGCGTCAGCGCGGCCGCCAGCGCCAATCCCGCCAGGCAGTCCGCGGTGGGGAACGCGGGGCGGCGTTGGGTCACGGTTTGGGCCCGGGGCCGGTGGACACGGGCATGTTGTGCTGCTGCCACTGGGGCCAGCCGCCGAAGAACGAACCCACGTTCCGGTAGCCCTTCTTCCACAGGAGCTGGGCGACCTTGTTGCTGAGCTGGCAGCCCGCGCCGTGGCAATAGGTCACGATGCGGCGCGCCTTGCGGATGCGGGCGTGGTAGATGTGGTAGTACTCCTCGAAACGGTCCAGGGGCAGCGGGATGGCCCCGGGGATGTGGGCCTGGTCGTACTCCATCTTGTCGCGGGCGTCGCAGAAGAGCACGCCCTTCTCGTGCCACAGCGCCAGGGCTTGGGGCCAGTCGTAGTGGGCCCAGGCCTTGGCCCAGGCCGGGTCCCCCATGGTGCCGTAGTCCACCGGACCTCCCGGGACGGGCAGTTCCGCGGCCGGGGCGGATTGGCCCGGCGCCAGGGGCCGGGCTTGGGGCGCCACCGGAAGGGACGGGGCCGCGGCGTCCTGGGCCCGGCCCGCCGCGTATTGGGAGGGGCTCACGCCGTAGGCACACAGGCCAGCGGCGATTCCGGCCGCGAGGACGGCCGCGATCGGGGTGAAGCGCATGGGGGCTCCTGGAAGGGGGAGGATGGGGCGGAGGGTCACACGAGGGCCCGGCCGCCGTCGACGCGCAGGTCGGCGCCGGTCATGAAGTCGCTGCGCAGCGCCAGCACCACGGCCGCCGCCACCTCGCCGGGGCTGCCGATGCGCTTGAGCAGGCTGCGTTCCCGGCTGGAACGCAGGTCCCCGGGTCCGTGCCCCGGGGGCATCAACACCGAGCCGGGGGAGACGCTGTTGACCAGCACCCAGGGCGCCAGGGCCGCTGCCGAGACGCGGGTGAGGTGCAGGAGGCCCGCCTTGCTGAGGCTGTAGCCGAGGGCCTCAGGCCGCCCAGCGGGCGGCAGGGAGTCCGCGATGTTGACGATGCGCCCCGGGCGGCGCAGGCGCTTGAGTTCGCCGCCCAAGGCCCGGGTCAGGAGGGCCGGGGCCCTCAGGTTCACGGCGTAGGGCAGGTCCAGATCCGCGGCGCCGCTGTCCTCCAGGGCGACGCGGGGGAAGACCGAGGCGCTGTTGACCAGCAGGGGGCAGCCGCGGGGCCTCCGCAGGACGGCGCGCGCCAGGGCCCAAACTTCCCGGGGCCGCGCCAGGTCGGCCTGGTAGGTGAGGCACTCCACGCCCAACCCGCGGACGGCGCGGGCGGTCTCCTCGGCCTCCCGCCCGGAGCGGCCGTAGTGCAGGGCGACGGCGCAACCCTCCCGGGCCAGCGCCAGGGCCACGGCCCGGCCGACCCGCCGGGCTCCCCCGGTGACCAGTGCCCGGCGCCCCCTCAGTTCCACGGCGTCACAGCCTCATCCGCTTGAACACCGGCTCGGGCAGGGCCCGCACCGCCGCCATGATGGGCCCCCAGAACCAGGG
>DAIDJD010000183.1 GCA_027451505.1 candidate division FCPU426 bacterium
CCATAGGGCATCTCGGAGCGCGGGACCTCCAAGGCTACCATGTCCTGCGGAATCACGCTCCTACACCCAGCGGCGGGCTTGAACGCGACCTCCGCGCTACGAAAATGCCGATTTTCTAGCCACACCAAACCCGGAAGACCCATAAAACAGAAACGGATGTCACGCAATTTCCGCGACCTGCGCAGCCTCGGCAGACGGCTGGACGGAGACGGGGCTTCCATTTAGATGACCGCTCTGGGCGGGTCCTGAATCCGGCCTCATGGTCGGACATGGCCCTGGCGAGACTTCCCCTGGCGCACTAAAATCACGCCCTGCGCCCCCATGGACCCCGCCCCAGCTCAAGGCGACCTCGATGGATCACCCAGACACCTCCGGAACCGAAGACCTGCAGGCGAGGCACCGCCTGGAAGTGGCCCGCGTGGCCGAGGCTGTCCGCGCCTTCCGGGAGGCGGGACAGCCCGCCCGGATCCGGCATGGCTCCACCAACTCCACCCGCTCCCGCGACCCCGGGGAGCGCTGCATCGACATCAGCGGCATGAACCGGGTGCTCAGGGTCGACGCCGAGGCGCGCGAGGTCATTGCCGAGCCGAACGTCCCCATGGACGCCTTGGTGGACGCGACCCTGCGCCACGGCTTGGTTCCCCCTGTGGTGATGGAATTCCCGGGCATCACGGTCGGCGGTGGGATCCAGGGCGGGGCGGGCGAAAGCAGCTCGTTCCGGGAGGGCCTCTTCCACGAGAGCTGCCTCGAATGCGAACTGGTCCTGGGCGATGGCGAGATCCTCACCGTCTCGCCCACGCGGCGGGCCGACCTGTTCCACGGGTCGGCCTGCGCCATGGGGACCCTGGGTGTGCTGACCCTGGCCAAGCTGCGCCTCGTGCCGGCCACCCGCTACGTCCGCCTCACCTACCGGCGCGTGGGCGGACCCGCCGAGATTCTGGAGGCGCTGCGGGAGGCCTCCCGGGGCGGGGCCGACTTCCTCGACGCGATCCTCTTCGACCGGTCCTTCGGGGTGGTCATGGAGGGGCTGCGGACCGACGAGCCGTGGGGCAAGGTGAGGACCTTCTCCAGGGCCACGGACGAACACTTCTACCTGCACGCGCGCCGGGCCGGAGCCGGGCCCAGGCCCCTCACCGAGACCGTGCCGCTCCGGGAATACCTGTTCCGGTACGACCGCGGGGCCTTCTGGGGGGCCGCGGTGGCGCTGCGGAGGGCCCACCTTCCGTTCAACCGTCTGACGCGCTTCCTCTTCCACCCGGCCTTCAAGACCCGCCGCATGTACCGGGCCCTGCATTCCTCCAACGTGGCCCAGCAGTTCATCGTGCAGGACATCACCCTCCCCGAGGGGAGCGCCAGCGCCTTCCTGGACTTCGTGGACCGCGAGTTGGGTATACGCCCGCTCTGGCTGTGCCCCCTGAAGCCCGACCCATTCGCGCCGCTGTCCCCCACCCACCTGGACACGGGGATGGCCGTCAACGTTGGGGTGTACGGCGCACTGCGCGGCGGCGCCCGGGACTACGCCACCCTCGTGGCCGCGAACCGCGGGATCGAGGCCGAGGCGCGGCGCCTCGGGGGGCGCAAGATCCTCTACGCCCACACGTACGCGACGCGGGAGGAATTCTGGGAAACGTATCCGGAGGGCTGGTACCGGGGCCTGCGCGGGGCGAGCTCCGCGGCCCCGGCCTTCCCGGACCTGCACGAGAAGGCGGTCGTGCGGGAACGTTACGAATCCGACCTCAAGACTTGGCTGGCCGCCGCCGCGCTGCGGGCGGCCAAAAGGGCCCTGTTCGGCTAGGCCCGGCGGGCCAATTCCTCGTAGTACCCGGCCAGGACGCGGTTCAGGCGCTCGGAGCGGTACTCCTGGGCCATCGCGAGGGCCTCGCGGGCCTTGGCCGCGCGCGCCTCCGGATCCCTCAACGCGGCCAGCAGCAATCGCGCGAGGTCGTCCTCGTCGTCCGGGCGCGCCAGCCATCCCCCACGGGCCTCGCCGGCCGCGGCGCCCTGGCTCATCATCCAGCCCACGCCGCGGGCGTCGGCCCCCAGCACGGGGGTTCCCCGGCCCATGGCCTCCAGGACGACCATGCCCTGGGTCTCGGTGGTGCTCGGGAAGACGAAGAGGTCGCTGGCCTCCATCAGGTCCAGCACGCCCGCGCGGGGAAGGTAGCCGAGCACGCGCGCGCGGTCGGAAAGGCCCCGCTTCCCGATCAGCCGCTCGAGGCGCCGGCGTTCCGGTCCGTCGCCCGCGATGACCAGCCGGAAGGGCGGGGCCTGCGGGGCGATGCGGTGCAGGGCCGAGACCAGGAGGTCCATGTTCTTCTCGCGGCCCACGCGGCCGGCGCAGCTCAGGAGCAGTTCCCCCGGGGCCACCCCGAAGTCGGCCTTGGAGGCCCCCGTGCGCCGGAACACGGGCTCGTCGAGGCCGGTGGGCAGGACCTCCACGCGTCCGCGGAACCCGTAGGACCGCAGCACATCGCGGATGGCGGGGGTGGGCGCCAGCACCAGGTCGCAGCGTTGGCACATCCAGCGGGTGAAGCCCCGGTTCAGCCAGCGCACCATGCGCCCGGGCAGGGGCACGTAGTGGACGTAGTCCTCGAACAGCGTATGGTAGGTGAGGATGAGGGGCAGCTTCTGGCGCCAGGCGCAGTAAAGCGCCACCAGCCCGGACCCGAACATCGCGTGGCTGTGGACGACCTGGATGCCCCGCTTGCGCAGGTGCGAAAGGCTGAAGCCCTTGCCCCAGGGAAGGACGAAGGTGTACTCGGGCTGGGGAACGTAGGTGAAGCCCGCCAGGCGGAAGACCCCCGGCTCGTCGCCGCCCGGGCCCAGGTACGGGGCGTAGATCTCGGCCTCGTGGCCCAGGCGGGCCAAGTCCTCCTTGGCCGTGGCGATGCTGGTCACCAGCCCGTTGACCTGCGGATGGTAGGTGTCGGTGAAGAAGGCGACCTTCATGCCGTCGGCTGTCCCCACCCGCGGCTCAATAGGCCCGGGCGAAGTAGACTTCGCGCTCGGCCGGTTTTCCGGTGAGGACGCAGGTCCCCGGCCCCTTCTGGTCGAAGGGGATGTTGCGCACGGTCACGCCGAGCTCGTCGAGCGGCGCGAGGCTGGCCGGGTCCCCGCACCAGTGGGCCCGCACCCAGCCCGGCGCGCCCGCGCCGTCGGGCCCCAGGAAGCCGGCTTTGGGGGTGAAGTAGGCCTTGAGGGCGGCGAAATCCCGTATGTCGGTGCGTATCGCCGCGTCCCGGTAGGCCTGGGCCCGGGCCCGCATGCCGGACTGCATGGAATCCAGGATCCCCGGCGCCGCGTCGACGAAGGCGGCCAGCCCCGCGAAGTTCTTCTTGGAGGGCTCCGTGCGCGCGCTCCAGCACACCTCGCCCTTGGCCATGTCGCGCGGCCCCACCTCGACCACCAAGGGGGCGCCCTTCTTGATCCACTCCCAGCGCTTGTCCTGGGGCTTGCGGTCGCGCAGGTCCACCCGCACGCGCAGGGGCTCTCCCTGGAAGGAACGCGCCTTCAGCTCCGCCGCCAGGCGCCCGCAATACTCGGTCACCGGCCCGCGGTCCGACTCCTCGCGGAGGATGGGCACCACGACCACCTGGCTCGGGGCGATGGCCGGGGGCAGGCGCAGGCCGTCGTCGTCGGCGTGGGCCATGATCACGGCCCCGATGAGCCTGGTGGTCACCCCCCAACTGGTGGTGTGCACATGCCTGAGCTGCCCGTCCTTGTCCTGGAACTGGATGCCGGCGGCCTTGGCGAAGCCCTGGCCCAGGTAATGGCTGGTGCCGGCCTGGAGGGCCTTGCCGTCCTGCATCATGGCCTCCAGGGAATAGGTGGCGACGGCTCCCGGGAAACGCTCATGGGCGGCCTTCTCCCCCACGGCCACGGGCAGCGCCAGGCGCTCCTCCATCAGCTCGCGGTAGACCTCCAGCATGCGGGCGGCCTCCTCGGCCGCCTCCGCGGCCTCGGCGTGCGCGGTGTGCCCCTCCTGCCACAGGAACTCGGTGGTGCGCAGGAACAGGCGCGGCCTCAGCTCCCAACGCACCACGTTGGCCCACTGGTTGACCAGCACCGGCAGGTCGCGGTGGCTGTGGATCCATTGGGCGAAGCTCTCGGCGATGATGGTCTCGCTGGTGGGGCGCACCACCAGGGGTTCCTCGAGCTCGCCCTCCAGGCGGGCCTTGCCGTCCACGATCCTGAGGCGGGTGTGGGTCACCAGGGCCATCTCCTTGGCGAAGCCCTCGACGTGCTCGGCCTCCTTCAGGAAGAGCCCCACCGGAACGAAAAGGGGGAAATAGCAGTTCTCGTGGCCGGTGGCCTTGATGCGGTCGTCCAGCAGGCGCTGCACCCGCTCCCAGATGCCCATGCCCCAGGGCTTGATGACCATGCAGCCCCGCACCGCGGAGTTCTCGGCGAGGTCGGCGATCTGCACGACCTCCTGGTACCACTGGGTGTAGTCCTTGGCGCGCGTCGTGTTCATGACTTCTTTCCCCGGTTGGGCGCCCCTTGGGCGCCTCGCGGCGGCCGGGGGCTCATCGGCCGGCCCAGCGCAGGAGATCGTTGACGAAGGTGAGGGCGAAGAGGCCCCCGATCAGGGCCAGGCCGACGTTCTGGAGCGCCACCTGGGTCTTGAGGCGCAGGGGCCGCCCCCGCGCCCCCTCCACCAGGCAAAAGAGCAGGCTGAAGCCGTCCAGGAGGGGGATCGGCAGCAGGTTCATCAGCCCCAGCATCATGCTGATTCCGCACATCATCCGCACCAGGTCGTCCCAGCCGCGCTTGGCCTGCTGGCTGGCCATGCGCAGGATCGCCACCGGCCCCCCCAGGGATTCCCGGGCCCCGACCTCCCCCAGCACCAGGGCCTTCACGCTGACGGCGACGGCCAAGCCCATGCCCACGGTGTCGGAGAAGGCCCACCGCAGCGCCTCGCCCGGCGCCAGGGGCCTCCGGCGCGCGGCCTCGGCCGGGTCGGCCGGGCGGAAATCCAGGCCCAATAGCCCCACCAAGGACGGGTCGAATTCGGGCGGCACGGGCTGGCGCTTGGGGGCGTAGAGGGTCCGCTCCGCGCCCCCCCGGCGCACCAGCACCGGCACCGGGTCGTGGGCCGAGGCGGCGAAGAGGGCGCTGAAGGCGTATCCGTCCTTGAGCGGCTTTCCGTCGACCTCCAGGACCACGTCCCCGGGGCGGAATCCGGCCTTTTCCGCCGGGGTGAGCACCTCGGCCGCGGCCACCGTGGTGGTGAAGGGCGGGGGGCTTTCCACGACGGTGACCCCCATGAGGTATTTGCCCGCCTTGGGGTTGAGGCGCGTGCGGACCTTGAGGGTGAGCGGCCGGCCCGCGCGCAGAAGGCTCACCGTGATCGGCCGGCCGGCCCGGAGCCGGGATTGCCGGTCCACCAGGCCCGCCAGCCGGGCAATGCCGTTGACCTGCTCCCCGTCGACGCGCACGACCAGGTCCCCGGGCTTGATCCCGGCCGCCAAGGCCCCGGACCCGGCGAACACCGACTCCACCTGGGGCGGCCCCTGCGGGTCCGGACGCCCGGCGACGGCGTAGACGAGGAAGAGGGCCGCCACCGGGAAGAGGAAGTTGGCCACCGGCCCGGCCGCCGCCACCAGGGCCCGGCTCCACCAGGGCCTGCCCATGAACTCGTCGGGGGGCGCGTGCAGGATCTGCTCGTCGCTCTCGGGGTTCTCGCCGGCCGGCTTCATGTACCCGCCCAGCAGCAGGGGGGCCACCTGGTACCCGGTGCCGCCGAGTTCGACGCGCAGCAGGGGCGGCCCGAAGCCCAGCGAGAAGGTCTCCACGCGCATGCCCTGCCAGCGCGCCACCGCGAAGTGCCCGGCCTCGTGCACCAGGATGACGAGGCTGAGGAAGCCCAGCGCCTCGGCCAGGTGCGGCGCGCGCAGCACGAGCGCGGCCAGCCCCACGGCGAAGGCCAATCCCTGCCAGAGCGCGGCGCCGCGCTTGCGCGGTTCTTCCGCTTCGATCCGGTCCGCCGCGCTCACGCCCGGCGGGCCTGAAGGAGGGCGCGGGCCCGCCCGCGGCCCCAGGCGTCGGCCGCCAGGACGGCGTCCAGGTCGGGCGCCCGGCGGCGCTCCTCGGGCAGGCGGGCGAAGGCGCCCAGCACCCGGGTCAGCAGGCGGGGGATGCCCAGGAACGGGAGGGAACCCTTGAGGAAGGCCTCCACCGCCACCTCGTTGGCGGCGTTGAGCGCGGCCGGGGCCGCCCCCGCCATGCGCCCGGCGCGGTAGGCCAGGGCCAGGCAGGGGAACCGCCGGGTGTCCGGGGCCTCGAAGGTCAAGGGCGGAAGCCCCATGAGGTCCAGGGCCGGCATCGCGTGGGGTCGGCGCTCGGGCCAGGTGAAGGAATGCTGGATGGGCAGGCGCATGTCCGCGGGGCCCAACTGCGCAAGAAGGGATCCGTCCACGGTTTCCACCATGCTGTGGACCACGCTCTGGGGGTGCACGGCCACGTCGATGCGCCCGTAGGGCAGCCCGAAAAGCCAGTGGGCCTCGATGACCTCGAGGCCCTTGTTCATGAGGGTGGCCGAGTCCACCGTGATCTTCGGCCCCATGGCCCAGGTGGGATGGCGCAGGGCCTCCTTGGGCCCGACCTTCGCGAGCTCCGCCGCGGAGGCGCCGCGGAAGGGCCCGCCGGAGGCGGTCAGCACCAGGCGCTTGACGTGGGACGGGTCGGGCACGGCCTCGAGGCACTGGAAGATGGCGTTGTGCTCGCTGTCGACCGGCAGCAGCCGAACCCGGCGCCGGCGCGCGGCCCGCGAGACCAGTTCGCCGGCGGCCACCAGGGTCTCCTTGTTGGCCAGGGCGATGTCGCGCCCCCGGGCGATGGCGGCCAGGGTGGGCTTGAGCCCGACGAAGCCCACCACGGCGCCCAGCACCAAGTCCGCCGGGGCCTCCTCGGCCACGCGCTCCAGGGCCTCCGGGCCCCCGTGCACCCGGGGCCGCCAGGGCCCCTTGAGCGCCGCCGCCCGGCCGCGCAGCCAGGCGGCCCCCTCCGGGTCGGCCAGGCCCAGGTGGGCCGGCCGGAAGGCCAAGGCCTGGGCCCACAGGCCGCGGGCATCGCGCCCCGCGGCCAGCCCGGTGACCTTGACCAGGGGGCCCAGATGGCGCGCCACGCTAAGGGCGGATCGGCCCACGCTTCCGGTGGACCCGAGGATGGCGATGCGCTTGGGGGCGGGCATCAGCGTCGCAGGAAGGCGAGGACGATGGACAGCAGGGGCGCCACGAACAGGCTCGAGTCCATCTTGTCGAGCATGCCGCCGTGGGCCGAGATGAGGCGGCTGGAGTCCTTGACCCCGGCGAAGCGCTTGACCATGCTCTCGAAGAGGTCCCCCATCTGGGCCAGCACGCTGGCCGGCACGCTCAAGGCCGCGAAACCTGCGGCGCCCAGGGGGAACCCGGCGGGGAACACGCGGGGCAGGATCAGCGCGCTGAGGAGGGCGTTGGACGCCAGCCCCCCCCAGAAGCCCTCCCAGGTCTTGCCCGGCGAGAGCGGCGAGAAGGGCGTGCGCCCCAGGCTCTTGCCCGTGAACAGAGCGCCGCTGTCGTAGATCCAGGCGTACCAGAAGGAGAGGAAGACCCACCAGGGCCCCTCGGGTTGGGCGTGCAGGCGCACCATGCTCACGCCGAGCAGACCCAGGTACACCAGGCCCCCGAGCTCGGCCACGAAGCTGGAGAGGCCCTGACGCAGGTCGGCCCACCAGACCCGCACCGAGGCGCCGGCCATGAAGAGCGCGGCCAGGCCCAGGCCGCCGGAAAGGCGCGGGTCCCAGGCGACCCCGATCGGCCCGGGAATGGTCCCCAGGGCCGCCGGCAGCAGCACATAGAGCAGCGCCACCAGGCCCAGCCAGGGCTGGAACTTGAGCCCGGCCGACCCAAGGATGCGCCGGTATTCCTCGTAACCCAGCAGCAGGGCCGCGACCATGAGCAGGCGGAAGGCGACCCCGCCGTGGAAGATGCCCCACACGAAAATCGGGAGCAGGAGGGCCGAGGAGACGAGCCGAAAGGCCACCGGTCAGGCCGAGCGGGGGGCGATGTCGCCGAAACGGCGCTCGCGGCGGGCGTAGTCGCGCAGCGCCTCGAGGAACTGCGGGCGGCGGAAGTCCGGCCAATAGGTCGGCGTGAAGTAGAGCTCGGCGTAGGCCACCTGCCACAGCAGGAAGTTGCTCAGGCGCATCTCCCCGCTGGTGCGGATCACGAAGTCCACGTCCGGCATGCCCGCGGTGCCAAGCAGCGCGGAGAAGCGGTCCTCGTCGGTCGCCCCGGACCGGGCCCGCCCGCCCGAGGCCCGCCGCGGGAACCTGCGCGCCGCGTCCAGGATCTCCTGGCGGGCCCCGTAGTTCAGGGCCAGGGTCAGGACCATCCCCCGGTTGCCCGCGGTGAACTCCATGCAGGCCTTGAGCTCCTTGAACAGGGCCGCGGGCAGCCCCTCGATGCGCCCGATGGAGGCCACCCGCACCCCCTTCTCGTGGAGCTCGGAGCGCTCCCGCTTCAGGTAGAGGGTCAGCAGCCGCATGATGAAGCCGACCTCGGACTTCGGCCGGCTCCAGTTCTCCGTCGAGAAGGCGTAAAGGGTCAAATGCCCGATCCCCAGCTCGCGGGCCGCCCGGATGACCTCGCGGACGCTCTCGATGCCCACCTTGTGCCCGGCGATGCGCGGCAGCCCGCGCTTGCGGGCCCACCTGCCGTTCCCGTCCATGATGACGGCGACGTGCTTGGGCAGGCGGTCGAATTTGGGGAGGGGATTCGCGGGAAGGGCCACTTCCGAGCCTACAGGGTGAGGACCTCGCGTTCCTTCTTCGAGGCCATATCGTCGGCCCGGGCGATGACCGCGTCGGTGTGCTTCTGGATGCGCCCTTCGAACTCCTTGGCCTCGTCCTCGCTGAGCGTCTTGGCCTTGGCCAAGGCCTTGACCCGGTCGTTGGCCTCGCGGCGCACGTTGCGAAGGGACACCTTGGCGTCCTCGGCCAGCTTGCGGACGTGCTTGGCCAACTCCCGGCGGCGCTCCTCGGTCGGCGGCGGGAAGGCCAGCCGCACCAGCTTGCCGTCGTTCTGCGGGGTCAGTCCCAGGTTGGCCTGGAACAGGGCCTTTTCGATTTCCCCCAGGGCCGAGGCGTCGTACGGCTTGACCTCGAGGGTGCGCCCCTCGACCACGCTCACCGCGGCGATCTGGAGCAGGGGCACCTCGGCGCCGTAGTAGGCGACCTTGACGCCGTCGAGGATCCCCGGGCTGGCCCGTCCGGTGCGCACGTTGGCGAACTCGCGGGAGAGGACCTCCATGGTCTTCTCCATCTTCTCACGCATCTCGCCCAGGACCGCTTCGGACATGGCTTCCTTTCGGGCCCGGCCTTAGGCCGGGCCGCCCACCAGGGTGCCGACAGGCTCGCCGAGCACCGCCCGCCGGATGTTCCCGTGCTTGTGCAGGTCGAAGACCAGGACCGGCAAGGAGTTCTCCTCGCACAGGGTGAACGCCGTGGCGTCCATCACCTTGAGGCGCCGTTCCACCACCTCACGGAAGCCCAGGCGGGGATAGCGCACGGCCTTGGGGTCGCGCTTGGGGTCGTCGGAGTAGACCCCGTCCACCTGGGTGGCCTTCATGACCACCTGGGCGTTGATCTCGATGGCCCTCAGGGCGGCGGCCGTGTCCGTGGAGAAGTAGGGGTTGCCCGTGCCCGCGGCGAAGATCACCACGCGGCCCTTCTCGAGGTGGCGCAGGGCCCTCCGGCGGATGTAGGCCTCGGCGACCTTCTGCACCTCGATGGCCGTGACCACCCGCGTGACCGCGCCCAACTTCTCCAGGGCGTCCTGCATGGCCAGCGCGTTGATGATGGTGGCCAGCATGCCCATGTAGTCGCCGGTGACCCGGTCGAGCCCGCCCTTCTCGCCCAGGGCGCCGCGGAAGATGTTCCCCCCCCCGATGACCAGGCCCAGCTCCACCCCGAGGTCCACGACCTCCTTGAGCTGGGCCGCGATGCCGGCCACGGTCTCGGCGTCGATGCCGGCCTTGTGGGGGCCGGCCAAGGCCTCGCCGCTGAGCTTGATGAGGACGCGGCGGTAGGCGGTCTTGGACCCGGCCCGCGCGGGCGCGGCGGCCCCGCCGGAGGGGCGGGAAGCCGGGGCGGCGGACGGCGCGCGTTTCGCGGTCACGCGGGCCACCCGGCTACTTCACGCCGACTTTGAGGCGCACGAACCCGGACACCTTGAGGGTATCCCCCACTTTGGCGGCGGCGCGCTGGACCAGGTCGCCCACCTTGACCGATGGATCCTTGATGAAGGCCTGCTCCAGCAGCGTGAGCTCCTGGAGCACCTTGTTGACCTTGCCCTCGGCGATCTTCTCGATGATGGCCTGGGGCTTGCCGGCGCCGGCCTGCTGGGCCTGGGTCAACGCGATCTCGCGCTCGCGCTTGAGCAGTTCGGGGCTGACCTGGTCGCGCGAGACCACCTCGGCGGGGGGCAGGTTCCCGGCCACCTGCATAGCCAAGTCCCGGGCCAGTTCGACGACCTCGGGGCGGGAGGCGGTGTCGGGCCGGCCGCATTCCAGCGCCACCAGGGAGGCCAGCTTGCCGTCGCTGTGGCGGTAGGACCCCAGCGCTCCGCGGGCGACCGTGAGCCGCAGGACGCGGGCCAGGGCCATGTTTTCGCCCAGGGTCCCGATGGCCGCCTTGACGTGCTCCTCAAGGGTCCGTCCGTCCGCGGCGCGGGCCGCGGAAAGGGCCGCCGCCGCCGCCGCCGGATCCCCCGGCAGGTCCGCCGCGGCCGCCGCGGAGGCCGTGGCCGCGTCGAGCAGGGCCAGGAACTTCTCGGTGCGGGCGACGAAGTCGGTCTCGCAGTTGAGCTCGACGATGACGCCGGAGGAGCCGGAGACCCTGAGCCCGGCCAGCCCCTCGGCGGCGGCCCGCCCGGCCTTCTTCTCAGCGCTGGCGATGCCCTTCTCCCGCAGCCACTTTATGGACTTCTCCAGGTCCCCGTCGTTGTGTTCGAGGGCCTTCTTGCATTCCATCATGCCGGCGCCGGACTTCTCGCGGAGTTCCTTGACGCGCTCGGCGGTGATCGCTGCCATCGCGTTGCTCCCTTTCATGCTCATGCGAAGCGCGGCGGCCTCCGGACCCCCGGGGCGCCCAAGCGCCGCCTTTGTCCGGGCGCCGCCGCGCCCCGTTCGTGTCGTCGGACCCGGGCCTTTAGGCCCGGGCGGTTTCGGCCTCTTCCCCGGCCGCGTGCTCCTCGCCGCCCTCGGCGCGGACTTCCTCGTCGCGGGCGCCCGCGATCTCGCGGCCTTCCTTGGCGCTTTCGGCGATGACCGAGCACATCAGCCGGATGGCGCGGATGGCGTCGTCGTTGCTGGGCACCGGGAAGTCGATCTCATCGGGATCGCAGTTCGTGTCGCACAGGGCCACGATGGGGATGTGCAGGCGCCCCGCCTCCTGGACCGCGGTGCGCTCCTTGTGCGGGTCGACGATGAAGACGGCCTCGGGCAGGCGCGACAGGCCCTCGATGCCGCCGAGGTTCTTCTGCATGCGCTCCAGCTCGCGCTCCTTGGCCATCACCTCGCCCTTGGGAAGGCGGTACAGCGAGCCGTCCTCCTTGCTCTTCTTCAGGGCCCGGAAACGCAGAAGGGACCTGCGCACCGTGGAGAAGTTGGTGAGCGTGCCCCCCAGCCAACGCTGGCTGACGTAGGGCATGCCGCAGCGCTGGGCCTCCTCGGTGACGGGACCCTGGGCCTGCTTCTTGGTGCCCACGAACAGCACGGTCCCGCCCCGGGCGGTCACGCCGCGCACGAATTCGATGGAGGCCTTGAGGCGCTGCGCGGTCTTCTGCAGGTCGATGATGTAGATGCCGTTGCGCTCGCCGAAGATGTACTTCGCCATTTTGGGGTTCCAGCGGCGCTTCTGGTGGCCGAAATGGACCCCGGCTTCGAGCATGGTTTTGATGGTGACTTCGATCGCCATACGGATTCCTCTCCTTTGGGTTCGCCCTCCGCCGGATGGTGGGACGCCCCCGGCCGCGTCCGCGGCCACCCTGGGGCGCCGGTCGTTACCGGCGTGTGAAGTACCCCCGTGGATCCTGGGGGCCTGAAAAGCCTTGTATCGTAACCCGAAACCTCCACCCAGCACAAGCCCCAAGGGCCCCCGGGGGTGGATCCCCGTCCCGCCCGGGTCAGGTGCGGTAGGCGGCGTTGATCTTGACGTAGTCGTAGCTCAGGTCGCTGGTGAAGACCGCGGCCTCGCCTTTGCCGGACTTCAGGTCGATGACGACCTCGACCTCCTTGCGCTTGAGCAGTCCCAGGGCCTTGGCTTCGCTGAACTCCACGGCGGCCCCGTCCTTGGCCACCTTCAGCGGCCCGAAGCTGATGTCCACCTTCCCGGGGTTGAGCTTGACCGGGGCCATGCCCAGGGCCGCCATGATGCGGCCCCAGTTCGCGTCCATGCCGAACATGGCGGTCTTGAACAGGCTGCTCTTGGCCACGGCCATGGCGCACTCCCGGGCCGCCTCGAAGGTGGGCGCGCCCTTGACCTTGACCTCGATGAAC
Organism: candidate division FCPU426 bacterium; assembly: GCA_027451505.1. Taxonomy (GTDB): domain Bacteria; phylum Oederibacteriota; class JAJYGY01; order JAJYGY01; family DAIDJD01; genus DAIDJD01. The sequence goes on from DAIDJD010000183.1 coordinate 12,538, forward strand.
TTCGTGGCCCCCTCGCCGTCGAGCACGACCCTCCGCGCCAATTCCTGGCAGACCGAGGTCAGCCCCTCGGCGAACTTGGCGCCGTCCCCGCCCAGGCCCTTGAGGGGCTTGTTCCCGGCCCTGCCGTTGGCCATGACCAGGACCGTGTCGTTGGTGCTGCAGTCCCCGTCGATGGTGACGCAGTGGAAGCTGCGCGCCACCGCCTGGCCCAAGGCCGCCTTGAGCGTGGCCGGATCCACCGCCGCGTCGGTGGTGAGGAAGGCCAGCAGGGTGGCGAGGTTCGGGTGGATCATGCCCGCGCCCTTGGCCATGCCCCCGATGCGCACGGGCTTGCCGCCGATGTTCAGCGTCAGGCTGAATTCCTTGACGAAGGTGTCGGTGGTGCAGATCGCCCGCGCGGCCTCCTCGCCCCCCTCCACCGAAAGCGAACGCGAGGCGGCCTCGATCCCGGCCGAGACCTTGTCCATGGGAAGGTAACGGCCGATGACCCCGGTGGACGCCACCAGCACCTCCTTGTCGGAGAGTCCCAGGTGGTGGGCCGTCAGGGCCGCCATCTTCTCGGCGTCGCGCATCCCCGCCTCACCCGTGCAGGCGTTGGCGTTCCCGGAGTTCACCACCAGGGCCCGGGCGGTCCCGCCGGCCGTCCGGCGGGCGGTGAGCACCACGGGGGCGGCCTTGACCTGGTTCACCGTGAAGACCCCGGCCACCGTCGCGGGGGCCTCGCTGTAGACCACGGCGAGGTCGCTCTTGCCGCTGCGCTTGATGCCGCAGGCCACGCCCGAGGCCAGGTAGCCCTTGGCGAAGGTGATGGATCCCGAGTGCTGCGTCGTCTTCATGCGTTCCCTTTCCCTTGCGCCCCCGGGCCCCGGGGAGCGGCGACCCCCGGCTCAGACCGGGAGAGCGGACAGGTCCAGCCCGGCTTCCTCGGGCAGGCCCAGCATCAGGTTCATGTTCTGCACGGCTTGGCCCGCCGCGCCCTTGACGAGGTTGTCGGTGGCGCTGAAGACCACGACGCGGCCGGCGCGCGCGTCCAGGCGCGCGGCGATCTCGATGAGGTTGGTGCCGACCACCGAGCGTAGGGAGGGCATCTCCGCGCCGCGGAGCGCGCGCACGAAGGGCCGCCCGGCGTAGAAGTCGGCCAGGCACGCCTGCAGGGCCGCCTCGTCGGCGCCGGGGGCGGCCAGGCCGTAGCTGGTGGCGAAGATGCCGCGGTTCAGCGGCAGCAGGTGCGGCGTGAAGGTCACGGTCAGCCGCGTCCCCGCGGCGGCGGAGAGCTCCTGCTCGATCTCGGGGATGTGCTGGTGGGACCCGGCGACCTTGTAGGCGATGAAGTTGCCGTCCACCTCGCAGAACTGGTTGAACGAGCTCAGCTTGCGCCCGTAGCCGCTGACCCCGCTCTTGGCGTCGATGACCAGCGCTTCGGGCCGCAGCAGCCCCGCCTTGAGCAGCGGGTACAGCGCCAGGATGGCCGTCGTGGTGTAGCAGCCGGGGTTGGAGACGAGGCGCGCCCCGGCCACCCGGGCCCCGTGGATCTCGGGCAGCCCGTAGACGGCCTCCTTAAGCAGGTCGGGCCGGTCGTGGGCGTGGCGGTAGAAGGCCTCGTATTGGGAGGCGTCCCCGAGGCGGAAGTCGCCGCTGAGATCCACCACCTTCAGCCCCGCCTCGAGCAGCCGCGGGACCACGGCCAGGCTCTCGGTGTGCGGGAGGGCCAGGAAGGCGACATCGGCCTCGGCGGCCAACTCCGCCGCTCCCAGCTTGGCGTAGGTGGGCAGGCCCAGCCCGCGCAGCGCCGGATAGAGCTCCTCGGGCCGCTTCCCCGCGGAGCTGTCGGCGCCCAGGGCCGTCAACCTCACCCCGGGGTGGCGGGCCAGAAGGCGGGCCAGTTCGGCCCCGGCGTAGCCCGAGGCCCCGACCACCGCGACCCGGGGCCGGTCCCGCGCCGGGGCGGTCATTCGGCCGTCCCGTTCTCTTGGACGTAGTATTTGGTCTTCAGTTCCGCGATCCACTCCTTGATGCGTTTGTGCAGCTTCTTCTGGTAGACCACGTTGTCGACGTCGGTCTTCACCGCGTCGAAGGGCAACTCGCGCCCGGGCCGGTGGCCCTCGATGTAGAGCAAGTGCCAACCGGCGGTGGTCCGCACCGGGCCGGCCAGACTGTCGTCGGGGGCGGCGAAGGCCACCTTCTCGATCTCGGGCCAGCTCTGGCCCTTCTGGATCCAGCCCAGCAGCCCCCCCTGGTCCTTGGTCGGGGCGTCCGCCGAGTACTTGCGGGCCAGGTCGATGAAGAGGGCCTTGCGCTCCTTCGCGGGCCGGGAGCGCAGCACCGCCAGGAAGTGCCGGGCGCGCGCCAGCTCGTCGGACGGGAACAGGATGTGCCTGAGCTCGACCTCGGGGCCCTGGAAGAACTCGTCCTTGTGGGCGTTGTAGTAGTCCAGCGCCTCCCCCGCGCTGACGGCCAGGCTGGGGCGGAACTCCTGCTCTTTGATCTTCTCCATGCGCTCGAAGGTCATCTCGTCCCGAACGCGCTTGCGCAGCCGGTCCCGGTACTCCGGCACGGAGAGGTGTTCCTTCGCCAAGGCCGCCTCGAAGGCGTCCTCGTCGCTGAAGCGCTGCCGGGTCTGGTCGAAGACCTTCTCCATCTGGGCCTCGATGTCGCTGTCGTCCGGCAGGAACGGATTGTGCAGCGCCTTGTTGTCCTTGGCCGCGTCGGCGTAGCCGTCGGGCCCCTCTTTGGCCGCCATGATCACCAGCTTCTGGTCGATCATGTTGTCGAGGACCTCGGAGCGGGCCTCGGCGACCTTCTTCTGGCCCTCGGGGGTGGCGAGCTCGGCCGGGGTCATGGCGTCGACCACCGGCGCCACGGCCTCGGTGACGTCCTCCGAGGTGATGATGCCGCTGCCCACCCGCGCGACGATGGTGATCGAGTCGGCGGCGCGCAGGGCGGGGGCCAGGAGCAGGGCCAGCCCGAGGGCTGCGCCGCGGCGAAACGGGGAGGTGGCGTTCATCAGGGGTTCCCTTGTTCGGGCGCCGGCGCGCCCGGGGCGCGCTCGACGTCCGCGGATTCGAGCAGGCGGGCCAACCAGGCCCGGTAGGCCTTCTGTTCTTTGGCCAGGCGTACATCGAACTCGACCCGGGCGGCCTCCAAATCCGGGTCATCGGGTTCGGCCGGCAGCACGGCGTCGCAATAGAGGATGTGGTACCCCCAATGAGACGCCAGGATGCGGCTGCGGGTTCCGGGCTTGAGCCGCGAGGCGGCCCGGTTCAGGCTTTTGGGCAGCTCGCCGCGGGCCACCTCCCCGAGCAGGCCGCCCCGGTCCGCCTCGGGGCCCTCCCCGAAGCGCGCCGCCGCCGCGGGAAAGGGCATGCCCCGGTCCAGGGCGGCTTCGGCCCGCTCGGCGTCGCGCCGGCGCAGGGTGTAGATCTGGCGCAGCACCCGCCGCGTCGGCGCCCGGTACAGCAGCAGATGGTCCCAGTAGCGGTCCAGCATTTCCTGGCGCCCCACGCTCACCCGGCCGTCCAGGACCCGTTCCACGATGGCCTGCTCCTGGGCCGAACGCGCCACCCGGTCCTGCCACTGGACGAGCGTCACCCCGAGCCCCTTGAGGGCCGCGGCGAGGATCCCGGGGTCGGTCCCTTCCATGGCGTCCTGGAGCGCCCGGGCCCGTTCCTGGGGCCCGAAGACCAGGCCCAGGCGCCGTCCCTGCTCCAGGATCAGGTCGCCATCAATGAGGTGGTCCAGGGCCCGGGCCCCGTCGCGGTCGGCCGCGCCGGTGAAGCGCCGCTCCAACTCCCATTGCGACACCGGGATGGGCCTGCCGTCGACCCGCGCGATCCAGGGTTCCCCCGAGCCGCCGCGGCTCGCGCACCCCGCCGCCAGCGTGGCCCAGGCCGCGAGGAGGCCCCAGCGCACAAAAAACCCCGGCGCCGCGGTGCGCGCCAGGGTACGGATAGGTGCGGACATGCGGCCAAAAAAGAGAAGGGAGTCAACCCGGCCGGGTCGACTCCCGGCTGGATAGTGTAGCATAACGATACACCTTGGACAAGGATTTAGTGGGGAAAATCACGCCGGGACGGCCGCTCTCTTGGGGACCGTGGAATAGCGCTCCAGGCTGGGCAGGAGGCTGCGCAGGGCGGCCGCCCCCTGCCCCGGGGCCGCGGTCAGGCTCAGCCCCGGCGGAGGGCCGGGGAGGAAGCGCACCCGCGCGCCCCAGGCCCGCAGCATGGCGTCGGCGAAGCCCGGCTCGGGCTGGAGGTCGTCGAAGAAGCGCAGAACCACCTGGCTCCCCTTCTGGGTCACCTCGCTCAGGCCCAGCCGGCGGGCCCACACGCGCACGGCGACCACCTCCATGAGGCTGCGCACCGCCTGGGGGGGATCCCCGTAGCGGTCCTTGAGCTCCCCCTCCAGCTCCGCCAGGGTCTCGTGGGTCTCCACCGCGGCCAGGCGCTTGTACCAGTCCAGCTTCTGGCGCTCGTCGGAGATGTAGGTCGGGGGGATGTAGGCGTCCAAGTCGAGGTGCAGGCTGGGGGTGCGGTCGCGCTCGACCTCCTCGCCCTTGAGGCGGGCCACGGCCTCGGCCAGCAGATGGCAGTACAAGTCGAAGCCCACCGCGGCCACGTTGCCATGCTGCTGGGGGCCCAGGATGTTGCCGACCCCGCGGATCTCCAGGTCCCGCATGGCCACCTTGAAGCCCGACCCCAACTCGGTGAACTCCTCGATCGCGGCCAGGCGCTTCTCGGCCACCTCGGGCAGGGCCCGGGCCTTGGGGTAGAACAGGTAGCAGTAGCCCTGGCGCTGGCCGCGGCCGACGCGCCCGCGCAGCTGGTAGAGCTGGCTGAGCCCGAAATCCTCGGCGTGGTCGACGACGATGGTGTTGACGTTGGGGATGTCCAGCCCGCTCTCGATGATGGTGGTGACCACCAGCACGTCGTGGGCCCGGCCCAGGAACTCGTGCATGACCTTCTCCAGGTGCTCCTTGGGCATCTGGCCGTGGGCCACCGCGATGTGGGCCTCGGGCACCAGGGCGCGCAGGCGCTCCGCGGCCTTCTCGATGTCCTTGACCCGGTGGTGCACGTAGAAGACCTGGCCGCCGCGCCGCAACTCCATCAGCAGGGCCTCGCGCAGCAGGGCCGTGTCCTCCTCCATGACGTAGGTGCGCACCGGGAGGCGGTTGAGCGGGGGGGTCTCGATGAGGCTCATGTCCCGCATGCCGCTCAGGGAAAAGTGCAGGGTTCGGGGCACCGGCGTGGCGGACATGGCCAGCACGGCCACCTGCGCGCGCAGGGCCTTGAGGCGCTCCTTCTGGGCCACCCCGAAGCGCTGCTCCTCGTCGACCACGAGCAGGCCCAGGCGCTTGAAGGCCACGTCCCGGCTCAGCAGGCGGTGCGTCCCGATGACGATATCCAGCGTACCCTCGCGCAGGGCCTCCAGGGTGCGGCGCTGCTCCTTCGGGCTGCGGAAGCGCGACAGCAGGCCCACCTTCAGGGGGAACCCCTGCAGGCGCTCCGTGAAGGTCGCGTGGTGCTGGCTGGCCAGCAGGGTGGTGGGGGAAAGCACGGCCACCTGGCGCCCCGCCGCCGCGGCCTTGAAAGCCGCGCGCAGGGCCACTTCGGTCTTGCCGAAGCCCACGTCGCCCACGAGCAGGCGGTCCATGGGCTTGCTGGACTCCAGGTCGCGCTTGATGTCCTCGATGGCCTTGAGCTGGTCCTCGGTCTCCTCGTAGGGGAAACTCTCCTCGAACTCCCTCTGCCAGGGGCTGTCCGGACCGGTCCCGGGGGCCTCCGCCACCTGGCGCCGGGCGTAGAGCTTGAGCAGTTCCTCGGCCATCTCGGCCACGGCCTTCTTGACCCGCTCCCGCTGGCTCTCCCAGGTCGCCGAACCGAGCTTGTGCAGGCGGGGATTCTCGTCGCCGCCCAAGTATTTCTGCACCCGGTCGACCTGGTCCACGGGCACGTAGAGCTTCTCCCGGTCGGCGTACTCCAGGCAGACGAAGTCCTTCTCGAAGCCGTCGACGTTGAGGCGCGCCACGCCCTGGAACAGCCCTATGCCGTGGTCGACGTGGACGGCGTGCTGCCCGGCCTTGAGTTCGGCGAAGCTCTCGATGGCCCGCGCGTTGCGCAGGCCCTTGAACCGGTGGCGGTACACGGCCGCGCGCACCGTCTCCCGGCGCAACGCGTCCTGGTCGCTCACCAGCACCAGCCCGAGCTCGGGCGCGGCGAAGCCCTTGTCGACGTGCCCCAGGATGAGGGCCGGGCGGTCGGCGGGGAGGTCCAGCGGGCCGGCCGAGGCGTCCACCTCCAGGGCCGGCAGGCCGCGTTCGGCGAGGGATTGGCCCAGTCGGGTCAGGTCGCCGTGGCTGTGGCAGGCCACCAGGGTGGCCCAGCCCCGGCTCAGCCACACCACCATCTCGCGCTCCAGGGACCCCAGGTCGCCCGGGGTCAGGTCCAGGTTCTTGAAGGCCAGCGGCAGGGCCCGGGACTCGCGCCAGCCCGGAAGGCCGTGGGGCAGCAGGCTGAAGGCCGCCACGTCCAGGCCCCTCAGGCGCCGCAGCGCCTCCTCCGGGGCCAGCAAGGCGTCGGCGGCTTCGGGGTAGGGCAGACCGGCCTCGTGGCGGCGCCGGGCCACCGCCTCGTGGGCCTCGGCCAAAGCGGCCAGCCGGTCCCCCAACTCCTGGGGCCGGTCCACCAGCACCAGGGGCGGATGCTTGAGGCAGGCCAGGTAATCGAAGAGGGAGCGGCCGGGGAAGAAGAAGCCCAGCATCCAGTCCTGGCCCACGAAGTCGGACTGGGCCCCGAGCTGGGCCGCCCAACGCGTCCGGGCCTCGGCCGAAAGGCCGCGGCACCGGGCCAAGCGCTCCACGCCGGCCTCGCGCAGGGGCCCGTCGAGCAGCACCTCCTGGAAGGGCATGACGTCGAGGGCCTCCGGCTCGGGCCCGTCCGCGACGCCCCTCTGGGTGGCGGGGTCGAAGGGCCGGAGGCGCTCCAGGACGTCCCCGAAGAACTCGCAGCGCACGGGACGGTCCCGGTCGGGCACGGCTAGGTCCAGAAGCCCGCCGCGGATGGAGAACTGCCCCGGCTCCTCCACCTGGGCTTCGCGGCGGTACCCCAGGCGCACCAGGGAGGCCGCCAGCTCGTCGAGGCGGTGCTCGGCACCCCGCTGCAGCCGCACCTCGGCGCCCAAGAGCGCCTCGGGCTCGGGAAGGGCCTGGGCCAGCGCCAGGGGCGTGGTCACCACGAGGAAGGGCTCCCCGCGGGCCAGACGCCTCAGGATGAGCAGGCGCTCCAGGCTGCGGCCGTGCTCGCGGTTGACGCTGTCGGCGGCGCCGGACTCCCAGGCCGGCAGGTAGACCAGGGGATCCTCGCCGGGATCCATCAGGGTGGGGTATTTGACCCTCTGGGCCTCCACCCGCCCGGGGTGGTCGAGGGACGGGAAGCCCTGCAGGAAGAAACGCAGTTCCTCCACCAGCGAGAGCGCGGAAGGCTCGTCCCCGGCCAGGATCAGGGCCGGGCGGCGCCACTTGGCCAGCAGGGCCGCGGCCAGGAAGGCGCGCGCCGCGCCCCAAGCCCCGGTGAAGACGGGCAGGCGCGCGTCGAGAAGGGCGCGACGGGCCTCCTCGTCGAGGCCGCGTTCATAGAGGCGTTTGAACCAGGGTTCGAAAAGCATCCCAACACGAAAAAAAGGCCCAGGGGCCCCGACTCAGCGGGACCCTTGCGCCGATCCGATCCTTCCACCCGAGGTTGCCGGGGCCAGCGTACGCATCCCGCGACCCTGGGTCAAGGCGCCTCGCCGCGGGATCCCTTCCCCTCCCCCCGGCCCGCGACGCCCTGTCCGCACTTCCCGCACCCGCAGTCGTCCTTGCCGCGCGCCGCCTTCAGCAGGCGGCGCGCCAGCACGACCGCGGCCAGCCCCACGACCAGGGCCACCACCAGGTATTGCGCGAGCGTTTCCGGGGACCTCATCCCAGCCCCAGCGCCCGGGCCGCCTGGAAGACCAGGGCGCCGGCGCCCCAGGCCAGGGCGGTCATGTAGCCGAAGGTGAAGGCGGCCCAGCCCCAGTGGCCGCTCTCGCGCCGGATCACGGCCAGGGTCGAGGCGCACTGGGCGCAGAGCGCGAAGAAGACCATCAGGCTCAGGGCCACCGCCACGCTGAAGACCGGGGTCCCGTCGTCGCGGCGGGCCTGGACGAGGGCCTGCCGAAGGCCTCCCGGGTCGCCCTCGCCACCGGAGGCGTCGAAGATGGTGCCCATGCTGCCGATGACCACTTCGCGGGCCGGGAACGCGGCCAAGGCGGCCATGGTCACGCGCCAGTCCCAACCCAGGGGCTCGAAGGCCGGCTCGATGGCGCGCCCCATGCGGCCCAGCCAGCTCTGCCGCAGAAGGGCCCCCTGCTCCCTGCGCTCGAGTTCCGCCAGGGCCTCAGCCCGCGCCGACGCCGGGCCGGGCGCGGCCTCCAGGGCCGCGCGCCGGGCCCGGAAGGGGGCCGTGACGGAGGCCGGACGGGGGAAGGCCCCCAGGACCCACAGCACCACGGCCACGGAAAGGATGATGGTCCCGGCGTTGGCCACGAATTCGCGGCACTGCTCGGCCACCCGGCGCGCCACCGTGCCCGGATCGGGCCATTTGTACCCGGGCAGTTCGATCAGGAAAAGGGCCGCGCCGCCGGCCTTCATGCTGCGGCGCAGCAGCCAGGCCACGGGCACCGCCACGGCCAGGCCCAGGGCGTAGAGACCCAGCAGCACCAGGGCCCGCTCGTCGATGAAGCCCAGGACGAGGCGCCCCGGCAGGAAGGCGGCGATGAGCACGGTGTAGACCGGCAGGCGGGCCGAACAGCTCATCAGGGGCGCCACCAGCATGGTGGTGAGGCGCTCCTTGCGGTCGGCGATGGTGCGGGTGGCCAGGATCCCCGGGACGGCGCAGGCGAAGCTGCTCAACAGCGGGATGAAACTGCGCCCGGAAAGGCCCAACTTGGCGAAGAGCCGGTCCATCAGGAAGGCGCTTCGGGCCATGTACCCGCAGTCCTCCAGGATCGCGATGAACAGGAAGAGCACCGCGATCTGCGGCAGGAAGACCAGGATGCTCCCCACCCCGGCCACCACGCCGTCGCCGAGGAGGTCCTTGAGGATCCCCGGCGGCAGGGGGCGCAGAAGCATCCCCCCGGCCCAGGACACGGCCGAGCCCACCCCGTCCATCAGGGGCTGGGACCAAGTGAAGACGCTCTGGAAGATGAAGCCCATGATCACGACCAGGGCCAGCAGCCCCCACACGCGGTGGGTGAGCACCTGGTCGACCCGGTCGGAGAAACGCTGGCGGGCCCGGCTGCGGGTCAGCGCCCCCTGGAGGCGCGCGCGGGCCCACTCGTAGCGGCCGCGGATGGTCTCGGGCAGGGCCGCCCCCGGCCCGGAAACGGGCAGGCCCGGCCCCCGTCCGGGCAACCCCGCGGCCGCGGCTTCCTCCATGGCGCGCCCCAGTTCCCCGAGGCCCACGCGGCGGTGGGCCTGGATCGGCACGACCCGCGCCCCCAGGGCCCGCTCCAGGGCCGCGGCATCCACGGAGATCCCCTTGGCCTCGGCGACGTCGCCCATGTTGAGGGCCACGACCGTGGGCAGCCCCAGGTCCAGGAGCTGGGAGAGGAAGTAGAGGTTGCGTTCGGGATTGGAGGCGTCGACGATGGCCAGCAGGGCCTGGGGCGCGGGGCCCTCGACGCCCTGCAGCAGGCGCTGGACCAGGGATTCGTCGGGGCTGAGGGCGGAAAGGGAGTAGGAACCGGGAAGGTCGACGAGCTCGGCCGGGCCGCCGGGGAGGTCCCAGACACCGGCGTGCCAAGCCACGGTGACCCCGGGGTAGTTCCCGGTGCGCTGGTTCAGCCCGGTGAGGGCGTTGAACAGCGTGGTCTTGCCGACATTCGGGTTCCCGGCCAAGGCCACCCTGAACCGGGGCTCGCTCACGACGCGATATCGACCAGAGCGGCTTCGTCGCGGCGCAGGCTCAGGCGATAGTCGCCGACCTGGATTTCCAATGGGTCGCCCAAGGGAGCGCGCCGGACCATGGTGATCCGGCTCCCCTCGAAGAGCCCCATCTCCATGAGCCGGAGCCCCGAAGGGCCCAGCCTGCGGAACCCATGCACGGTCCCGCTTTGTCCGTCTTCCAGGCGATCCAGGGTCAGGGTTTCCACGGCTTCCTCTAAATTTGATTTCGAATGTCAAATTCAGAGTATACGGAACGAGGCGCTCTTGTCAAACGAAATCTGGACTAAAAAGTAATCTTTATAGGGGAAGCCCGAAAAGGTATTCTATTTCCATGCTTTTTTCAACGAAACGCGCCCATCCATGAAACGCTTGGCCCTGGTGTTGACAGGGGGCGGCGCCCGCGCCGCCTACCAGGCCGGCGCCATCCGGGCCCTGTCCGAGTTGTGGCCCCACCGGCACAGTCCCTTCCGCATCCTCACCGGACTTTCGGCCGGCTCGATCAACGCCTGCCAACTGGCCCATTACGCCGACGATTTCCAGACCGGGGCCCAGCGCCTATGGACGCTGTGGAACACCCTCACCATCGACAAGGTCTTCCGCTCCGACAACCTCAGCGTCGGCGGCAACGCCCTGTCCGTGCTCCGGGGCCTGCTCTCCGGCGGGCTTTCCGGCACCGAGTCCAGCTGCCTTCTGGACTCGACCCCCCTGCGCCGCCTGATCGAGAACAACGTCGACTTCGCCCGGGTGCGCGACCACGTGGCCCGGGGCCGCATGACGGCCTTCGCCGTGACGGCCACCAACTACGCCACCGGTTGCGCCGTGACGTTTTTCGACGCCGAGGAGGGCCGGGAGGACTGGGTGCGCAACAACCACCTGGGCTGGCGCCAGCCCCTGAGCGCGGACCACGTCCTGGCCAGCGCCTCCATCCCCGTGTTCTTCCCGCCGGTGCCCATCTCCGGCTCCCACTATGGGGACGGCACCCTGCGCCTGCTCTCCCCCTTGAGCCCCTCCCTGCACATGGGCGCCGAGTCCCTCATGACCATAGGGGTCCGCAAGCGCCCGGATCCGGATCGGTTGGTCGAGACCAACCAGCGCCCGGGGCGCCGCGTCAGCTTCGCCGACATCGCCGGGGTGGTGCTCAACGCGATGTTCCTGGACACGCTCGACAGCGACCTGGACCGGCTCCGGCGCTTCAACCGCACCCTGCACGGGATGGACCCCCTGGCCCGCGAGGTGTTGCAGCACGACTGGCGCATCATCGCCGAGGAGTCCCTCCAGCCCTCGCGGGACCTGGGGGCCGGGGCCAGCGGCCAGTCGGAACGCTATCCCTGGGTGCTGCGCCACCTGCTGCGAGGCATGGGCGTGCGCCGCCGCAGCGGTTCGGACCTCAGCAGCTACCTGGCTTTCGACTTCCGCTACACGGGCAAGCTGCTGCGCATCGGGTACAACGACGTCATGGACCGCCGCGATTCCCTGCGCCATTTTCTGATGACCCACGGCGAAGCCTAAGGGGCTTCCACCTTCCGCCTCAGGCCTCCGTGCGCCGGAGCGGCCCCAGCCAACCCATCTCCCGGTACCAATCCTCGGCGCGGTCCAGCACCTCGCTTAAGGGCCGGGGCCGGTAGCCCAGTTCGCGCGCGGCCTTGGCGTGGCTGAAGTACCCGTAGTAGTCGATCAACTTGTGGGCCTTGGCCCGGGTGAAGAACGGGCGGGTCCGGGTGAGGCGGGCCTTGAGCTCCACAGCCAACCCCAGGAGCTCCACCGAGACGTGCCCCAGGCGCAGGACCGGCGGGCGGCCGCCCCGGCGCCGGGCCAGCTCCCTGAGTAGGGCGTCGTTGCTCGCCGGGGTGCCGCCGAGGACGTAGCGCTCCCCGCGTCGGCCGCGCTCCTCGGCCAGCAGGTGCCCTTCGGCCACGTCGTCGACGTCCACGTAGGTGTGGCCGCTGTCGAAGGTGACGGGAAGGCCCCTGCGCAGCGCCAGCAGCACGAAGGCGTTGCTGGGCGTGGGCTTGTGGTCCCCGGGGCCCAGCACCGTGACCGGGTTCACCACCACGGCGTCGAGCCCGGCGGCGGCGGCGGTGTGGACCAGGCGCTCACCCTCGGTCTTGCCCGCGGTGTAGGCGTCGATGGGGTCCCCGTTCCAGGCCGCCTCGTCCAGCACCACCGAGGGGTCCCGGCTGTAGCCCAGGGCCGCCACCGAGGAGGTGTGCACCAGCCTCCGCGCGCCGGTGCCCCGCAGGGCCGCCAGCAGGTTCGCCGTCCCCTCGACGTTGACCCGGCGCATCCCGGCCTCGTCGGGCGTGCGGGTGTCGAAGACCCCGGCGGCGTTGAAGACCACGTCGACGCCGTCCAAGGCGCGCGCCAGCGAGGGGGGGTCAAGCAGGTCCCCGCGGACCAGCTCCAGGCCGCCCCCTTCGGGGAGCCCCTCCAATCCCCGCAGGGGCGCCCCCGGCCGCAGCATCGCGCGCACAGCCCGGCCGCGGGAGCGCAGGGCGCGGACCACCCGCGACCCGATGTGCCCATTGGCCCCCGTGACCAGCGCCAAGCTCAAGGCCGCAACCCCACCCGGACCAGCGCCTCGCAGACCCTCGCCAGCGGAAGGCCGACCACGGCGTAGGTGTCCCCGGAGACGCGGCGCACGAAGGACCCGGCGCGGCCCTGGATGCCGTAGGAACCGGCCTTGTCCAGGGGCTCGCCCGTGGCCACGTAGGCGTCGATCTCGGCGGGATCCAGGGCCCGGAAGCGCACGGAAACGGTCTCCACGAAGGCCTCCCCCCGGGGCCCCGGACCCAGGGAAAGCAGGCAAACCCCCGTGTGCACGCGGTGGGCCCGGCCCGAGAGCGCGCGCAGCATGCGCCGCGCCGCCGCGGGCCCGCTCGGCTTGCCCAGGGCCCGCCCGTCCAAATCCACCACCGTGTCCGCGCCCAGGACCACCCCGGAGAGGGCGCCCCTTCCCTTCAGAAGGCGCCAGGCGGCGCCGGCCTTGGACCGCGCCAAACGCAGGGCCAGGGCGCGCGGGGCCTCCCCGGGCCGGCGCCGCTCCGGGACCCCCGTCGGCGCCAGCAACGGCCGGTAGCCGGCCTGGCGCAGCAGTTCGGCGCGCCGCGGCGAAGCCGAGGCCAGGTAGAGGTCCGGCGCCAGGGCGGGCGCTCCCGTCCTCACAGCCGCGGCAACACCAGGCCCTTCTGCCCCTGGTACTTGCCCTTCTTGTCGCGGTAGCTCACGGCGCAGGGCTCCGACCCCTGGAAGAACAGGACCTGGGCGATGCCCTCGTTGGCGTAGATCTTGGCGGGCAGGGGGGTGGTGTTGCTGATCTCGAGGGTGACGGTGCCCTCCCATTCGGGCTCGAAGGGGGTCACGTTGATGATGATGCCGCAGCGCGCGTAGGTGCTCTTGCCCACGCAGACGGTGAGCACGTCGCGGGGGATCTTGAAGGTCTCGACGGTCTTGGCCAAGGCGAAGCTGTTGGGCGGGATGATGCAGGCCCGCCCGCGCACCGTCACGAAGCTCTTGGCGTCGAAGGCCTTGGGGTCGACGACGGTGCTGTTGATGTTGGTGAAGATCTTGAATTCGTCGGCCACCCGGATGTCGTAGCCGTAGCTGGAGACGCCGTAGCTGATGACGCCCTTGCGGACCTGCCTACGGACGAAGGGGCGGATCATGCCCTGGGTCAGGGCCAGCCGGGTGATCTGGCGGTCGGAGAGGATGCTCAAGGCGGGTCCTTGGAGGGGGGGGTGGATGGGGCGCCC
>DAIDJD010000184.1 GCA_027451505.1 candidate division FCPU426 bacterium
CCACGATGTCCTGGGGGCAGGGCTTCAGGATGACCTGGAACTGGTGGAACATCTGGGTGCGGTTGGGGTTGTCCCCGTAGCGGCCGTCGCGGGGACGGCGGCTGGGCTCGACATAGGCCGCGTTCCACGGTTCGGGACCCAGGCAGCGCAGGAAGGTGTTGGGGTTGAAAGTGCCCGCGCCCTTCTCCAAGTCATAGGGCTGGGCCACCAAGCAGCCCTTCCCGGCCCAAAAACGCTGCAGGGTCAGGATGATGTCCTGGAAGCTGGTGGCCGGCTTGGGTCTACTGCGACCGGGGGCCGATTTGCGTTTCGAGCCGCGGGACGCGGCGCGGGTGCTGGTAGGCATGGACGCCGAAAAGGGACGGTTCAATGGGGAAAAAAGGATACCAGATGCCGGGCCGCATGACCACCCTCATGGCGCCGTCCTGGCCCCGGATTATCGGAAACGTGCGCGGAACCCTCCCCGAGCTTTCCCGAAGACCTGGGCCGAACCGGGACGCCGCCGACGCCCTGGGGAGAGTGGTCGGAGCCGCCGCAAGGCACTCCCGGCGGGCCTCCCGCGCGGCCGCCACGAAGGTGGCGGCGGTGGCCGACCCGGAGTTAAAATCCACGGCCATGAGGATCCTCCGTTACGCGGGTCTCGACGCCTCCGGATTGGAGCCCCAGCTGGAACGAACCGCCCAAGCCCTGGCCCGCGGGGACTTCCGCGGGGCCCAGGCGAAGAAGCTCGTCGGTCACGCCGGAATGTACCGCGCCAAGCTGAGCGATTCCGACCGGGTCGTCTTCACGCTGGTGAGGCACGGCCCGGAGACGTGCATAGCCCTCCTGCAGGTCGTGCGCAACCACGACTATGGCGCCTCCCGCTTCCTCCGGGGCGCGGCGGTCGACGAGACGGCTCTGGTGGACGCCCAGGAGGCCGATGCCGCGGCCGAGGCACAGGAGATCCCGTACCTGCACCCGCAGCGCCCGGCTCTGCGCTTCCTGGGCAAGCCCCTCTCCTTCGACGACGCCCAGGAAGAGCTATTCCGGCTGCGGCCCCCCCTCATCATCGTCTGCGGGGCCGGCAGCGGGAAGACCGCCCTGGCCTTGGAGAAGCTCAAGGACGAGCCCGGGGAAGTCCTTTACGTCACGGAATCGCCCTATCTCGCCTCGCACGCCCGCGGCCTCTACCACGCCGGCGGGTTCCGGCGCGGCGACCAGGAGGCCGCCTTCCTGTCCCAGCGCGAGCTGATGGAATCCTTGCGGCTGCCCGAGGGACGGGAGGCGGGCCCCGCGGAGTTCGCCGCGTTCTTCGCGCGCCAGCGCCAGGCGTTCCGGGGCCTGGATCCCGACCAGGCCTACGAGGAGATCCGGGGGGTCGTCACGGCCCAGGCCGGGGGCGTCCTCACCAGGGAGGCGTACCGCGCCCTCGGCGTGCGGCGCTCCATCTTCCCCGCCGAGGGCCGCGACCGCCTCTACGACCTCTTCGACCGATACCGCGACTGGCTGAGGGACTCCGGCCGTTACGACGCCAACCTGCTGGCCCACTCCTGGGCCGCCATGGCAACGCCGCGCTACGACTTCGCGGTCGTCGACGAGGTGCAGGACCTCACGGCGGCGCAGCTCCAGGTGGTGCTGCGCTGCCTGAAGTCCGCGGACCGCTTCCTTCTGTGCGGCGACTCCAACCAGATCGTCCACCCCAACTTTTTCTCCTGGGCCGGGGTCAAGTCGCTGTTCTGGGGCGATCCCGAGCTGGCCGGGCGCCAGGCGTGCCGAGTGTTGGCCAACAACTTCCGAAACTCCCCGGAGGTCACCCGGGCGGCCAACGCGCTGCTGAAGGTCAAGCACCGCCGTTTCGGATCCATCGACCGGGAGAGCAACTTCCTCGTGCGCGCGGTGGGCTCCCGCTCCGGCACCACGGCCCTGCTGCGGGACGAGGAGGCGGTCCTCAAGGACTTGGACGCGCTCATGCGGCGTTCCACCCGCTTCGCGGTCCTGGTGCTTCGGGAGCGGGACAAGGAGGCCGCGTCCCGCCGATTCTCCACGCCCCTGGTGTTCTCGGTCCGGGAGGCGAAGGGGCTGGAGTACGAGAACATCGTGCTCTACCGCTGCATCTCAGACCACCGCGCCGAATTCGAGGAGATCGCCCGCGGCGTGTCCCCGGCGGACCTGGAAGCCGAGGAACTGGACTATTCGCGCAGCAGGGACAAAGGCGACAAATCCCTGGAGGCGCACAAGTTCCACGTCAATGCGCTTTATGTGGCCATGACGCGCGCCGTGGGAAACCTGTACCTCGTGGAATCGGACCTGGAGCACCCGCTCCTCCGGCTCCTGGGGCTGTCCGCCGTCGACGCCGCGCCCGCCGACAAGGGCCCCTCCAGCCTGGAGGACTGGCAGCGGGAGGCGCGCCGGCTTGAGCTCCACGGCAAGCGGGAGCAGGCCGAGGCGATCCGGAGGTCCATCCTCAAGCCCACCGAGACGCCCTGGGCCGTCCTGGACGAGGCCCGCGTGCGCGGCCTGATGGCCGCCGTCTTCGTCGAGCGAGCGCCGGGCGACAAGCAGCGGCAGCGCCTCCTCGAATGGGCCGTGGTCCACGACGAACCGCACCTCGTGCGGCGGCTGGCGGACGCGGGCTACGCTCCGGCGCGCGCCGCCTCCCTGCAGGCCGGCCCTCGCGCAACCGGAACCCGCCACCTGGAGAAGTACTCCACCCGGTTCTTCAAGGACGTCCTCGCGGAATGCGACCTCTACGGGCTCGAACACCGCAACCCCATGAACCTGACCCCGCTGATGGCGGCCTGCGCCGCCGGCAACGTGGGCCTGACCGACGCCCTGCTCGCCCGCGGTTCGGATCCCGAAGCCGTCGACCACCGAGGGCTCAACGCCCTGCACTGGACCCTGCTCTCGGCGTTCGGGAACCCGGATTTCGCCCGGGGTCCCCTCCCGGGCCTCTATGACAAGGTGGCCCCGGAGCGCGTGGACGTCGCCTCGGGCGGCCGCCTGGTGCGCATCGACCGCAGCCAATCCGAGTACCTTGTGTTCCAGACCTTTTGGGCCCTCACCCACGCGCGCTTCCGTCACGCCCACCGGGGCCCCGGCGGCGCCTTCGACACCGCCGGTCTCCTGCAGGCGTGGAAGCACTTCCCCGCCGCCGTCCTGGCGCCGCAGCGTCGGAGGCGCCCGTACCTCTCCTCGGTCCTAGCGCGCAACGAGGTCGGCAGTTCCTACCCCTACGGCCGGGCGCTGTTCGCTCGGGCCTCCCATGGCTTCTACCGCCTGAACCCTTCCCTGGCCTTGCGCCGCCGCGGGCCGGAAGGGGATTCCTGGACG
>DAIDJD010000185.1 GCA_027451505.1 candidate division FCPU426 bacterium
AGGGCCGGGACGTCCGAGGCGACGTAGGTGCTTCCCTGCCCCAGGCCCAGCACCAGGGGGCTGCCCAAGCGGGCCGCCACCAGGGTGTCGGGGTCGTCGGCGCTGACCACCACCAGGGCGTAGCTTCCCTCCACCCGCTTCAGGGCCGCGCGCACGGCGTCGGCCAGGGAGAGCCCGCCGGCGCGGGCCCGCTCGATCAAGTGGGCCAGCACCTCGGAGTCGGTCTCGCTGCGGAAGACCACCCCGGCGGCCGAGAGCTCGGCGCGCAGGGCCAGGTAGTTCTCGACGATGCCGTTGTGCACCACGGCCAGGCGTCCGCCGGTGCCCAGGTGGGGGTGGGCGTTGGCCTCGCTGGGCCGGCCATGGGTGACCCAGCGGGTGTGCCCCACGCCCACGCTGGTCTCGATGGGGCGCGCCTTGAGCAGGTCCTCCAGGGCCGAGAGCTTGCCCACGGAGCGCCTGAGCTCGATGGCCGAGCCCGCCACGCAGGCCAGGCCCGCCGAATCGTAGCCCCGGTACTCCAGCTTGCGAAGGCCCCCCAGGAGCACCCGGGTGGCGTCGCCCTTGCCCACGAACCCCACGATACCGCACATAGCTACGCGTCCTCCTCGCCCGGGCGGGCCGCTTCGGCGGCGGGGACCGTCCCCGCCCCGGCCCCGCCGGCGGCGGCCCAGGCGCGCGCCAGGGCCGCCCATTCCCCAAGTTCCAACGTCTCGCCGCGGCGCCCGCCGTCCAGGCCCGCGGCCTTGAGCGCGCCCTCCAGGGCCGCCGGGTCCAGGCCCAGGCCGGCCAGGATCAGGGCCCGGCGCAGCGTCTTGCGCCGCATGCGGAAGGAGGCCCTCAGCAGCCGGAAGAGCAGGGCCGGATCCTCCGCGGCCACGGCCGGGGAGGACCGCCGCTCCAGCAGCACCAGCCCGGAGTCCACCCCGGGCACGGGCGTGAAAGCACCCCGGGCCACCTTGCGCAGCAGGGTGACCCGGGCGTGGTACGAGGCCAGGGCGCCCAGGGCCGACCAGTCCGCGGTCCCGGGCCGGGCCGCGAGGCGCAGCGCCACCTCCCACTGCACCAGGGCCACCATGCGCACGAAGGGCACCCCGCCCTCGAGCAGGGACGCCAGCACCGGGGTGGTGATGTAGTAGGGCAGGTTGGCCGCCACATGGAAGGGGCGCCCCTCCAGGGCCCGCGCGGCCTCGGCGGCCAGGTCCACCTTGAGGACGTCCGCCTCCAGCAGGTGGAAGCGCGCTTCGGAGCCGTGGCGCGAGCGCAGGGCCCGGCAGGCCGCGGGGTCCACCTCCACGGCCAGAAGGGGAGCCCCGGTCGCCAGAAGGGGGCCGGTCAGGGCCCCCAGGCCGGGCCCGATCTCCACCAGGCCGTCGCCGGGCCCCGGGGCCAGGACCCGAAGGGTCTCGGCCACCACCTCGGGGTCGCGCAGCAGGTGCTGGCCCAGCCGCTTCTTGGTCCGGAAGCCGGCGGCCAGGGCCGCCGTCCGGTCCAGGGGCAGGCGGCTCACGCGCGGGACCGGGCGACACCCGGGGCCCGCCCGGCGCGGTCGGCCAGGCGCAGGGCCTCCAGCATGGAGCCGGGGTCGGCCCGGCCGGTGCCGACCAGGTCCCAGGCCGTGCCGTGGTCCGGGGAGGTGCGCAGGAAGGGCAGGCCGAGCGTGACGTTGACCCCGCTGTCGAAGGCCAGGAGCTTGAGGGGGATCAGCCCCTGGTCGTGGTAGAGGCACAGCACGGCGTCGTAGGCGCCCCGGTGGGCCCGCACGAACACGGTGTCCGCGGGCAGGGGCCCCTCCAGGGTGAAGCCCCGGGCGCGGCGGGCGCGGGCCCGCGCCCAAGGGGCCAGAAGGCGGACCTCCTCGTCGCCGAAGGCCCCGCCCTCCCCGGCGTGGGGGTTGAGCGCGGCCAGGGCCAAGCGGGGCCGGGCCAGGCCCAGGGAATCCCGCAGGCCCGCGGCGCACACGTCCAGGGCGCGGTCCAGGGAGGCGGTGTTGAGCGAGGCCAAGGCCTTGCGCAGGGACACGTGGCGGGTGACCAGGAAGACGCGCAGCCCGCCGCCCACCAGCAGCATGCCCACGTCCCGCGGGCCGCGGCCGCAAAGGTGGGCCAGCAGTTCGGTGTGCCCGGGCCAGCGCAGGCCGGCCAGGTGCATGGCCTCCTTGGACAGGGGCGCGGTGACCAGGGCGCGGGCCTCGCCGGAGAGCACGGCGCGGGCGGCGGCCACGACCGCGTCGTGGGCGGCGAGCCCGGAGGCCGCCGAGGGGCGGCCCAGCCGCCAGCGGCCGGGGGCCGGCACCGGGCGCCAGGCGCAGCCCTTCAGGCCGCGGCTCCAGCGCGGGGCCACGGCGCGGGGATCGCCGAACAGCAGGGCCCCGCCGGCGGGCCGGTGGGCGGCCAGCGCGCGGGCGGCGACCTCCGGGCCTATGCCGGCGGGGTCGCCCAGGCTCACGGCCAAGGGAAGGGTCATGCGGTCCCCAAACGAAACGGACCCCGGGCCGAGGGCCCAGGGTCCGTCAGGTTGCACCCGACCGGGCCGGAGGTCAAGGCCCGGGGGGAGGGGTGGAATCGGGCCGGCGGCGGGCCTCCTTGAGCACGGCCCGCACCAGGACGGTCACCAAGGTGCCCAGCACCGCGAACAGCACGACGATGCTGTAGTACACCCCGCGGGCGAAGCCCAGCCCGGCGGGGTCGTGGGCCAGGGCGTCGGCGCAGCTCGGGCAGGCCCCCAGGGCCGCGGGCGCGAAGGCCGCGACGGCCGCCAGGGCGGCCCGGCCCGGCGCGCCCACGTCACATTCCCCCGACCGCGGCCCGGGCCCCCTCGACGACGTAGGTGTGGAGCCACACGAAGTCGCTGGAGAAGGCCACCACGGCCAAGGTGAAGAGGCACAACGCGAAGGCGAAGATGAAGCGGTTGAGGCGCCCCTCGTGGTTCATGTGCATGAAGAACCACAGCACCAGCGAGGACTTCACCGCCGCCACCAGCATGCCGGCGACGATGTTGGGCGCGCGCCCGGTAAGGTCGAGGGCCCAGCCCACGTTCACGTAGCTCAGCGTGACGGTGAGGATGGTCAGGGAGATGAGCAGCCCGAAGATCTCGGCGTAGAACACGGCCTCGGCCTTGTAGGAACGGCCGTGGTCGTGGACGCCGGAGGGGGCGGTCGTGGCGGCGGAGCTCATGGGTGTCCTCCGGGAGGGGTCGGCTTAAAGCAGGTAGAGGGCCGGGAACAGGAAGATCCAGACCAGGTCCACGAAGTGCCAGTAGAGGCCCGCGATCTCGATGGGATCGTTGTAGTCCTTGTTGAAGTCGCCGCGCCGGTTGCGCCACCAAAGGATGGCCAGGGTGATCATTCCCCCCAGCACGTGCAGGCCGTGGAAGCCCGTGAGCAGGAAGTAGAAGCCGAAGAAGATGTCGTGGCTGGGGAAGTCCCCGGCCTCGAAGTGGTGCGCGTACTCGATGCCCTTGACCACCAGGAACACGCACGCCAGCAGGAAGGTCAGGGCGATGTAGCGCCCGGTCTTGACGCGCTCCCCGCGCTTGCTGTTGAGCACGGCCAGGGCCATGGTCAACGAGCTGGTCAGCAGCACGATGGTGTTGAGCGTGCCGAAGCCGCGCTCCAGGGGCATGGCCACGAAGCCCGGGGCGGCCGAGCGGGCCACGATGTAGGCGGCGAAGAAGGCGGTGAAGAACATCACCTCCGAGCCCAGGAACAGCCACATGCCCATCGCGCGCATGTCGCGGCGCTCGCGGTGGAAGGCCGGGCTCAAGGTCGGATGGTGGTCTTGCGCGGCGGGGTCAAACATGGTCGGTCGCTCTCCTTGGGGGGGCCGGTTCAGTGCGCCGCGCGGTTGCCGCGGGGCGGGGCGTCCTGCGCGATCCAATCCGCGGGGGCGGCCTCGGGGCTGCTGTACTCGTGCGGGCCGCGGTAGACGGTGGGGATGGTGCGGTAGTTGTAATGGGGCACCGGCACCGGGATGGTCCACTCCAGGGTGGAGGCCTCCCAGGGGTTGGGCTGGGCCGGCTTGCCGAAGAAGACCGAGTGGATGAAGTTGTAGGCGAAGACGATCTGGGAGGCCCCCAGGCAGAAGGCCGCGATGGTGATGAACTCGTTCCAGGGGGCCATGGGGTTGAGGAACTCGTAGCCGGTGGAGGTCATCAGGCGGCGCATGTGCCCGGCCTCGCCCAGGAAGTGCATGGGGAAGAAGGCCAGGTTGAAGAAGATGAAGCTGAGGGCCCAATGCACGTAGTTGAGCGTGCGGTTCATCTCGCGGCCGAACATCTTGGGGAACCAGTAGGTCGTGGCGGCGAAGACCGAGAAGAGCGTGGCCCCGAAGACGACGTAGTGGAAGTGGGCGATGACGTAGTAGGTGTCGTGGATGTAGACGTCCACCGGGGTCGCGGCCATGAAGATGCCGGAGAGGCCGCCCACGATGAACATGGCCACGAAGGTGAGGGCGTAGAGCATGGGCGGCTCCAGGCGCAGCGAGCCCCCCCAGATGGTGCCCAGCCAGTTGAACACCTTCACGCCCGAGGGCAGGGCGATGAAGATCGTGGAGATCATGAAGGCCATGCCCATCCAGGGGTTGAGCCCCGAGACGAACATGTGGTGGCCCCACACGATGAAGCCCAGGCCCATGATGGCCACCAGGCTGATGATCATGGCCCGCTGGCCGAAGATGGGCTTGCGGGCGAAGGCCGGCAGGATGTCCGAGGTGAAGCCCATGCTCGGCAGGATGAGGATGTACACCGCCGGGTGGGCGTAGAACCAGAACACGTGCTGCCACAGCAGGGGATAGCCGCCGCCGGTGTTGGCGGCCGCGGCCGCCCCGATCATCACGCCCCGGGGCACGAAGAAGCTGGTGTGGAGGATGCGGTCGAACAGCAGCATGGCGCCGGCGGCCGCCAGCATGGGGGTGGCCAGCACCTGGAAGATGGCGGTGACGAACTGGGCCCAGGTGGTCATGGGCAGGCGCATCCAGGTCATGCCCGGGGCGCGCATCTTGACGATGGTCACCAGGAAGTTGATGCCGCCGAAGATGGAGCTGAAGCCCGCCAGGAAGACGGCCGACATCACCAGGTTCATTCCGATGTCGGGCGAATTGGCCCCGGCCACGTCCGACAGCGGCGGGTAGTTGGTCCAGCCCGAGGCCGCCGGCCCCAGCGGAACCAGGAAGCTGGCGAGGATGAGAAGCCCGGCGACGAAGTAGAGCCAGTAGCTCAGGGCGTTGAGGAGCGGGAAGGCCACGTCGCGCGAGCCGATGTGCAGGGGGATCAGGAAGTTGCCGAAGGCGCCCACGATGAGGGGGATGATGACGAAGAAGATCATCACCAGCCCGTGCATGGAGGCCAGCTGGATGTAGCCCTCGGCGCTCACCGCGCCGTTGCCGTCGAAGATGAAGCGCCCCTTGAGCAGGGCCCCCAGAAGGGGCACCGGCGCGCCGGGGTAGGCGATCTGCCAGCGGATGAGCATGGCCAGGAAGCCGCCCAGGACCAGGAAGATCAGGGAGGTCCACAGGTACTGCTTGGCCACGGTCTTGTGGTCGTAGGACCACACGTACTTATGGAAGAAGTCCGTGGGTTCCGGATGGACGAAATCGGCCACGGAATCGATGGTTTGTGCGGACATGGCTTCCCTTCGTATCGGGGGCCCCTTAGTCCGGGGGCCCGGTTTGCGCCTGGGGGCCTAGAGGGCCCGGTCGAAGTCGGGGTGGACGCCGTCCCAGACCTGGGCCCACTTCGAGGCCAGGTAGTCGTCCTTGGGCTGGGCCTTGAGCCAGGCCTCGTATTCGGGCTCGGGCAGGACCCGCACCGTGCCGCGCATGGCGAAGTGCAGCGGGCCGCAGAGCTGGGCGCAGGCGATCTCGAAGTAGTGCAGCACGTAGCGCGGGGCGACGTCGACGGGGTGGTCGTGCTCCATGACCATCAGCTTGGCGGAGGGGTCGCGCTCGTAGTAGTAGGCGTTGTAGCCGATGCGGGCCGAGTCGCTGAACTGGTACCACTTCTTGCCCGGGTGCGGCTTGCTCTTGAAGGCGTAGCCCGAGAAGGCCACCGGGGCGTTCTCGAAGTCCTTCTCGCTGAGCAGCACGCGCTTCTGGGTGGCGAGATCCCAGACCGGGATGACCTCCCACTTGGTCCAGATGCGGTTGAGCAGGCCCGGCACCACGTCCTCCTTCACCCGGGAATCCGGCAGGAAGAAGCTGTGGATGACGTCCTTGGAGGAGGTGAAGAAGACCACTTGGCGGTCCACGGGCACGGCGCACTCGCCGTTGGTCATCACATCGTCGGGGGTGCCGAAGACGGCGTCGGGGCCGGGGTAGCGGAAGTTCCAGTCGAACTGTTCGGCCAGCACCTCGATGTGCACGGCGTTTTTGGGCTCGTCCATGCGCAGGCGCTCCCAAAGGCGCGCCGAGACCACCGTGATGTACAGCAGGATGACCGCCGGGACGCCGGCCAGGATGAGCTCCACCCCGGTGGAGCCGTGGAAGAAGCGGGCCTTGTGGCCGGGCCGGGCGCGGAAGGCCACCACGCAGTAGATGAGGATGCCCTCGGTGATCACGAAGATCACCACCACGATGGCCAGGATGTGCCCGTAGAGCGCGTCGATCTGGCGCCCCTGCTCGCTGACCACCGGCGGAAGGAAGCCCGCGGCGTGGGTGTTGAAAGCCAGCGCCAAGGCCGGCAGGAACAGGCAGGCGACCAGGAAGGACAGGAAGCGTTTCATGCCGGTTCGTTCCTCAGAAAAGGGCCCCGGGGGGCCTGGTGCCTTCAGCCGCGGTCCGCCACCAGCAGGGTCAGCAGCAGCGGCAGGTAGCTGACGGAGGACAGCAGCAGGACCTTGGCGCTGCGGCGCGAGGGGCGCAGGGCGGACCACAGGGCCACCCCGGCCAGCAGCAGCCCCAGGCCCGGGGCGGCG
>DAIDJD010000186.1 GCA_027451505.1 candidate division FCPU426 bacterium
CACCACGAAGTCGTAGGCCGCGGTCCACGCGCGCAGAAGTTCGACCCCCCGCGGCGCGGGGGTCCAGGCCGGGTCGGGGGCCCAGGCGCCGTGGGGCGCCAGGTGCAGGCCGGGCCGGGTGGTGGGGCGGGCCTCCGGCACGGGCGCGGGCCCCTGCGTCGGATCCGGGGGCAGCAGGGCCTCCAAGGCCGGGTCCGCGGGGCCGGCTTCGACGAGCAGGGTGCGGCGCCCGGCTGCGGCCAGCGCGGCGGCCAGGGCCAAGTTGAGCGTGCTGCGGCCGTCCCCGCGGCGGGGCGAGGTCACGGCCAGGGACATGCCCCGCCCCTCGGGGGCGGCGGCCAGGACCCGGTTGCGGAGGTGGGCGATCGCGGCGTCGAAGGCCTCCCGCCCCGGGATATTCGCCTGCGGGTCCAGGGGCGGCCCGGGGCGTCCGCGCATTCCGGCGGCGGCGCGCCAGCGCGCGGCCCGGTCGGCGGCCTCCAGGGCCAGGTCGGGCACCAGCCCCAGGTTCTCGGCTCCGGTGCGGGCGGCCAGGTCCTCGGCGCGGAACACGGGCCGGCGCGCGCGCAGCGCCAGCCACACCAGGGCCAGGGCCAAGGCCAGACCCTCGGCCAGGCGCAGGGCCAGGAATTTGCGGCGCCCCTCGCCGGCCGGGGCGTAGGGCGGCTGGGCGGGCTGCACCACCAGCAGGTTCGAGGCCGTCAGGTTCTCGTCGATGAGGGCCTCCTGCTCCTTTTCGGTGAGCCAGTCGTGGGTGGCCTGCAGGGTCTTCAGCTCGTGCGCCAGGTTCAGGTAGTCCTCGTTGCCGGAGCGCGCCAGGAGCGCGTCGAGCTTGGCCTGGGCCCGCCGGATCTCGGCGGCGTGGCTGCGCACCAGGGGATAGTCCGAGCGGTACTGGCTCTCCAGCAGGTCCTGTTGGTCCTGCATCGAGGCCAGGTTCTGCTCCATGGTGCTGATTTGGGTGGCCAAGGCGACGTCGCCCTTGGCGGACTGCTCGCGGGAGTAGTCCTTGAGTTGGGCCCGGCACTGGGTGATCTGGTTGAGCACCCGCACGGTCTCATCCTCGAGGAAGGAGCGCAGCGCCGCGGCCCCCTGGTGCTCCATGGCCAGGTCCTGGGCGATGAAGGCCTGCGCCCAGGCGTCGGCCAGGGCCACGGCCAGTTGGGGGGTCTCGGCCTGGGCGTCGATCTCGATGAGCTGCGTGGAGCGGTAGTTGCGGACCGTGACGAGGCCCGCGAGGACCCCGGCCAGGGTCCGTTTGTCGAGGCCCCTCAAATCCGGCTCGGAGGAGACGTCGAGGGTTTCGGCCGTGCGGCTGGCGACGTTGAAGGACTGGGCCTCCTCCACGTAGGTCTCCATGGCCACGTCCGCGTCCATGCCCGAGGGCTGGCGGCCCCCGACCATGCTGCTCACCGGCCGGGTGACGTCGCCGACCTTCAGCAGGGTCTGCGAGGCGTAGAGCAGGGGCCTGCGGTAGGCCACGACGGCCTGGGCCGCGAACCAAGCGAGCACGAACAGGGCCACCCAGGGCAGGTAGCCGCGGTAGGGATAGACAAAGGCGTAGGGATCGAAGCCGGCGGCTTCATCCGTGGGGGGCGTGGGAGGCATCAGCTCTCAGAGGTTGGGCGCTTGGCGGGAAGCGCGGCCTCCCGGGAATCGGGTAGGGCTAGCTTGAGCAGGGCCTTTTCCCGTTTCATCTCGCGCAATTGGCCCACGATCATGAACTCGTAGCAGGCAAGCATCAAGCAGTAATCCAGGCCCGGGCGGCCGTCCAGGATGCCGCCGTGCCACACATAGCCGTAGAGGAAACGGAACACGGGCCGCAGGGGCAGGCGGCAGGCCAGGTCCTTGAGGCTGCGTCGGCGCAGGACCGGGTCGGGGGAGAGCAGGCCGCGCAGGTTCAGGGGGCGCTCCATGCTTTCCAGGCCCTCGCGCGCCTCCAAGTCGGCGTAGCGCACGTGTTTGGCCCACCATTCGCCCAGGCCCTTGCTGAAGCTGTTGTGGATGAGGTGGCCCTTCACCTCGCCCAGGGGGCCGTGGACGCTGGGGTACTCGTGCACGCTGCGGGGCTGGTAGTGCACCTCCTTCCACCGGAAGAAGCGCACGAACCAGCTGGGGTAGAGCGTGGCGTGGCGCACCCAGCGGCCCTGGAAGTAGTCCTTGCGGCGCATGCGGTAGGCGTCGGGACCCTGGCCTTCCGGACCCGCGGCGAGGGCCTGGAGCTCGGCCACCAATTCCGGGTCCGGGGTTTCGTCGGCGTCGAGGACCAGCACCCAGGGGTGCTTGAAGTTGCCTTGGAGGCGCGCCGCTTCGCGTTGGGCCCCGTAGTTTTCGAAACGGTGCTGGATCACTCGGGCGCCTTTGTCCCGAGCGATGGAACAAGTTTTGTCTCGGCTGAAGGAATCAAAGACAACGACGTCGTCGGACCACTGAACCGAGTCCAGGCACGGGCCTATGTTTTTTTCTTCGTTTAACGTTAAAACAAGGACGGAAATCATGGCACCCCCCCGAATGCAGCTCTAATATGATTTTGATCATATAATGGGGTGTTTTAAAATGTACATAAAAATAAACATAACAAAATACCTGTGCAGGGATTTTATTACTATTTTACTATATTTAACGTCAAATGAAATGTAAGGATTGAATCTAAGATTTCGGCAAACTAGGCCAAAGTTTGAATCGAATTCATAAGCCTATCCCGGTAGAAAGCAATATTGTAACTATTTGATGTCGTATAAGCCAGTTCCGATGCAGACCTCAAGCATGAAACATCATGTTTTAAAGTCGCTAAACACATGGCCATTCCGGCTGTATCTCCCAGCGGAACGACCCATCCGTCGCGCCCATGGGTCACCACCGAACCGGCGTTGGGCGTGGTCAGCACCGGCAGTCCGTGGGCCAAGGCCTCATAGGTGACCGTGGCCGAGCCTTCGCACACCGAAGGCAGGAAGAAGACGTCGGCCCAGGCGTACTGCCGGGCGATTTCGCTTCTCGGGATCGGTCCGAGGACCTCGACCTCCTGGCTTAACGCGTGCAGGGCGGACGCTTCGGCGTGGATCGGGCCCACCATGCGGAACACCGCCTGGCCGCGGCAAAGCCGGGCCGTCTCCAGGACATAGGGGGAGCCCTTGCGCAATCCCACCGCGCCGACGGTGAGCACCCGCAGGGGCCGGCTGGGCTCCTCCCACAGGCGGGGGCCGGGCCGGCCCGAGGCCGGGGCCACGCCGTAGGGGACCACGGCGCAGCGCTCCACGGGCCCGCCCCGGGCCGCGATGCCCTCGCGCACGAAGCCCGAACCGCAGAGGATGAGGTCGGCCTCGGCCCACTCCGCCTCCTCCCGCTCGGCCAGGGCCAGGACCGCGCCCGTGGGTTCGCCCGCGGGCGCGTGCTCCCAGCCCGGGTGCAGGGCGGCCTCGCGCGCGAGCAGTTCCACCTCGACGCGCTTGGGCGCCAGGGTCTGTTCCACTACATTCTTGAGGCCCCGGGCGCGGGAGGCCCGCATCCATTCCAGGCCCGCGGTGTTGAAGCTGTAGGTGTGCGTGGCCGCCCCGGGGCCCTGGGCGGCCAGCTTGCGGCACAAGGTCTCGCCGGCCCATAGGAAGACGGCGGCCTGCTCCTCGGGGGTGCGGGCCCGCGCCCTGCGCCGCGAGTAGGCCAGGCCCAGGGCGGGGAACGAGGTCACCCGGCCCTCCGGGAGGGCGGCGCAGTGGCGGCCCAGCAGCGCCCGCAGGCCGCCGCCTCCGGGCAGGGCGGTGAGGGGGCCGAGCGCGCGCCGCGTCCAGGGGCCCAGGTAGAGGTCGGTGTAGAGGCGCTCCAGGGCGCCGGCGGATTCGAGGATCTCGGGGACCGCGTAGTGCATGCGGGCGCCCAGTTGGGCCACGGCGAATTTCATGGGACGCTCGCTTCAAAGGGGGGCGCGGAAGGCGCGGAGTATGGCATCCGACGCCGGGGGGGTCAAGGCGCCGCGCCCGCGCCCCGGCCCCGGCCCGCGGAGGGGGGCGCCGACGACCCGAGACGCCGTCCGCCCGCGGGCGGCGCCCCTGCGCTTCGGGAACCTAACGCAGGATGAACCACCGCGCCGCCACGGGCTGGCTCACCACTGGCCCGCGCCAAACCCTCAGGGTCGCGTAGTAAAGGCCGTTGGGGAGGCCCTGCGTGAGCGGACCCACCGGAACCTCGTTCCAACCCGCGGGCAGGCTTCCGCCCGAGCCCAGCCGCGCCAGACGCAGGGCCTTGGTGTAGACGCGCAGTTCGTAGCGTTGGGCCGGCCCCGCCAGCAGGACCGCCACCGCCGTGGGGTTGGGGTTGGGCACCGGCAGGGCGGCGGAGATCACCAGAGGGCCCGACTCGGGCGTCGCTGTCGCGGTCGGGGTGGGGCTCTCCACGGGCGTCGCGGTGGCGGTGGGGGACGCCGTGGGTGTGGCTGTGACGCTGGGTGTGGCCGTGAAACTGGGCGTGGCCGTGGCGCTGGGCGTGGCCGTGGCGCTGGGCGTGGCGGTGGCGCTGGGCGTGGCGGTGGCGCTGGGCGTGGCCGTGGCGCTGGGCGTGGCCGTCGGGCTGGCCGTGCGGGTGGGCGTTTCGGTGAAGGTCTGGGTGGGGGTTCCGGCGTAGGGGGTGGGCGTCGGCGAGGCCGTGGCCGTGGGGGAGTCCGTGGGCGTGGCGCAGGCCGGGGTGGGTGTGGGCGTGGCGCAGGAACCCAGGGCTCCGGAGCAGACCGCTCCGGAGCCGTTGTCGGTTTCGGTGATGTCGGCGGAGGAGGGTTCGTTGAGGGCCAGGGGCGTGGCGACGTAGGCGCCGGAGTCGTTGTCCAGCACGGTGCCCACGATGCGCGTGGGCAGCCCGGAGCTGTCGGTGTAGGCCAGGGAGTAGCCCGTGGGCATCAAGCCGGGGCCTGCGTTGGGGAAGGACTCGCGGCGGAAGTCCGCGCCCAGGATCCCCACGCCCTGGGGCGAGCCGGACCAGTTGTCGAAATCGATACGCACCCCGGTGGCGCTGGCGGTGATGGTGTTGTCCGTGAACAGGTCGAAATAGCCGGGGCACATGGCCGTCGGGCTGGCGGAATTGGCGGTGAGGACGAGGCCCGCGACCATGTCGCTGATGGTGTTGGAGTCGACGACGAAGCCGAAGCCGTTGAGGTAGGGTTCGACGGCGGTGGAGGAGGTGCCCGAGGTCAGGTAGTCGGCCTTGCCCTGGAGGGTGTTGGCGTAGACGGCGACGTGGTCGTTGAGCTGCTGGACCTGGACGACGCTGGTGGAGTCGGGGACCGCGGACCAGGGCGGGGAGACGGTGAGGCCGCCGGAGCCGTTGTCGGCGGTGATGGCGCGGCGCTGGCCCAGGCCGTCGCCGGCGACGACGACGACGTAGTCGTAGACGCGCCCGGCGGAGTCGGGGCCGTAGGAGGTGCCCGAGGCCGGGATCTGCACGGAGGAGGCCCCGGCCGAGGAGACGGTGCCGTTGTAGAAGGTGTCGCCCGATTCCCACAGGAGCTGCTCGCCGGCGTTCTCGTTGACGCCGGAGGCGACGCGGGGTGCGCAGTTGATGGTTGTGTTCCCGGCGAAGTATTCGTCGTGCACGCCCTGGCCGGCGGCGGCGAAGAGGCGGCCCTCGAAGTAGTAGGGGTTGGGGCTGATGGTGGAGCTGGCGGAGGGGCTGACGGCGTTGGCGTAGTCCTGGGCCAGGCAGCTGGTGGCGCTGAAACCGAAGCCGCCGTTGCTTCCGAGGGCGCCGCCGGCGTCATACTGGCCGTTGAAGGTGCAGCCGTCGACGAAGACCTGGTTCTCGGCGCCGAACTCCATCTCGCCGCCGGTGATGGTGCAGCTTTGGAGCCAGACGTGGGAGGCCTCGCCGTCCATGGTCAGGGCGTTGGAGGCGACGTAGGTGGACAGGGCCGTGCCCGAAAGGGGCTCCCCGGCGTAGACGACGAGGTTGGCGAGCTTGAGGTAGTTGACGCCGACCTCGAAGAGCAGGTTGTAGCCGATGCTGGAGACGCCGGGGGTCTGCAGGTTGTCGTTGATGTCGAGGGTCATGCCCTCGATCTCGACGTTGTCGCCGTGGCCGGTCTGGCCGGTGGACTCGTAGAACATCCCGTTGGGGTTGGCGCTGTTGATGAAGCCCGGACCGAGCCTGAGGGTGGTCTGGGAGGGGCCGTCGCCGAGCCAGCGGACGTCGGCGAGGTTGTCGAAGCCCCGGTTGGTGAGGTAGACGGTGCCGGAGGCGGAGCCGGGGAGGTAGACGGTGGCGGGCTGTCCCGTGGAGGCGGCGCTGGCGGCGGCGGTGGTGAGGGCCATGGCGATGGCGGGCCCGTCGTCGGTGGCCCCGTCGCCGACGGCGCCGAAGGATTTGACGTTGAAGGTGGCGCCGGTCCAGAAGGCGGCCTCGTCGTTGACGGTGTCGCGGACGGTGACGGTGAGGGGCCCGGACCAGCCGTAGGCGCCGGCGTGGCCGTCGTGGACCCAGACCTGCACGGTGGAGCCCAGGGGGATGCCCGCGGGCATGACGTAGCGGATGCGGTAGCGGTTGTAGTCGACGAGCTGGGCGACGGAGCCGGAGCCGGAGTCGACGACGTAGACGGTGGGGGTGAGGCCGCCGTAGGCGAGGTTGCGGCCGAAGAGCTGGGCGGTGTCGCCGGGGGCGGCGGTGTCCTGGGCCCACCAGAGGTCGGTGCAGTTCAGGCACAGGGGGGCGGAGGAGCCCTGGGCGTTGGAGGCCCACACGAGGTAGGCGCAGTGGGGGGGCAGGCAGGAGGGGAGGACGACCTCGTCGACGAGTCCGGTCTGGGTGAGGGCGGCGGGCAGGGCCACGGCGTTGCCCGCGGAGGTTTCGCCGAAGACGGTGAAGGTGGCGCCGGAGAGGCCGGTGCCGGTGAAGGGGACGGTGTCGCCGGGGCCGGCCTGGGGGATGGTGCCGCAGAGGATGGGGGCGCCCGAGGCCGGGGCCGCGGTGGAGGTCGGCGGCGTGAAGGCGTCGTAGGAGGCGGGCAGGGCCGGGGGGCTGGACGGCCCCGGGTTGGGCGAGGTGAGCCCGGGGTACAGCGCCGCCGCCCCGGCCGCTTCGGCCAGGCATTCCACGCATCCCAGGAGGATCCACCTTTGGATATTCACGGGCGCACCATGCCGTTATGTGGTATTGCGTTTTGCTATATAGACTTTAACGTTGGGTGGCCCTGCTTTTGCGGCAACCGGGGGACCTATGCTCCCACAACTCCCGCTGGAAATCAGGCTGGGTTCCAACGTTTTCCCAGATTATAGCTCAAATAGAGTTATTTTGTTATGTTTTCTTGTAAATTTATTGGAGGAACTTTGGCGATGCGAAGTCCGCTGACCGGAACAATATTGCACAAAAGTTTAGGCCCGAGGACCCATCCCGAAGCACGCTAAAGAATCAGAACGCCCACGGTCTTTTTAGCTCCGCGTCCTTGCAGCGCCGGATTCATTGGAAATCCCAAGCCCCCAGCCAGGCCACCCGGCTGACCCCCTTTTGGATCAGGACGCAGGCCAGGATCGTCAGCGTGAGCAGCGCCGCCACCAGGGGGGCCCCTTGGAGGTAGCGCGCGCACACCAGGCTGAGCGCCGGCATCAGCAGGGGCGCGTGCCAGACATAGATGCCTCCGGAATAGCGGCCCAGCCGCGTCCGCTCCAGGAGGCGGTCGGCCCGCGGCAGCGCGGTCAAGGCCAGGTACAGCGGCGCCGGGGCCAGGGTATAGGCCGGGACCCGCGCGCCCTGGAGCAGGCAGGCCGCTCCCAGGAAGGCCAGCCAGGGCGCCAGCGCTAGCCCGTCGCGTCCCGGGCCCTTGGGCGAGAGGGCCCGGCCCATGCCGTAGGCCGCGGCGTAGTAGGGGATGAGGTCCGCGGCCGCGCCGTAGGGGGCCAGGGGCCCGGGCGCCGCCCACACGGCCGCCAGGCAGGCCGCCGCCCCGGCGAAGGCCAGGGCGCGGACCCCGCCGGCGAGCTCCAGCAGGGCCCCCGCCAGGGCGATCGCGAAGAGGTAGGGCATGAAGTAGAACTGGGGCCCCATGGGCCGAAGCAGGAACTCCACCAGGCCCAGCCCGCTCCAGGGCGTGTCCGGGCGTATGGATCCGACCTTGAGCGCGGCCAGCCCGGCGATCAGGACGCGGTAGGTGATCCCGAAGACCACGCAGGGCACGATGAGCCGGCGGAAGCGCCGGATAAGGAAGTCGCCGAGGCCCGCCGTGTCCCGGGGGGCCGGGGCCAGCAGGCCCGCGGCGAAGAAGAAGGCCAGCACGCACCATCCCAGCGCGGCCTGGCCCCGGGCCACCCAGGCCAGGGCCGCGGCGTCGAAGCGGCCGCGGAAGTCCATGTGCGCCAGGAGCACGCCGACGATGGCGAGGCCCTTGAGGGCGTCCACCCCCGCCAGGCGCGCTCTGGCCCCCTTGGGCGGGCTCACGTCGCCGGCCAAGGGGGCGGCGCGGGCTCCTCCGGCACGCGGCAGTAATAGATGATCGCCAGGATGGGGATCCACACGAACACGTACAGGGGCAGCCACATCAGCGGCTGCGACGCCGACTCCGAGAACCCTATGCCGATGCAGGTGCAGTAGAAGGTCAAATCCCCCTGGCAGCCCGGGTCGCGGTCGAGGATGGAGCGCAGGGTCCGGAACATGGCGCCTGTGAACAGGCCGCCGAGCACCACCGCGACCGGCCCCAGGATGTCGTACCAGAACGCCAGGAAGGTGATGGAAGGGCCGTCCAGGAGCCCGGTGTCGCCCTGCTGGTGGGTGGTGAGCTGGCGGAACACCCCCTGCATGGCCTCCAGCGCCGGGTAGGGCTTTTCCGGCCAGATGGAGTGGGGGA
This sequence comes from candidate division FCPU426 bacterium, assembly GCA_027451505.1. Lineage (GTDB taxonomy): Bacteria > Oederibacteriota > JAJYGY01 > JAJYGY01 > DAIDJD01 > DAIDJD01. The sequence goes on from DAIDJD010000186.1 coordinate 8,813, forward strand.
TCCAGCGCGTCACCAGTTCGGCCAGGTTCCAGCCGTAGCTGAAGGGGGCCTGGTTCGGCACCACGGCCACCGTGGTGGCGTCGACGTTGAAGTCGATGCCCTTGTCGACCAGGTGGCGCTGCAGCCAGGGGTCGCCGCCCAGGAACTTCGGCAGGCAGATCGCCTCGGCCCGGGCCGGGTCCAGGCGGTCGAGGTGGAAGGAGAGGTCGTAGAAGTTGCCCCGGTACACGCCCTCGAAGTTGGTGAGCACGTACAGGGCCAGGAACACCACCCCCGCCGCGAGGAAGGGCGGGTTGCGCCGGCGGGGCACGTAGTAGGCGGCGGCGCAAAGCATCAGCACGGTCACCGTGCGGCTGCGGGTGCCCAGGTAGACGTACCACACCCACAGGGCCGCGGCGTAGCCGTAGGCCAGGAACTTCTTGGCCGCGCCCACCGGGTGGATGTTGACGTGCAGCAGCAGCAGGAAGGCCCCCAGCACCACCAGCTGCTCCAGGGTGCCCACCAGGCCGTCTACCTTGGTCCAGTCGGTGCCGCCCCGCGGCCAGCTGAGCCACTCGCGCAGGCCGTGGGCCGAGAGGAACTGGAGGTGGAAGTCCCAGGCCCCCGCGGCCACGGCCACCAGGCCGGCCAGGAAGAACCGCTTGGGGTCGAGCCGGCGGGGGAGGCGGGGGAGCCGGGCCGCCACGCGCGGCCCGGCCGAGCCCTCGTAGCCTATGGCCACGCACAGGGCCCCCACGAAGGAGTAGAACAGCGTCGTCTCGTAGGTCGCCAGCCCGTTCCAGCGCACCAGATCGTCCACGTAGTCCATGGGCTGGAGTATGTTGCACACCACGAACCCGCCCCAGAACGTGTACAGGGGGTCGAACAGGAGCAGGCGGCCCTTGGCCCGCAGCAGCAGGGTGTGCCCGACGATGACGGCCAGGCTCGCCGCCAGCCAGACGTTGGCCCAGCCGTAGGGCGTCATGCGCCGGCCGCGGCGGCCTCGACGATCCGCTCGACCTGGGGGGCCGCGATCTCGTAGCGCAGCTCCCGTTGGAAGACCCCGCGCAGGCGCTCCCGTTCGCCTGCGCGCTCCCGCGCCGGGCGCTCGCCCAGCGCGGAGATGGCGCGGGCGATGTCGGCGGGGTCGGCCGGGTCGCAGTTGCGGCCCAGGCCGTGCTTGAGGGTGAGCAGTTCCAGCCCGGGGAAGTTGGAGGTCACCACGGGCAGCCCGCAGCCGACGTATTCCGTCAGGCGCCCGGGGGCCTGGTAGAAGTTGCCGATGCCGTCGTTGGGGTAGAGCAGCAGCCCGAGGTCGAAGGCGGCCGTCTGCGCCAGCAGGTCCTGGTAGGGAAGCACGCCCAGGAAGTGCACCCGCGCGCCCAGTCCGGCGGCCTCCACCATGGCGCGGGCCTCGCGCGTCCAGTGGTTGCCCGAGTTCCCGGTGAGGGTGAGCGTGTAGCGTTCCGGCAGCAGCGCCAGCGCGGCCAGGATCTCCCGGGCGCAGCGGCCCGGGTGCACCAGCGGACCCTGGTGGAGGATCAGCACGCGCTCGGGGTCCGGGGCCAGGCCCAGGCGCGCCTCCAGCTCCCCGCGGCCCAGGGGCGCCACCGACTCCACCCAGGCCCCGGGCAGGGCCGTCGGCACGGTGGCGGGGGTCGTCCGCAGGCGGTAGTTGCTGGCCATGAAGCGGGCGCGGTTGCCCTCGTTGCACAGCACCTGGCCCGCGGCGCGCGCCACCCGCCGCTCGAAGAAGGCCCACACCGGGTGGGACCCGGGCTCGAGGTAGTCCTGGGTCTGGTAGACGCGGCGCGCCCGCGGGACCCCGGCCAGGGCCACCCAGGCCGCCGGGCAGGCCACGTGGCCCTGCACGTAGAACACCGTGCCCGGGCGGGCCTTCAGGCGCCGCCGCAGCAGCTCCAGGCAGTACCTCAGGTGCCACAGCAGCTTGCGCGCCGTGCCCTGCTGCCAGTCCAGGGTGCCGACGAACTCGGCCTCGACCCGGCCCAGGGGGGTGTCGAACCCCGTGGGGTCGGCGTGCTCGGGGCGCCCGGAGAGCAGGCAGCGCACCCGGAAGCCGGCGTGCGCCAGACACACCGCGGCCATGTGGTGGTGGGGCGCCC
>DAIDJD010000187.1 GCA_027451505.1 candidate division FCPU426 bacterium
CTGCCGGAGCGGCGCCCAGCGCGCGTACAGCAGGTTCTCCTTGCCGGCGTTCTGCGGGGTCCAGCCGTCGATCTGGCTCTGCGTCCCCGGATCCCAGCCCGTGAGCTGGACCTCGCCGCCGGCCTCGATCCCGTAGGGGAAACCGCGCCCCCCCTGGACCAGAAAGCCGTGCACCCCTCAGGTGAAGACCCCGTTGTCCAGCGTCCGCGGGCAGGGCACGTGGATGAAGCCGGTGCCTCCGTTGAGGTCCTGCGCCTGGAACAGGGCCGGGTCGAGCCAAGCGTCCTGCCAGAAACCGGCTTGGGCGGCGGCGGGAACCAGCAGGAACAGGCTAAGAAGGTGGGCGCGCCGGGAAGCCATGAGGCCTGATTGTAATGGGCCCCGGGCGCGTCCGCCAGCCCTTCGGCCCAAACGGAAACAGGGCCCCGCCCCGCCGTGACCACGGCGGAACGGGACCCTGTTCCCCAAGGGTACTCGGGGCAACTGGAATTGAACCAGCGACCTCTCGCTCCCGAAGCGAGCGCTCTAGCCCCTGAGCTATGCCCCGCACCACGCTCTTCCGCCCCGGCGGCCGCCGGCCCTTGGTCGGGATGACAGGACTTGAACCTGCGACCCCTCGCACCCCAAGCGAGTGCGCTACCCCTGCGCCACATCCCGGCGCCCGCGGAAGCGCCGGAGCGGAAGAACGGACGGAGACTTTAGCAAAAGTTGCGCCCGGGTTCAAGCGCAAGCGGAGGCGCTGCGTCCCGAATCGTTCCAGGCCCTGGGACGGGAGGGGGGGTCAGTCCTCCCCTTCCGCCCCGGCCTCGGGCGCGGGTTCCCCGAGGCCCTTGTCCAGGAGGTCCAGGATGGCCCGGGCCTGCCGGCGGGCCTTCGTCAGCACGCCCGCCAATTCCGCCGAACCCAGGTCCAGGGCCAGGGTGAGCTGCCCGGACTGGCGGGCCTCCTTGAGGTCCCCCAGGAGCTGCCGGCGGGCGCCCTGGAGCGTGAAGCCGCGCTCGTGGACCAGGTGCTTGATGTGCAGGATGAGGTCGAGGTCCTTCTGGCGGTACAGGCGCTGGTTGGAGCGGGTGCGCTCGGGCCGCAGCTGGGGGAATTCGCTTTCCCAGTACCGCAGCACGTGGGCCTTGAGTCCGGAGAGGTCGGAGACCTCCTCGATGGTGTAGCGGATCTCGGCGGGGCGGGCGGCCACCTCAGGCCTCCTCGCGCGGCGGCCGGGACATGAGGTCGCGCAAGGCGGCCCGGGGATCCTTGCCGAAGTGCAGGATGGCGTGCACCTCCCGGGCGATGGGCAGGTCCACCCCGTGCCGGAGCCCCAGCTCCACGGCGGAGGCCGCCGTGACGGCGCCCTCGACGGCCTGGCGCATGGTCGGCGCGATGGCGGCCCAAGTCTCGCCCCGGCCCAGGCGCTCGCCCACGCCCCGGTTGCGGCTGTGCCGGCTGGTGCAGGTCACCACCAGGTCCCCCATGCCGGCCAGGCCGGCTAGGGTGGCCGGCTGGGCGCCCATGGCCCGCCCCAGGCGGGTCATCTCGGCCAGCCCCCGCGTCATGAGCGCGGCCTTGGCGTTGTCGCCCAGGCCCAGCCCGTCGCACACGCCGGCGGCGATGGCCACCACGTTCTTGAGGGCCCCGCCGTCCTCGACCCCCAGCGGGTCGGCGCTGGTGTAGACCCTGAAGCTCTCCCGCCCGAAGGCCTCCTGGACCCGCCGGGCGGCCTCCGCGTCGGTGGAGGCGGCCACCACGGTGGTGGGCCGGCGCCGCCCCACCTCCTCGGCGTGGGAGGGCCCGGAGAGCGTGACGAAGCGCGGGGCCGGGCGCCCGGCCGCGGCGCAGGCGGCTTCGGCGACCTGGCGCATGGTCATGAGGCTGCCGGGCTCGATGCCCTTGGTGGCCACCACGGCCACGCACCCCGGGGAGGCGTGGATGAGGGCCTTCGCCCACACGTCGCGGAAGTGGGCCGACGGCACGGCCAGCACCGCCAGTTCCACGCCCTCCAGGGCCTTCAGGTCGGCGGTCGGGCGCAGGTCCGGGACCAGGGGCACGCCGGGGAGGTAGCGGGGATTGGCGCGCAGGAGGCGCATCTCGGCGGCGTAGTCGGGGTCGTGGTCCCAAAGGTCCACCGGGCAGGCCTCGGCCAGGATCAGCCCCAGCGCCGTGCCCCAGCCGCCGCCGCCCAGCACGAAGGCCCGGTTCACGCGCGCCCCCCCCCGCCCGCGCCCACCCGGTTCTCGGTGCCCGCGAGGATGCGCCGGATGTTGGGTACGTGGCGCAGCCACACCAGCGCGGCGAGCCCCATCCCCAGGGCCAGGACGGGACGGCCCGCGATCCAACCCGTCCCCGCGGCGGGCGGGGCGGCGCCCCAAGGACGCACCTCCCCGAAGGAGACCAGGAAAAGGGGCAGGCCCGCCGCCGCCGCCAGGGAGCCGGCCGAGACCATGCGGGTGAGCCCGAAGGCCAAGCCGAACAGGGCCACGGAACAGAGGATGGCCCAAGGCGCCAGCCCCAGGAAGACGCCCAGCGAGGTGGCCACGCCCTTGCCCCCCTTGAACCCCAGGAAGGGCGTGAAGCTGTGCCCGAGCACCGCGGCCAAGCCCAGCGCGCAGGGCCAAGCCTCCGGCGCCGGGGCCGGGATCAGGCGCGGCACCAGAAGGACCGCGGCCAGGCCCTTGGAGGTGTCGGCCAGGAGCACCGCGGCCCCGGGCCCGGGCCCCAGGACGCGGAAGACGTTGGTCGCGCCCAGGTTGCCCGAGCCGTGGCGGCGCAGGTCCAGGCCCCGCAGGAGGCGCCCGGCCAGATAGGCGAAGGGCACGCCCCCGAGCAAGTAGGCCGCCAGGACCTGCAGCGCGGGGCGCGCCGCGGCGGCCGGGTTCACGAACGCCTCCTCAGCATCAGGATCATGGGGGTCCCCTCAAGTCGGAAGCGCTCCCGCAGCATGCGGGTGATGCGCCGCTGGGTCGAGAAGTGCATGAGCTTGGGATCGTTGACGAACAGGGCGAAGGCCGGGGGCCGGACGCCGGTCTGGACGAGGTAGTAGGCCTTGAGGCTGCGGCCGTGGAAGCTGGGCAGGGGCGAGGAGGCCAGGATGTCCTCCAGGGCCTGGTTGAGCTGCCCGGTCTTGAGCCGGGTGGCGTGGGCGTCCCCGGCGGCGATGGCCGCGGGGAGGATGGACCCCAGGCGCTGCCCTTCGAGGGCCGAGACGAAGACCGCCGGGGCGTAGTCCATGAACTTGAGCCGGGAGCGTATGTCCGCCAGGCAGCGGTGCATGGTGAGGTTGTCCTTGACGACGCGGTCCCACTTGTTGACCACCAGGACGCAGGCGCGCCCGGCCTCGTGCACCAGGCCCGCCACCCGTTCGTCATGGTCGTGGATGCCCTCGAAGGCGTCGACGACGAGCAGGGCCACGTGGCAGTCCTCGATGGCGCGCAGGCTTCGCACCACGGCGTAGCGCTCGAGGTCGGCCTCCACCTTGGATTTGCGGCGGATGCCCGCCGTGTCCACCAGGATCAGGTCGCGGCCGTGGGCCCGCAGGGGCGTGTCCACGGCGTCCCGCGTGGTGCCGGCCTGGGCGCTGACGATGAGCCGCTCCTCGCGCAGCAGGGCGTTGATCAAGGAGCTCTTGCCCACGTTGGGCCGGCCCACCACCGCCACCCTCAGGGGCCCCGCCTCGGGGACGTCCCCCTCCGCGGGGGCCACGGGCGTCCCCTCCAGGACCGCGTCCAGGAGTTCGGCCACGCCCAGCCCATGCAGGGCGCTGACGCTGGCGCCCTCGCCCAGGCCCAGGGCGGCGAAGTCCCAGCGGTCTTGCGCGTCCTCCTCCCGGTCGGCCTTGTTGACCGCCAGGAACACGCGCTTGCCGCTGGGGCGCAGCAGGTCCGCCACCGCCTTGTCCAGGGGGTGCAGTCCGGCCTTGCCGTCGACGACCAGCAGCACGACGTCGGCCTCCTCGACGGCCAGGCGCACTTGGCGGCGTATGCCCGCCCGGATCACCGCGGCGGCGGGCGGCTCCCCGCCGACGCCCTCGAGCTCCGGCTCGAAACCGCCCGTGTCCACGACCAGGAAATCCCGTCCGGACCAGGAGGCCCGGGCGAAATGGCGGTCCCGGGTGACCCCGGGGCGGTCCTCGACGATGGCCAAGGGCCTGCCGACGATGCGGTTGAAGAGGGCGGACTTGCCCACATTGGGCCGTCCGACGATGGCGATGAGCACGTTACCTCACGCTTGCGCGAGCTTGAGGGACTGGGCCAGCGCGGGCCCATCCCCGGTGGAGAGCGCCCGCAACCCGGGATCCACCGAGCGCAGGGCGGCGCCCAGTTCCGAACCGTGACCCACTTCGACGACGGTGTCCACCCCCTGATGGCGCAGCCGCGAGGCCGCGGCGGACCAATCGGGGGCGGCGGTGGCCTCAACGGCGAGCTTCGGCAGCCAGTCCCGGGCGGGCTTCGGGATCGCCTGCCCGCCCAGCAACAGCGGAGCTGCCAGGGGCTCGGGGTCGAGGGCCGCCAAGCCGGCCACGAAGGCCTCCGCGGCCGGGGCGAAGGCCGGATCGGGCCACTGCCAACCCGGCTCCACCCCCGAGGCCTGGACGCCCCGGCCGGCCCCGGCCAGGCGCCGACGCAGGGGCTCCAGGACGCCCCTATCCCCACCCAGCACGGCGTGCTCCGGCCCCAGAAGGGCCAGGCGCCGCACGGGCAGGCCCTGGGAGGCCAAGCCCGCCTCCAAGGCGGCGACGGGCAGGCCCCGCAGGGCCAGCGCGTGCCAGGGGGCGCCCTCCCAGGCGCGCTCGCAGGCCAGGCCAAAGCCGTGGAGGAGGCGCAGCGCCTCCTCCAGCGGGCATACGCCCTGGGCAGCGGCGGCCACCCAGGCCCCCCAACCCAGCCCGGCGCACAGTTGCGGGGCCAGTCGCCGCGACCTCAGGGTGCGGTAGACCCCGTGGGCCACGGCCAGCACCGCCGGCGCCGCCACCGAGGGCCGTCCCACCAACTCCTGGGTGCCGGCGAAGCAGGCCTTGGTGGCGCGGACCCCGCCCAGGGAGTCGAGGGCCTTGTCGGCCTTGTCCATGGATTCGCGCACCAGCGGGAAGCGGTTGTAGAGGTCCTTGGCCATGCCCGGGGCGGCCAGGCCGGGCCCGCCGAAAAGGAAGGCCACCGCCCCCATCAGCGCGGCCTGCCGTCGCGCTCCAGGCCCCGCAGCCGCGCCAGGCCGTGGTAGGCCGCCGCGGTCACCCAACCGCGCTTGACCTCGAGGGGCCGGAAGCGCAGGGCCGTGCCGTTGGCCGCGGCGTTGGCCAGCCCGGAGGGCCAGCCGCTGAAGGGCTCCAGCGCCATGTTGTAGGTGCGCCCCCAGAAGGGCGCGCGCCGGTGCCCATGGAACATCTGCCAATACCACAGGCAGGGCCACAGGCGGGCGTCCCAGGCCAAGCCGAAGCCCAGGCGGCGGCGGGTGTCCGTGACCCCGTACCATCCCGAACGGAACCCGGTGATGTAGACCAAATCCGAGGCCGGCCGGCTCGGGTCGCGGGGCGGCAGGCGGGAGAGGTCCACGCGGCGCCCGTCGCGCCCGGGCAGGTGGGGCCAAGCCCCCTCCGCGCCCTTGGGGAAGCGGCTGTCCTCGCCCGGGGGCCCGGGGTGCAGCCGGCAGCGCGCCGGAGGCAGGTCCACGCGGCAGTCGGGCCCGAGGAAAGGCGCCCCCAGGGCCGGATGGACGCCCCATTGCGCGTCCACCGCCACCCGGCTGAGGTTGCGGGCTTCGGTCTCCAGGAACAGGGCCGCGCGGCCCCGCACCAGGGACAGGCGCCGGGTCAGTCGAAAGGGGGTGCGGTAGGTGGTGGCGGTGAGCTCGACCTCGACCCGGTCGGGCCCGTCCTGGAGGATGCGGGCCTCCCAGGGCAGCAGGCTGGCCTCGCCGTGCAGCCCGAACTCCGTTCCCTGGTGGCGGTTGGGGACCCCGCCCGAGGGGAAGATCTCCTGCCAGCCGCCCTCGTAGTAGTCGCCGAAGAAGCCCTCGGCCAGGGCCGAACTGGGGATCATGCCGGCCTTGGGGTGCAGCCCCCAGGGGGTCCACCAGAGGTGGTCGACCCCGACGGCCTTGTGCTGGAACTCGACGATGTCGGCGCCCTTGTCCAGGAGCACCGAAACCCGCAATTCATCGTTCTCGAGCACCGCCATGCGGTGCCCCTTGTAGGCGTGGTCCAGCGAGATCCGGCAGGCCCAGTTGCGCTCAGGCACGGACCGCCCCCCGGCGCCGTGTCACGCCGCCCCCAGGAGCACGCGGCCCACGGCCCAGTCCTTGAGGAAGCCGCACACCAGGAACGCGGCCACGGGGCTGAAGTCCCAGCCCCCCATCGCCAGGAAGGGCAGGCGGCGGCGCAGCCAGCCCAAGGGCGGGCCGCAAAGGGCGTCCACGGCCCGCACCAGGGGGTTGCCCGGGTCGGCGTCGACGAGGGACAGGATCCATTGGGCCACCACCAGCACCTGGAACGCGTCCAGGAGGAAGTCGAGGGTGCCCGCGAGGAGGACGATGAAGCCGTGCATGCCAGGATTCTGCCGCAATCAGCGCCGTTTGAACAGGGGCGCCGGGTCCCCGTCCACGAAGCGGGGGCACTCCGGCAACGAGGCCAGGAAGGCGCGCCCGTAAGGCCGCGTGAGGGCCCGGGGGTCGAGGAGGCAGAACCAGCCGCGGTCCCCGCCGTGACGGATGAGGCGGCCGAAGCCCTGTTTGAGGCGCAGCACCGCCTCCGGCAGGCTCAGGTCGCGGAAGGGCTCGCCCCCGCGCGCGCGCACCAGCTCCTGGCGGGCCCGTTCCAGGGGAGTGTCCGGGACGGCGAAGGGCAGCCGCGTCACGATGACGCAGCTCAGGGCCTCCCCCGGGACGTCGACCCCCTCCCAAAAGCTGGCCGCTCCGAAGAGCACGGCCCGGCCGTGCTCCTTGAAGGCCCGCAACAGCGCGTCGCGGCGGGAGGCCCGGTCCTGGCTCAGGCACAGCCAGCCCCGGCCCTCGATGTAGGGCCGCAGTTCCGCGGCCAGGCGCTCGAGCTGGGCGAAGTTCGTCCCCAACACGAAGGCCCGGCCCCCGCTGCGCTCCAGGGCCTCCCGCACCGCCGCGGCCAAGGCCGGGAGGTAGGCGCCCTCCTCCCGCGGGTCGGGCATGCGGGCGCTGAGGTGCATCTCCACCTGGGAGGCGTAGTCGAAGGCCGGGGGCAGCGCCAAGCAGCGGGCCCCCTCCCCCAGCCCCAGGCGGCCCCGCGAGAAGGCGAAGTCGCCGGCCACGGTGAGGGTCGCCGAGGTCAGGATGCAGGTGCGGTGCCTGGGGTAGAGCCCCTGCGCCAGCAGGGGGCCGGGGTCCAGCGGCGCGCTGCGCAAGGTCGCCTCGCGCCCGGTCCCCGCCGCCTCCACCCAATACACCGCGGCCTCCCCCTCCTGGCCCAGCCAGGCCCGCACCTGGGAGGAGCCCTCCTCCATGCGCGCGGCCAGGGCCAGCGCCTCCACCGCCCCGGGCGCCGAGCGCTCCTCCAGCGCCCGGCCCTGGGCCCTCAACTCCGCGGCCAGGGCCGCGAGGGGCGCGCTGAGGGGATCCGCGACCGGGTGGGGGGCCAGGGAACGCTCCGCCTCCAGCCCCTGGACCGCGGCGAAGAATTCCGTGAGCGCGGCCCGGCATTCCGCCAGCAGGCCCGGCAAGGACGGCGACTCCAGGAGGCCCGGCCGCCCGGGGCCGCGGCGGGGATCCGCCAGACGCTCCAGGGCCCGCGCCAGGGACTGGCGCCGCAGCCGCAGGCCCAGGTGCTCCGAGGCGGCCGCGTGCAGGTGGTGGGCCTCGTCGACGACCAGCGTCTCGGCCTCGGGCAGGAGCTCGGATCCGTCCCGCCGCGCCGCCAGGTCCGCCACCAGCATGGCGTGGTTGGCGACCACCACCTGCGCCTGGCGCAGCCGTTCCCGGTCGCGCAGGAAGGCGCAGCCGTCGGCCCTGGGGCAGCGCCGCCCCAGGCAGCCGTCGGCCTCGACCTGCACGCGCTCCCACAGCCCCGGATCGACCGCCCGCGGGGCCTCCTCGCGCAGGCCCCCGCCGCCCTCGGCGAAACGGGCGAGTTCCTCCAGCGCCGGCCCCCCGCCCCCGAACAGGTCCCCCCGGGACCATTCCAGGGCCGCGTCCAGGCGCAGGCGGCACAGGTAGTTGCCCCGGCCCACGGCGCGCGCGGCGTCGAGGCCCCCCCCCAGCGCGCGCAGCGCCAGGGGCAGATCCTTGCGCAGGAGCTGGGTCTGCAGGGTGAGGGTGTGGGTGCTCAACAGGACCCGGCCGCCCCCCTCCCGGGCCCTCTGGAGCGCCGGAAGGAGGTAGGCCAAGCTTTTGCCCGTGCCGGTCCCGGCCTCCACCAGAAGGATGCCGGACTCATCGAGGGCCGCGGCCACGGCCTGGGCCATGGCGCGCTGGGCCGGACGGGGCTCGAAGCCCTCCAGCAGGGGGCCAAGCAGGCCTTCCAGGGGATATTCGGTGGGATCGTCCATGGCGTCGGCGCCGGCGCACCCAAGAAAAAGGCCGTCCCCCGGGTGCCCCGGGGGACGGCCTTCAGGTTCGCTCCGGCGGGCTATTAAAGAACCTTGTCCTTCAAAGCCTTGGCGACGGTGCAGCGCACGCGGGTCTTGGCCTTGATCTTGATGGGCTCACCGGTGGCGGGATTGCGGCCCATGCGGGCCTTGCTCTGGCGGATGCGCAGGATGCCGATGCCGTCGAGCTTGAACTTCTTCTCTTTCTTCAGCACCTTGGCGACGAGTTCGTTGTACACGGCGAAGACGTTCGCCACGTCCTTCTTCTTCAAGGCCGTCTTTTCGGCCAGGTCGTTCAGGATTTGGCTCTTGGTCAGAGGCACCGGACCCCCTTCGATAAAATGAGTCGCGCCCAATCCCCGGGACGCTCCGGGAATTGTCGATGCCTCCCCTAAAATACCCGAAAATACGGCCTTGTCAAGCCCTCACCCCCAAAAAACCCAGGAAAAACGGCCTTAGGAGCGTTTGCGGCGGATCTGGCTGAGGAAATGGTCCCACCCCTGCTCCCGGTTGAGGCGTTTGAGGGCCAATTTGAGGGGGGCCAGGCGGCTTTCGCTGATGCCTTTTTGGCGCAGGAGGCGCATGAGGCGGCGCACGCTGACGGGGTCGCTTTGGGCCTCGATGGGGATGCGCTCGAACTGCTCGCGGGCCTCCTCGTGGCGTTTGGCGGCGTAGTAGAGGTTGGCCAGGAAGTTGCGGGCGTCGTGGTAGCCCGGGTCGGCCTCCAGGGCCGACACCAGGGTCTGCTCGGCCTCGGGCCGGCCCAGCCAGTAGGCGCTGGCGCCCAGGCCCAGGAGGCTCTCGGGGTTCTTGGGGTTGACCTCAAGGGCGCGGGCGTAAAAGTCGCGGCTCTCCTCGTACATGCCCAGGGCGTACCATTCCCGGGCCACATCCAGGAGCACCCTTTCGTCGGGCTTGCCCAGGTGCAGGGCCTGGTCGAAGGCGTAGCGGGCCTCGCCGTAGTTGCTCAGCAGCAGATGGATGCGACCCAGGCCCCACCAGCTCTCGTCGTCGCGGGGATCGAGCTGGAGCAGCTCCTCGAAGAGGGTGCGGGCCTCGGGCAGGTCCCCCAGGTCCAGGCGGGTGAAGGCCAAGCCGAGCTTCAGCTTGCGGTCGCCCGGGAAGCGGCGGACGCCTTCCTCGAAGGCGCTGAGCGCCTCGTCGAGCTCGAAGCGCTCCCAATGGCGGAAGCCGCGTTCCTCGAGGTCCTTGGAGGATTCGTAATCGTCGGGCATGGTTGGGTCCGGCCTCAGCCGGCCTCGATGCGGGCCGCCAGCGTCCGCAGTTCCCTGGCCTGCGCGGCCAAACCCCCGGCCGCGGCGCCCAAACCGCGGGCCCTTTCGGCCGCGGAGCCCGCGGCGGCGGCGGACTCGCCCGCCCCCTGCGCCGTGTCCCGCAGCGAGGCCAGGCAAACCTCCAGACGGCGGAGCCCCTCCTCCGCGCCCGCCTCATCTTCGGCGACGCCGCGCGCGGCCGCCACGGCCGCCTCCAGGTCCTGGAGCAGTTCCCGCACCGCCTCCGCGGCGGCGGCGGCGGCGACCCCGGCCGATCGCACGGCCTCGGAGGCCCCGGAGGCCCCGCCGCGCCAGCGTTCCAGGCGTTCCTCGGCGGAAGCGGCGCCTTCGGCCGCGGATTCGGCCAAGCGCCTCAATTCATCCCCCACCGGGGCGAACCCCCTGCCGGCGTCGCCGGCGCGGGCCGCCTCCACCGCCGCGGCC
>DAIDJD010000188.1 GCA_027451505.1 candidate division FCPU426 bacterium
ACGGTCCTGGTGGGCCCCGGCAACCGTCCGGGCCGGGTGCTCCTCCACAACGCCGGGTTGAAGGCCCCGGCGCGGCGCGGACGCGGAAAGGGTTAGCCCATGGAACCCGAGGTCGTCCTCTCTTTCGAGGGGGTCAGCAAGCGCTACCGGACCGGGGATTTCTGGCGCCCGCTCAAGGCCCAGGCCCTGGACAACGTCAGCCTCACCCTGAAGCGGGGCGAGACCTTCGGATTGGTGGGGCTCAACGGGGCGGGGAAGTCCACGTTCATGAAGACCGCCGTCGGGCTCCTCAACCCCGATGCGGGGCGGGTCCGGCTCTTCGGGCTCGACCCCCGGGACCGGGAGTCGCGCCGCAGGCTCGGCTACCTGCCCGAGCTGCCCTATTTCCCCGGGTACCTGAGCGCCCTGGAGGTGCTCATGTACTACGGCCGCCTGCAATCCCTGCCGTCCCGGGGCCTGCGGGCCAGGGCCCTGGCGGTGCTGGAGCGGGTGGGTCTGGCGGCCGCGGCCCTCGACCCCATCCGCCGCTACTCCAAGGGCATGCAGCAGAGGGTCGGGCTGGCCCAGACCCTCCTGCACGACCCGGACCTCTTGCTCCTCGACGAGCCCATGTCCGGGCTCGACCCCCGCGGCATGAAGGAGATGCGCGACACCATCCTGGCGGAGCGCGCCGCGGGCAAGACCCTCTTCATCAACAGCCACGGCCTGGCCGAGTTGGAGCGCATCTGCGACCGGGTGGGCGTCATGCACCGGGGGCGCCTGCTCCTGGTGGAGTCGGTGCCCGAGCTCATCCGGCGCGTGCGCGGGCACGTGGTGTTGGGCTTCTCCGGGCGCGAGGACTTGCGGGCCCGCCTGGCGGGGCTGCCCTGGGCCTGCGAGTTCGAGAACGGCCTGTGGCGGGCGCGCGTGCCCAACACGGAACTCGCCGACGCCATGGCGCGCATCGGGGAAGCCGCGGGGGGCGCGCCCTCGGTCCTCAACATCGGGTCGCCCCTGGAGACCGCGTTCCTGGACCTTCTCGCCGCGGAGGACGCCCATGCGTGAGACCGGCACCATCGCCCTCAACGTGTTCCGCCAGCTCATGCGCAACCGAATCCTGGTGGTGCTGAGCCTCTTCGCCGCGGCCATGACCGGCGTGGTGGCCTTCCTGGGGGACTTGGGGCAGGACGCGGAACTCCGTCTGGCGCGCGATTTCGGCCTGCTGGCGGTGGAGGCGGTGGGGTTTTTCACCGTGCTGCTGTGCCACGTGGTGCTTCTGTTCGAGGAAAGCGAGCTGAAGACCTACAACATCCTCCTGGTCAAGCCCATCGAACGGCGCCATGTGCTTCTGGGCCGCACCTTGGGCGCGATCCTGTTGCTGCTGCTCAACGAAGCCGGCATGCTGGCGCTGCTGGCGGTCCTGGGCTGGTGGCGCGGGCTGCCCTTCGTCGACGCGGGGGTGGTCGTCGCCGCGGTCTACCTGGCCCTGGGCGGGGCCCTTTTCTCCGCGGTGACCGCCTTCTTCAGCGTCCTGGCGTCCTCGGTGCCGGCGGCGGCCATGTTCGCCACCTCGGCCTTCGCGTTGGGACACTTCACCTACAACCTTTTGGAGTGGGCCCGCCACCTGGACCGGCCGGGGCTGATCCTGGGGGTGGAGCTGTTGTACTGGGTCACCCCGAACTTCAGCCTGTTCAACCTCAAGGAAAGCTTGGACCAGGTCTCGGCACTGGGCTTTTATGGGGCGGTCTACCTTCTGCCCGTGGCCTACGCACTCTGTTACGGGGGCCTGCTCCTCTTTCTGGCCTTGTGGCGCTATGAGCTCAAGGATTTCTGACCTCCCGCGCCCCCTGCGTTGGGGCGTGATCCTGGGCCTGGCCGCCGCGGCCGTGGCCAGCCTGGAGTTCGGGGGCGCGGCCCTGCGCTCTTGGCGGGCCTTTCCCCCGCCCCTGGACCGGCCCATGCCGCGGGGGCTGGACTGGTTCAGCCTGGTCGGGGCCCTGGGGGACGCCGCGCGCCCCGCCGCCGACGTCGAATACATCGCCTGCCTCCAGTACATGGGGGGGCCCAACGCCCTGGACGGGTTCTTCGGCCAGACCCTTCCGCTGTACTCCCGGATCCAATGGCTGGACCCCTCCTTCCGCCACGCCGTGGTCGAGGGGATTTCGGTGCTGGGCTGGCTCTACGGCCGTCCCGCCGAGGCCGAGATCCTCGACCGGGCCGCCATGGCTTCGGATCCGACCTATTTCGATTACGGCACCTTCCTGGGCGCGTTGGGCTACCAGCGCCGGCTGGACCCCAAGGACGTCCTGCGCGTGCTTCTGCCCGAGGTGGAACGGCCCGACGCGCCCCAGATGGTCCTGCGCGTCTACGGCAACCTGCTGCTGAAGCAGAAGGAATGGTCCCGCGCCCGCGACTATTGGACCTGGGTGCTGTCGCGAAGCGACGACGGCGAGACCGACGCCATGGCCCGGCGCTCCCTGAAGGAGATCGCGCCCCACCTCGGCGCGGTCCGCCCCTGAACCCCGGGGCCCCCCGCCCCCTTTTTATGGAGCCCGATGGCCCTCGACAAGCTCGTCATCCGCGGAGCGCGGCAGCACAACCTCAAGAACATCAGCCTGGAGATCCCGCGCGACCGCTTGGTGGTGATCACGGGGCTGTCGGGTTCGGGCAAGAGCAGTTTGGCCTTCGACACCATCTACGCCGAGGGGCAGCGGCGCTATGTGGAGAGTCTTTCGGCTTACGCCCGCCAGTTCCTGGGTCAGATGGACAAGCCCGACGTCGACTCCATCGAGGGGCTGTCGCCGGCCATCGCCATCGAGCAGAAGACCCACGGGCGCAATCCGCGCTCGACCGTGGGAACGGTCACCGAGATCTACGACTATTTGCGGCTGCTCTTCGCCCGGGTGGGGGAACCCCACTGCCACCAGTGCGGCCGGCCCATCCGGGCCCAGAGCGTGTCCTCCATCGTCGACCAGGCGCTGCGCCTGCCCGAGGGCACCCGCGTCCAACTCCTGGCCCCGGTGGCC
>DAIDJD010000189.1 GCA_027451505.1 candidate division FCPU426 bacterium
TCCTTCCGCAGGTACGCGCGCCTGGGCGGATTTTTCCGGCGCGTGCTCGAGGACGTGGACCTGTTCGCCATGCAGTCCGCCGAGGACGCCGGGCGGGTGGTCGCCTTGGGCGCCCGCCGGGCCCGTGTCGTGGTGGCGGGAAACACCAAATTCGACCTCTCCGGGGAGCCTCCGGCCCGGACGGACGAACTTCTGCGCGGGCTGGGTTGGGAGGGCCGGGGGCCCGTGGTGGTCGCGGGCTCGGTGCGTGCGGGCGAGGAGGCGGTGGTGGCCGACGCCTTCGCGCGGGTCCGGGAGGCGTTCCCCGAGGCCCGGATGGTGTTGGCCCCGCGCCACCAAGACAGGATCCCGGCCGCGGCCGCGGCGTTGCGGGCCCGTCGGTTGGCCTTCCGAAACCGCTCCAGCGGGGAGGCCCCGGGCCAGGATCCGGTCCTGGTCCTGGACACGCTGGGCGAACTGCGCTCCTTCTACGCCCTCGCCGCGGGCGGTGGGCTGGCCTGGGTCGGCGGCGGTTTCGCCGATTTCGGCGGCCAAAACCCCCTGGAACCCGCGGCCCTTGGGGTCCCGGTGCTTTTCGGGCCCCACATGCGCCACTTCCGCGAGGCCGCCGAGGCGCTGCTCGGCGAAGGCGCCGCGCTCCAGGTCCCTTCGGCCTCCCTGGGGGCCGAATCGGTGCGCCTGCTGCGGGATCCCTCCAAGGTCGCGGCCATGGGCCAGGCCGGGGCCCAGTGCGTGCGGGAGCGCTCAGGGGCCTCCAAGGCCACCGCCGACCTAGCCTGGAAGCTGCTGCTGGTCTCGGACCTTTCGGGGAAGGCCCCGATCTGGCGTGAGGAGGGCTTGGCGGGCTTCCGTCAGGTGAGCGAAACCGGCGGGGAAGGCGAGGTGGATTGGCGGGACGAGGGGCCGCAGCGTTTGAGCCGGGGCGGCGAGTTCGGAGTCCGCCTGGGGAGGAAGGATGATGACCCTCCCGCGTGAGCCTTGGCGGCGCCCGATGGCTGCGGGCCTGTTCGCGCCGTTGGCGGCCCTCTACCGCCTGGGCTGGTGGTTTTCCCGGTGCTTCCATCGCGGCCGCCCGGGGCGCGTCGAGGGTGCGGTGGTGCTGTCCGTGGGCAACTTGAGCGTGGGCGGGACCGGCAAGAGTTTCCTGGCGCGCGACCTGGCCGAGCGGGCCCTGCGGGCCGGGCTGAAGCCGGCCATTGTTTTGAGGGGATATCGCGCCGCGCCGGGCCCGCGGCCCTTGCGCGTGGGCTCCGGCGGCCCGCCCTGCGGGGACGAGGCCTCGGAGCACGCCGAGGCTTCGGGCGCGGACGTGTGGATCGACCCGGACCGGTTGCGCGGGGCGCGCGCGGCGGCCACCGCCGGAGCCCGTTGCGTGGTGCTGGACGACGGGTTCCAGAGGCGCTGGCAGGTGGCCCGCAATTTCGATCTTTTGGCCGTGGACTACGGCGAATTGATGGCCGGGGAGCGGCTCCTGCCGGCCGGGCCCTTCCGGGAACCCTGGAGCCAGGCGGCCTTGGCCGACGCCGTGGTGGTCAGCGGCGCTCCGGACGGGCTCGTCGGAGAGGCCCTGCGCGCGGGGCTGCCCCGGCCGTGGCGCCTGGGCCGGGTGTTCCGGCTCGACCGCGTCCCCGCCGGGCTTGAGGAGTGGCCGGCGGGACGGCGGCGCCCCCTGGGTGCCCTCAAGGGACGCCGCGTCGCCGCGCTCAGCGGCTTGGGCCACCCCGAGCGCTTCGAGGCCACCTTGGCCGCCCTGGGCGCCGAGGTCCTGCCATGGCGCTTTCCGGACCACCACCCCTTCACGCCCGCGGAATTGGAGCGCCAACCGCGGGGGGCCGAGTGGGTGGTGACCACGGCCAAGGATAAGGCCCGGCTCCCGGCGGCGGCCGGGGCCAGGCTCAAGGTGTTCGTCCTGCGCGCCCGCGCCCGCGTGGCGCCCGGGGCGGAGTTCTCGCGCAT
>DAIDJD010000190.1 GCA_027451505.1 candidate division FCPU426 bacterium
GGCTGTGGCTGTGGCTGTGGCTGTGGCTGTGGCTGTGGCTGTGGCTGTGGCTGTGGCTGTGGCTGTGGCTGTGGCTGTGGCTGTGGCTGTGGCTGTGGCTGTGGCTGTGGCTGTGGCTGCGCGCAGGGCGCTCGACACGCAGTATATAGCAATAAATATAGTCATTATTCTTAGCACGTTTGTATATTTATGAATTGTAAATAAGTTATTTCTTGACGAAGAATTCATGATTTAGGCCCAAAAAAATTCGATATGCAAAAATTTAATTGAACAAATGGAATACTTCGACGCTTGTCCATGGCCCCCTCCGGACAATTGCTTTTCTCTCGGGCAAATGTTGACAAAATATTTCTAAATTGTCAATCCACAAAAAAAGACAACCGGACTGTCCCTATAAACGGAACTTATTACCATATATTGGAATATTCTCAAGCGGCTGCCTCCTCCAGCAGAGGCAGCCGCTTTACAGCCCGGTGCGGGCCTTCACCAGCATGGTGGTGAAGTCCTCGTCGTCGTACATCAACTCCAGGCCGGCCCGGAACTGGGGGTCCCCGGAGATCATGTTTTCCACGCCCAGGTTCAGGTTGAAATCGTGGGCGAACTCGTAGTTGACCACCACGTCGAGCTGGGGCACGGGGTTGCCGAAGTGGTAGGCGTCGAAGTCGACCTCGAAGGGCAGCCAGCTCCGCTGCTCGTAGAGGCGCCAGTCGAGGCCCAAGTCCGGGCTGCTGCGCTTGATGCCCCCGCGGAAGAACACCGGTGAGGACCCCAGGCGCAGCGCCAGGAACGCGTCGTAGCCTATGAAGCCCTCGCCCAAGGTGTTGTCGTGGGCCGTGAAGGGCAGGCTTTCGTTGAAGTACTCCACCCCGCCTTCGTAGTAGCGGCGGTTGTTGGGCACGATGCGCATGCCGAAGTAGGCCCCGTACAGCTGTCCGGCGTACTTCTGCATGCCCAAGTTGAGGTGCCAGTGCAGGGCCTGGGCCTTGGCCGTGAGCTCATCGGCGCCGTGGAGGGCCCTTTGGGCGCTGGCCACGGCGTCGTCGACCGCCTGTTTGGTCTTGGCGTCCAGCAGCTTGGTGTTGATCGTGTCCTCGATGGTCCCGATGCGGTCGGTGGCGGCCTTGAGCGAGGCCAGGGCCTCGGACATGCGGTAGTAGAGCTGGGGATTGACCGCGATCTGTCCGGCCGTGCCGCGCCCGGCGCGGACCTGGGCCAGCAGGGCGTTGACCTGGTCGAGCAGGGTGCGCACCTTCGAGCTGAGGTCGTTCATCCCGGTCAGCACGCTGGCGTAGGGGCGGGTGGCCAGGACGTCCCCATCGGCCAGCAGAGGCTCGCCGGGTCGGCGCAGGCGCCCGGCGGCCAGGTCGATGAACACGTCCCCGAGCAGACCCTGGGCCACGATGTCCATGCGCAGGTCCTTCGGCAGAAGGGGCAGGATGTCCCGGCGCACGCTGACCACGACCTTGAGGGGGGCATCGGGGCGGTCCGGCACGATGGTGACGTCCTCCACCGCGCCCACCTCGGTGCCGCGGAAGAAGACCGGGGCGCTGCGGCGCAGACCGTCGACGCGGCCGTAGTAGCCGACGAAGCGCACGCGTCCGCCGAAGGGACTCACCCCCCGCACCGGGAAGAAGAGGACCCACACCAGCAGCAGGAAGGCCGCCACGGAAAGCACGCCGACGCGCAGGTTCATGCGGGCCAGCTCCAGGCTGCGTTTCACAGGTCCTCCCCCCTGAAGAACTTCATCAACGTGTCCCCGGGCATGGCCTTGAGCGCGGCCGCCGGCCCCTTCCAGAGGCAGCGGCCGGCGCGCAGCAGGACGAAGTGGTCGGCGACGGCCCAGGCGTCGTCGAGGTTGTGGGTCACCAGGATTCCGGCGGCGTGGCGCTCCCGCTTGATGTCGTTCATCACCGCGCAGAAGTTCTCGCAGGTGGCGGGGTCCAGGCCGGTCGTGGGCTCATCGTAAAGGATGAGGTCCGGGCTGTAGATGAGGGTGCGCGCGGCGGAGACCCTTCGGCGCATCCCTCCGGAGAGCTCGGAGGGCATGCGGTCGATGCTGGACTCCAGACCCACCAGACGGAGGGTCTCCCGGACGCGCCGCTCCACCTCGGGCAGGTCGCGGGGGTTGTCCATGCCGTGCTCCAGCAGGTAGTAGCCGACGTTCTCGCCCACGGTCAGGCTGTCGAAGAGCGCCCCCTCCTGGAAGACCATGCCCATGCGGCGCCTGAGCGCCACCCACTCGGACGGCCTCAGGCTCCCCACGTCCCGGCCCTCCAGCCGTATGGAGCCCCGCTCCGGGGTCTCGAAGCCCATGAGCAGCCTCAGCAGGGTGCTCTTGCCCGAGCCGGATCCGCCCAGAACCGCCAGGGTCTCGCCCCGGCGCACGGTGAGCCCGACCCCCTCCAGAACCGGGCTCCCCTCCTCGTAGGCGAAGTGGAGGTCCTCGACCTCGAGCAGGGGCGCCTCCATCTAGACCCCCATCCAGGCCAGCATCACGATGCCCACCAGCGCGTTGACGATGAACAGCCAGACGCAGGCGGTGACCACGGTCCCGCTCACCGAGCGCCCCACCCCGCGCACGCCCCCCTCGGTGCGCAGCCCGTACCAGGTGGCGATCACGGAGATCATCCAGCCGAAGACGAAGGGCTTCACCAGCGTCGAGCTGACGTGGCGCATGTAGACGGCCATCTGGGCCTGGTACCAGAACATCCCGTTGCTCACGGTCGACACGACCCAGCCGCCGACGAGCACGCTGAGGTTCGTGAGCAGCACCAGGGGCAGCGCCGTCAGGGTCATGCCCCAGATGCGGGGGCTGGCGAGCTTGCGCTCGGCGTCCTGCCCCAGGGCCTCGATGGCCTCGACCTGAAGGTTGACCTTCATGCTGCCGATCTCGGCGGCGAAGGCGGCGCCCACCCTGCCGATGAGCATGAGCCCCACCACCAGGGGGCCCAGTTCGCGGATCGTGGTCACTCCCAGGACGCGGCCCACCGTCATCTTGGCGCCGTACTCGTCGAGCTCGCTCTCCAGGAACAGCGTCTGGCTTAGCCCGGCGAAGAAGCCCGCGAACAGCACCACCGGCAGGGTTTGCCAGCCGATGACGTAGGCCTGCTCCACCAGCTCGCGGGGCTTCAGCGGGTGGCGCACGCCCTTGTAGGTGGCGCGCACGGCGAAGGCGGCGAAGTCCCCCACCGACTCGAGCGCGGAGCGGACGCGTCCCAGCATGGTCCTCACCCCAAGCGCCCGCGGACGAAGTCCGCGACCACGCCGGCGCTGTAGGCCAGCATCTCCGGGGTCAGGCCCGGGAAGACGCCGGTCCAGAAGGTGTCCCGCATGGCCTTGTCGCTGGCCTCCAGGGGGCCCGCCGTCCGGAAGGCGCGGCCCTTCATGTAAGGTTGGCGCGTGAGGTTGCCGCCGAAGAGCAGGCGGGCCCCGACCTTGGCCTCCTGCAGGCGGCGCAGCAGGTCCTCGCGCGTGAAGGGCAGCCCTTCGCGCAGGGTCAAGGGGAAGCCGAACCAGGAAGGGTCCGACCCGGGCGTGGCCCGGGGCAGGATGAAGACCTCCTCCAGGCCCTGGAGCATGCCCAGGAAGGCCCTGAAGTTCTCCCGCCGGCGCGCGCCGAACTCCTCCAGACGCGCGAGCTGGGCCACCCCGACGGCCGCCTGCAGGTCCGTCATCTTGAGGTTATAGCCCAGGTGCGAATAGACGTACTTGTGGTCGTATCCGCGGGGCAGGCCCTCCCATTCCCAGCCGTAGCGGCGGCCGCAGGTGTCGTCGTGGCCGGGGGCGCACCAGCAGTCCCGGCCCCAGTCCCGCAGCGACTCCACAGCCTTCGCCAGGACCGGATCCGAGGTGAAGACGGCCCCGCCCTCGCCCGTGGTGATGTGGTGGGCGGGGTAGAAGCTGAGGGTCCCCAGGTGGCCGAAGGAACCCACCTGCCGGCCCCCCAAGGTGGAGCCCAGGGCGTCGCAGCAGTCCTCGACGAACCAAAGTCCCTTGCGTCGCGCCAGCTCCGCGACCGCGCCGGCGTCGAAGGGGTTGCCCAGGGTGTGGGCCAGGACCACCGCCCGGGTGCGGGGGGTGAGGGCGGCCTCGAGGGCACCAGGCAGGGCGTTGTAGGTGCCCAGTTCGATGTCGACGAACACCGGGACGCAGCCGTGGAGCAGGATCGGATTGACGGTGGTGGGGAAGCCGGCCGCCACGGTCAGCACCTCGTCCCCGGGCTTGAGGGCACGGTCCTTGAGCAAGGGCGAGGTCAGGGCGGCGAAGGCCAGCAGGTTGGCCGAGGAGCCCGAGTTCACGGTCAGCACACTGCGCGCCCCGAGGAATTCGGCCAGGCCCGCCTCGAAACGGTCGTTGAAGGGTCCCGCGGTGAGCCAGAAGTCGAGGGCGGCCTCCACCAGGGAGACCAGGTCCGGGGCCCCGAAGACCCGTCCGGACACGGGGACCGGGGTCGACCCGGGCACGAAGGGTCGGGGCGCGAAGGCCCGGTCGTGGTAGGCCGAAACGGCCTCCAGGATGCTCCCCTTCCCACCGTCTTGCCCCATCTAGGCGCCCTCCATGTGGGCGCGGATCTCCGCCAGGGTTCGGTCCCGGGCTCCTTGGGGGTCGGCCAAGTGGCCTGCGTACCAGCGCGCGGCCGACTCCACGGCCTCGCGCATGGACAGGCGGCAGCTCCAGCCCAACTCCCGCGCGGCCTTCGCCGGGTCCAGGCGCAGGGTTTCGGCCTCGCGGCCCTCCGCGGGGGCCGGGTCCACCGTGACCGAGCCGCGGCCAAGCGCCGCGATGAAGGTTTCGGCGACCTCGCGCACCGTCAACTCCCCTGCCGCCGGTCCGGGCCCGAAGTTGTAGGCTCCGGAATGCCGCGCGGGATCGCCGCGCAGGCGCATCAACAGGGTCAGATAGCCCCGCAGGGCGTCCAGAACGTGCTGCCAAGGGCGGGTCGCTCCCGGATGGCGCAACGCCACGGGCCTGCCGGCCGCGGCGGACTCGACCAAGTCGGGCAGGAGGCGGCGGGCCCCGAAGTCCCCGCCGCCGACTACGTTGCCGGCGCGGGCGGTGGCCAGCCCCACCCCGGCCGGCGCGTAGAAGGAGGTCCGGAAGGACGCCGCGGCGAGCTCGGCCATGGCCTTGCTGGCGGCGTAGGGGTCCCGCCCGCCCAGCACATCGCCCTCGGCGTGGGGGCCCGGCCCGGCGGCGGGGTCGTAGCATTTGTCCGAGGTGGCCACGAGCACGGCCCTCACCGAGGCTTCGCGGCGGCAGGCGTCGAGCAGGTGGACGGTGCCCTGGGTGTTGGCCCGGAAGGTGCCGACGGGATCGTCGTAGGAGGGCAGGACAAAGGCCTGGGCCGCCAAGTGCACCACCAACTCGGGACGGAGCACGCCCAAGGCCTCGCGGACCGCGGCGGCGTCGCCGAGATCCCCTTCCAGCGAACGCATCTCCTTGCCCAGCCCGCTGAGCCGGAACAGGTTGCCCCGGGCGTCCTCGGGCGCCAGGGCGAATCCGGACACCTCAGCCCCCAGTTCCTTGAGCCACCAGCACAACCAAGCGCCCTTGAAGCCGGTGTGCCCCGTCACCAGGACGCGACGGCCGCGGTAGAAGTCCCTCAATCCCAGGTTTTCCACGGCGCCCGCCCGGTCGACCAGAGGCCCTCCAAGAACTTGCGGTCCCTCAGGGTGTCCATGCACTGCCAAAAACCCGCGTGGCGGAAGGCCATGAGCTGCCCCTCCCCGGCGAGGCGCTCCAGGGGCTCGCGCTCGAAGGCCGTGGAGTCGCCCTCCACATAGTCGAGCACCCGCGGGGACAGCGCGAAGAAGCCCCCGTTGATGTGCACGTCCCGGTACTTCTGCTTCTCCTTGAAGCGCGACACCCGCCCGTCCTCCTCCAGCGTCAGCACGCCGAAGCGGTCGGTGGGGGTCACCGCCGTGAGCGTGGCGAGCCTCCCGTGGGCCCGGTGGAACCGGACCAGGGCCCCCAGGTCCACGTCCGCGACGCCGTCGCCGTAGGTCATGAGGAAAACGTCCTCGCCGGCGAGGTGCTCGCGCACCCGTTTGAGGCGGCCGCCCGTGAGGGTTTCGGCCCCGGTGTCGACCACGGTCACCTTCCAGGGCTCGTTCTGGTTGCTGTGGCTGGTGACCCGGTTCCCGCGGAGGTCGAAGGTCACGTCCGAGTGCCGCAGGTGGTAGTCGGCGAAATACTGCTTGATGAGTTCGCCCTTGTAGCCCACGCACACCACGAACTCGTCGAAGCCGTGGCGCGAGTACAGCTTCATGATGTGCCAGAGGATGGGGCGGCCCCCGATCTCGACCATGGGCTTGGGCCTCGCCTCGGTCTCCTCGGCCAGGCGGGTGCCGGCGCCGCCGGCCAGGATCACGACCTTCACGGACGCCCCCCGGGTCGCCGGCTCAACGGTAGGGGCTTTCGATGTCGGCCACCCGCACGGGCGCGTCCTTGGCCACGTCCACGGCCAGGCGCTCCCCGCGCATGAATTCCCGGCACGACATCTGGCCCTCCTGCCAAGGGATGGCCAGGTACACGTCCTCGTCGATGAGGCGCGCTCCGGCCTTCAGGTCGTGGCGGGCGTAGACCCCGCGGATGAGCGAATCGAGGTAGGCGGCTTCGCGGGCCGGCGGGATGCGCTTCTGCACCCCCGGGGGACCGCAGAGCTCCTGGGCCTTGCGGAAGGCCTTGAACCACGTGTCGATCTGGGGGGGCAAGGAATTGTAGGGGGACAGCGGGTGCTTCCCGTCGTCGATGTCGATGTGGCGCTCGAAGGTGCGCGCGCCCTTGGCGTAGGCGATGAGGATGGAGCGTTCCCAGTCGTGATACTCGTGGGTGGAGAAGCCGATGACGTTGTCGGGGTAGCGGTCCTTAAGGAAGTCGATCTGGTTGAGCTCCAGCTCGGCGTCTTCGGAGGGGTAGAGGGAGACGCAATGGTTCACCGCGAGGGGGATGTTGCGGCGGTTGAAGAACTTGACCAGGTCGTCGATGTCCTTGAGCCCGGAGCCCCCGGTGGAGACGATGACGGGTCGGCGGGTTTTGGCGATGGCTTCGATCAGGAACCAGTCGTTGAGGTCCGAGCTGGCTATCTTGATGATGTCGAGGTCGAGCTTGACGCAGAGCTCGACCGAGGCCTCGTCGAAGGGGGTGGCCATGGGGATGCAGCCGGCCGCGCGTATGGCCCGCACCAGGGCCGCGTAGCCCTCGGACGGCAGACGGGTGTCCAGGGTCTTCTTGATGTAGCGGATGTCGGTCCGCTCGCGGAAATCCTTGTGGATGAAGTTCTCCACGTCCCGGATCTGCAGCTTGATGGCCGCCTTGACCCCGTTGAAGCGCACCACGCGGCTGTAATCCTCGACGATCTTCAGGCCCCTCTCCAGGCTGCCCCAATGGTTGTTGGCCAGCTCCAGGACGAAGAGTTCCTCGAAGATTCCGCTTCCTGCGACCATCAGACCTCCTGCGGGGGGCCCGTCCAAGGCGGGTCCGGCCGCTTGATTTAACCCTTTTTGGGGGGCTTCCGCAAGACGCCCTTCCCGGGGGTAACGTCCCGATGGCCTAAAAGCCGTTCCCGTGTCCGCGAGGGGTGGGAGGCTCCGAAAGACGATCCGCGGTGGACGGCTTCAAGGATATAGGCCGGGGCCGGGAGCGTCACTCCGGCAAGGGCGGGATGAGCATGTTCTCCAGGAATTCGGGCCGTTCCAGCAGGGGGGATAGGTCCTCCAAGGGCTTGGAGACCATGCGCCCGTCCGGAAGCCGCGCCGACGAAAGTTTGGGCTCGAACGCGTAGTCCCTGGGTAGGGCCACCTCGCAGAACACCGGCCCGTCGTGCGCCAGGGCCCGGGCCACGGCGGCGGCGGTTTCCCCCTGGGCGGCGATGCGCAACGTCTCCAGGCCGAAAGCCCGGGCCACGGCCGTGAAATCCGGGAAACCCACGCCCGAGGCCGGGTCCACCCCGACGAGGCGCCCGTCGAAGTAGGCGTTCTGGGTCTGGCGGATGGAGCTGTAGCCTCGGTTGTTCAGCAGGAAGACCTTCACGGGCAGGCGCCGATGGGCGATGGTCTCGAGCTCCTGGAGGTTCATCATCGCGCTTCCGTCCCCGGCCAGGCAGACCACCGGCCCGCCCGTGGCCACCGCGGCCCCCACCGCCGCCGGCAGGTCGTACCCCATGCTGGCGCAGCCGGAATTCCAGATGTAACGCTGGCCCTCCTTGATGGCGGCGGCCTGAAACGGGATCACCGAGGCCGTTCCGTCGCCGCAGACCACCACGGCACCCTCGGGGAGGGCCTCGCAAAGCTCCGCCACGAAGGCGTAGGGATCGACCCCCTCCGGATACTTCCGCGCTGGGCGCGGCCCTTCGGCCGGGTAGCGGCGGCGGCGCTCCAGGCACCACCCCCTCCAGTCGCTCCAGTCCGGAAGTTCGCCCTCCTTGGCCCGGGACAGAAGCCCTCGAACGAAGTCCCCGGCGTCCATGCGCACCGCCAGGTCCGGGACCACGGTGCGTTTGTGCAACTCCGCCGGGTCGATGTCCACCACGACCTTGCGCGCCGCCCGGGCGAAGGACGGCCAGGAATAGCCCACCTGGCGGATATTGTTGCGCGTGCCCACGGCCAAAAGCAGGTCGCAATTTTGAAGGGCGAAATTCCCGGCACGAGATCCCAGGGTCCCCACCCTCCCGACATAGTCGGGATGGCTTGAAGGTACGAGGTCGGCGCCGTTGAAGGTCCCTAGAAGGGGCATCCGAAGACGTTCCGCCAGGAGCAACAAATCCGCCCGGGCCCGGGCCAGCCGCAGACCATGCCCTGCCAGGAGCACGGGGCGGCGCGCGCCCTTCAGCAAGGCGAAGGCGGCCTCCACGGCCCCGGGAGGGTCGGGCACCGGCTCCGGATCCTCGGAAGGATCATAGGCCTCCATGTCCGCCTCCCGGACCGGGGCCGCCTGGACGTCCAGGGGCACGTCCAGCCAAACCGGTCCGGGGCGGCCGGTCACGGCCAGGCGAACGGCCTTGTCCAGCAGGCGGCGGGCCTGCCTCGGTTCGCGCACGGTGGCCGCGAATTTGGTCAGTGGGGCCACCAGGCGGACGATGTCGACCTCCTGGTCCCCGACCTGGCGCAGGGACACCCCCGGATGGGCGTGGATGGAGGTCTCGAAGCGGATCTGGCCGGAGACGTAGAGCGCGGGGACCGAATCGGTCCATTGGCCGAAGACCCCGGTGAGGGCGTTGGTGCCGCCCGGGCCGGTGGTGACGTTGACCAGGGCCGGCCGGCCGCAGGCGCGGGCGTAGCCCTCGGCGGCCATGGCGCAGGCCTGCTCGTGGTGCTGGAACACGAGGCCCAAGCCGGGGGTCCGGCCCAGCGCGTCGTTGAGGTGCATGGCCCCGCCCCCGGTGACCAGGAAGGCGTGGCGGAAGCCGTGGACCTCGACCAGGCGGCGGGCCATGTAGTCGGCGACACGCTGCGGCTCATTTGTCATGGAGCAGTTCCTCGCGGCGGATCAGGTGGATCCGCGCCCGGTACCAAGCGTAAAGGCGCGCCAACGAATCCCCCAAGGGGGTGATCCGCAGCCCCGGCAACTCGCGCCGCAGGCGGGCGTTGTCCCCGGTGTATTCCGCGCCCCGGCCCGGAAGGCGGACCACGATGGGCAGGTCCGGCCGCCCGGCGATGTCCCGGATCCGGTGGGCGAGGTCGAGCAGGGACACCGCCTCGTCGGGCACGACGTTGTAGGCGTGGAATCCCGGACGGGGCAGCTCCAGGAAGTCCCCCAGAATCGGCGCGAGATCGGCGACGTCGAGGTAGTGGAAGACGCGGTCCTGGTTCATGGTGAGCGGCAGTCCCAGAAGGCACTTGCACATCAGGTTCGAGATGAAGCGGATGGCATAGTCCTCCCCCGGGCCGAAGACCCCGAAGAGCCTCAGGTCGTAGATGTTGGCGCTGGCCTCGGCGTGGAGCCCGCAGACGTAGCGGCAAAACCCGTGCTCGTCGGCGGGCACATGGCGGCCGAAAGTGTCCTCGGCCATGCGCGGCCGGTAGTGCTCCATTCCGTAGACCGCACCCGACCCCAGCACCACCATGCGCCCCACTGCGGACGCGTGGCGGGCCAGGTTCATGTACTGCCGCACATTGCTGTAGAACAGCGCGTCGCGGTCCGGGGCGTTGCGGTGCCCGGGCTTGCCCGCGGCGTGCACCACGGCGTCGAAACGGCGCTCCGCGAAGTAGGCGTCGACCGCGTCCGTGTCGAGCAGGTCCAGTTCGGCGCGCGATGGCGCCTCCAGGTCGAACCGGTCCCCCAAGGGGGATTTGAGCAGGTTGCCGCCGATGAACCCGGAGCCACCGGTGAGCAGGATCCGCGGCCGGGCCATCAGAAGTTGATCCTCTCCCGCTCCACGACCCGGGGACGTTTGAGCACCTGGGTCTGGATGTTGCCCAGGTACTCCCCCAGGATTCCGATGAACAGCAGCTGGACCGCGGCCACGAAGAAGACCCCGATCACCATAGGGGCGATGCCCACCGAGAAGGAGTTCCAGAAGAGCAGCTTGTAGACGAGGTACCCGAGCGCCGCGAGGAAGCACAGCCCCGAAAGGGCGAACCCGGCCATGGTCGCCAGGCGCAGGGGCACCCGGGAATGGGTGGTGATCCCGAGCATGGCGAGGTCGTAGAGGGTGCCGAAGTTGTTCTTGGTGAAGCCGCGTCGCCTTTGGGGCTGGACATAGGGGACCAGGGACGGCTCGAAGCCGATGTCGCAGATCAGCCCGCGAAAGTACGGATAGGGGTCGTCGATTCCCCGGAGGATCTCGATGACCCTGCGGTCGTACAGCCCGAAGCCGGTGAAGTTCGGGATCAGGCGGACCTCGGAAAGGCGGCCCACCAGCCAGTAGTACAGCCGGCGCACGGCGAAGAAGAGCGCCGACTCCCGGCTCCCGCTCTTGACCGCGGCCACGATGCGGTAGCCGCGTTCCCAGCGTCGCACCAACTCGGGGATGAGCTCCGGCGGATCCTGGAAGTCCGCCACCAGGGACACCACGGCGTCCCCTTGGGCCTGCATCAGGGCGTGGAAGGGCGAGCGGATATGGCCGAAGTTCCGGGCGTTGACGATGATTTTCACGTTCTTGTCCGTGAGCGCGATGGCTTTCAAAATGGCGACGGTTTTGTCATTGGAAGCGTTGTCGATAAAGATGTGCTCGTAAGAATAGGCGGGAAGGCTTGCGAAGACGGCTTTCACTTCTTCGTAAACTTGCCTGACGTTACCTTCCTCGTTGTAACAGGGCGTGACGATGGAAATCAGCTTTTTCTCAGCCATTGCGCGGTCCTTTGAATGGATTCTGCCAGATCCACGGTTTGTTTTAAACCCAGTTCTTCTCGCGCCCTTTTCGTGGACGGGACATAGTGTTCGGGATTTTGTCCTGATACAGGCGATTTCGTGGTTCGAATCTCGATCTCGGGGCGAATGACGGTTGCGACAGCGCGCGCGAGATCCAGGATCGAGATCGCACTTTCCGAACCGACGTTATAGGGCCGTCCAGGCTTGCCTTTGGCGAGAATCGTCCAGAGCCAATGCGCGAGATCGGCGGCGTAAAGATAGGAGCGCAGGGGGATGCCATCGCCCTGGACCAGGATCTTTTCCCCGTGCATCGCATCGCGGATGAAGTTTCCGACCGCGAAATGGGCATCGAGAGGAAGGTAGGGCCCCACGAAAGCGAAACAGCGGGCGATCTGAGGCTCAAGATTCGAGTTTTTCGCGAATTCGAGGCAGAGGTTTTCCGCCGCGCGCTTGCCTTCTCCATAGGCGGAGCGAGAGTTAATCTTAAGATTAGGCGTCGAAGCGTTTTCTGAAAGATAGGGCGTATCTGGTGATTGCCGTCCGTAGACTGCGCCCGAGCTTAAAAACAAGAACCGGCTCGCACCCGAGTGGCGCGCGAATTCGAGCGCGCG
>DAIDJD010000191.1 GCA_027451505.1 candidate division FCPU426 bacterium
GCTGGCCATGGGGGTTCTCCGGATGGGGGATTCAAGGGGGGCGTAGGGACTCGAAGGCCGCCATTCTACGGCGGAGGGCCCCCCCGGCGCAAGGCGCAGGGGCGCGGGATTTGCGCTTGTCTGGGCCGGGCCGCGGGGGTACGTTAGCCGCCATCCTCCAGCGCGAAGGGAAGGCATGCGCAACGACATCATCCATCCGGGCGCCGGCGAGCTGACTTACGAGATCCGCGAGATCGTCGAGGTGGGGCTGCGCCTGGTCCAGGCCGGTGTTCCGGTGGTCTGGGAGAACATCGGCGACCCCATCGCCAAGGGCGAGACCATGCCCGCCTGGATCAAGGAGATCGTGGCCCGGACCGTGGCCGAGGACGACTCCAGCTACGGCTATTCCCCGACCAAGGGCCTCCTGGCCACCCGCGAATACATCGCCCGGGAGCGCAACCTTGAGGGCGGCGTCCGCATCACGGCCGACGACATCCTGTTCTTCAACGGCCTGGGCGACGCCATCTCCACGATCTACAACTACCTCCACCCCAAGGCCCGGGTCCTGGGGCCCAACCCGGCCTACTCCACCCATTCCTCGGCCGAGGCCGCCCACGCCGGCGCCCCCCACCTGACCTACCGCCTGGACCCGGCCCGGGGCTGGCACCCGGACCTCGACGACCTGCGCGCCAAGATCCTCGCCCATCCCGGCGTTTCCGGGATCCTCATCGTCAACCCGGACAACCCCACGGGCATGGTCTACCCGGAGGCGGTGCTGCGCCGGGTCGTGGACTTGGCCCGCGAATTCGGCCTCTTCCTGGTTTCCGACGAGATCTACTCCAACCTCGCCTACGGCGAGGCCCCGCACCGCAAGCTGGCCGGGGTCATCGGCGACGTGCCCGGAATCGCCATGCGCGGCATCTCCAAGGAGTTCCCCTGGCCCGGCTCGCGCTGCGGCTGGGTGGAGTTCTACAACCGCGACAAGGACCCCGCCTTCGCCCGCTACGCCAAGAGCGTCAACGACGCCAAGATGCTGGAGGTCTGCTCCACGACCCTGCCCCAGAGGGTGCTGCCCCAGGTCATGGGCGACCCCCGCTACTACCCCTACCTGGCCGGCCGCAACGCCCGCTACAAGGAGAAGTCCGACCTGGCCCACGGGATCTTCTCGCGCGTGCCCGGGCTTCTCGTCCATAAGGCCCACGGCGCCTTCTACATGACCGTGCTCTTCAAGCCCGGCGCGTTGCGGGACGGCCAGAGCCTCAAGCCCATGAACGCGGCGGCCGGGGAGATCATCCGCCCGCTGCTGGGGACCCCGCACCGCGACAAGCGCTTCGTGTACGAACTGCTGGCCTCGCGAGGCGTCTGCGTGGTGCCCCTTTCCTCGGGCTTCAACAGCGACCTGGAGGGCTTCCGCGTCACCCTTCTGGAGCCCGACCTGGGCCGCTTCCGGGACGTGATGGAGTCCATCGCCGGGGCCGCCCGGGAGTATTTGGCGTAGGGCCCAAGAGCCGCCGCGGGCGGGGAGGCCGGGCCCGGGGATTCCGGGGGACGGGGATGGAGCGTCGGGACGCGGCGGCGGATCGCGCCGGAGCATTGGAACGCCAAGTCGAGGAGGTCGGCCGGCATTGGCAGGCCCTGGGCGCCGAGGACCCCCTATGGGCGGTCCTGACCCGCAGGGACATGCGCGGCGGGCGCTGGCAGGAAGGCGAATTTTTCGGCACCGGCGAACGCCAGATCGAGGCGCTGTTTCGGGACCTGGAGGGCCGCGGCATAAAGCCCTCCTCCGAGGGGCGGGCCCTGGACTTCGGCTGCGGCGTGGGCCGTCTTTCCTTTCCCCTGGCGCGGCGCTTCGGCGAGGTGGTCGCCGTCGACGTGGCCGCCAGCATGCTGGACAAGGCCCGCGGATTCGACCGCAGCGGAGGCAGGGTCCGCTGGGTCCTGAACACCGCCCCCGACCTTTCGTTCCAGCCCTCCGCCAGCGTGGACTTCGTCCTCAGCGACATCGTGCTCCAGCACCTGCCCCCGCCCTTGGCCCTGGCCTATGTGGGCGAATTCCTGAGGGTCCTCAAACCCGGAGCGACGGCGGTCTTCCAGGTGCCGGAGTCGGCCGAGGACCGGGCTTGGCGCGTGGCGCTGAGGTCCCTGGTTCCGCGGTCTTGGTTGCGGGTCTACCGCCGCCTGCGCCACGGCCCGCAAGCCCTCCCGGACGTCGAGGTGTTGATGAACGGGATCCCGCCGGAGGTCGTCCGCCAGAGGGTGGAGGCTTCGGGAGGCCGCCTCGTGCGCGAGGGCGGGGGATGGTACTGGGCCGTGCGGGGCTGAGGGCGCCCTCTTGCGCGAAACCCGGCCACCCAAAAACCGCGAAGTTGAACCCTTTTTAAGGGGGACACGAGTCCAGCTCACGACTTCACAGAAATGATGCAATTAAGATACAAAGGAAACTTGAATTTTTAGTCTATAGAATGTAATATTTATTTACAAAAAAAGAAAAAAGAGCATCACCTAGTGGGGGGGGATTTGGGGTGGGGCCGGTAGGGCGGAACTATTTTTATTTACAATATGCCTTTCTCCACAGCACTTTGTTTCGAACCATTGCGTTGGGGGCCACTTTTTCTTTCGGCATCGCCTCCCATGTGCATGCAGGGGACTGGTCGCAGCAGGCCGGCGCGGCCACTCGGGAGGCCTTCCAGACTGCGGACCATTTTCAGGTTGCGCCCGGGCTGAATGTCTCGACCTTGGCGTTGACCTTTACGTCCTGTGCCGCCACCTCCAATACCCTTGTCGTGGACGAAAACAACGCTTATTGGGCCACGGGAGCCGGTTTTGTGCGGGCGGTCCAGCTTTCCACCGGATCCCTAGCCTGGAATTCGGGCACCGCGGGCGTGGTCAACGGGGAAGTGAAGCTTCCCGGCGGGGTGTGGACCGCGCCCGTGTTGGCGGGCCCTTATCTGGTCGTGCCCTCTGAGGCGAGCTTGTATGTGTTCCAAAAGCAGAGCGGCCTCCTGGCTGGCCGGTTGGATTTGGGCGCCGCGGTTCAGGGGCCCCTCGCGCTTTCGGGCACGGAAACTCAGCCTTTGCTCACCCTGGTATTGGCCGACCAAAAGTTGGGTCTTCTGGATTTGGACGCTTCCCTAAACGCGGGCGGGCCGGTCTGGATGAGTTTGGTGCGCCTGCCCGGATTGGAGGCCTACGTACCCGGAGGACCCAGCTTGGGCGTTTCCCCGAGCGCCTCGGCCTACCTCCCCTTTTACAGCGGTGGCTTCCAAGCCTGGAACGCGGTCTCTCAGGGCTGGACACCGGCCCTCCAATGGAGCGCGCCCTTGTCCGGGTATGGATTCCGTTCCTGGTGCGTGGTCGGCACGACCGACCTGTTCCTGTCCGACAGTTCCGGAAGGGTCCTGCGCATGGACCCCGTATCCGGGGTGGTGACCTCCACGGTGCCCAGCCTTGGGACCGTGGACGGCTTGGCGTGGGATCCGTCGACCCAGCAGCTTCTGGTGGCCTACGACAACGCCGCGGGCGCGGGACTGGCGGAATACACGGATTCGTTGAGCCAGGTATGGACGGAATCCTTTCCGGGCCGATATTGGCTCTCGCAGCCGCTCGTGCTTTCGGACCAGGTTGTGGACGTGCTCAGCGGCAGCCTTGCCACAGCCTTGGTGGCGGTATCCTTGGACCATAGCGCGCAGGTGCAAATGGCCGTGCCGCTGGCCGTCCAGGACGGCGCAGGTCTGGCCGCCACGGACGGACGGCTGGTCCTGGCCGCCGACGGCACGGATCTCGCATGGTGGAGCGCGGGAGTGCCCACTCCGGTGCTTTCGGGAGCGTGGGTAAACAATGGCCAGGGCGGCGGCATGGTCCAACTCGGCTGGAATCGTCCCGCCACTGGGGTCATGCCCTTCAGCTATGCGCTCACCCGGCAGGCCGCGGGCTCCGGCGTTTGGGTCCCCCTGACCGCGACTTCGGCGCCGCAGGAGAGCTTTTCTTTTGACGACAATCCGGCCCCGGCGGCCGGAGGTTATGTCTATGAGTTGACCCTCACCGACGGCGACGGCCTTACGGCGACGGCCCAAGTCGCGGTGACC
Source organism: candidate division FCPU426 bacterium (assembly GCA_027451505.1). Classification (GTDB taxonomy): domain Bacteria; phylum Oederibacteriota; class JAJYGY01; order JAJYGY01; family DAIDJD01; genus DAIDJD01. The sequence continues at coordinate 4,065 of DAIDJD010000191.1, forward strand.
GTGGGCGCGGGCGTCCCGGGCACCTCGACCATCTCGCCGACCTGGACCCTAAGCGACACGGCCACGTCCAGCCCCACGGCCACGCCCACCTACACGGCCACCCCCTCCGCGACCGTGAGTCCGACGTTCAGTTTCAGCGGGACGTCCACCCCCTCGCCCACGGCCACCGGAAGTTTCAGCCCTTCACCCAGCGCAACGGCGACGCCCAGCGCCAGCTCAAGTCCCACCGTCTCTCCCACTTGGTCCGTGACGCCGACCTTCAGCGAGTCGCCGACTCCCGCGTCGCCCACGGACTCGCCCACTCCATCGGACTCGCCCACCGTGACCGCGACCGAAACGCCCGCGCTCTGCCCGGGTTGGACCAACTTCGCCTCACAGGCCGACGGATGCGTGGCGGGTGGGGCATGCGGCCTGCCGGCTTGGAACGACGGCGACACCCAGGACGTCGCGTATTTTTGGGCCGATTTTTCGGACCTGACCCTGGTCTTTCCCCAAAGCCGCCCCCTCCAGTCCGTGGTCGTCTGGTCCACCACCGACCAGTCCGGCATCAGCGTCAGCCTCTACGATCCCGTTGCCCAGACCAACCAACCTTTGGCCGGCGGATGGACCTCGACCCAGGAGGGCGACGGAATTTGGCGCCTGGAATTCGACTTTCCCGTGACCTGGGCCGACGGCCTGCTCATTCAACTCGCGCCCGGGACCACGATCGTCCCGGGCGGGGGCGGCACTGAGGTGGAGGCCTGGGGTTGCGGCGAACCGCCCGTGCCGGCGCCGACGCCGAATTTCACCCCGGGACCGGGTTGCGGGAGCAGCCCGGTCCTGAATTGGGCTTCCACCCAAAACGGTGCCCAGGAAGCCGGTGTCCTGGGCGACGGGGATTTCGCGGACTATGCCTTCACCCAGTTCACGTCGCCCAGCCCGACCGCGGGCAGCGTCTATTACGTCAACCTGGCGGCTGTGCGCATGATCCGGGGACTTTCCCTGCACACCACGTCGGTCGACGACCACGCGGGCGTTTCGTGGTTGGACCACTGGATCCTGGACTTCGAGGACCCCACCACAGGGCTTTGGACCGAGGCCTTTGACAGCGGGCTACAGGCCACGGCAACGGACCAGGAGGGGACCTACAACGGGGTCATCAACTATTGGCGCCAGGATGCCGCCCTACCCGACCCGGTTGCCCAACGCTTCCGCCTGCGGATCATCCAGGCCGCCCCGACCGGCAAGGTGAAGCAGTTGGACGAGATCCAGCTTTGGGGTTGCGCCGATCTGGCCCTGACCACGGCCACGCCGACCTATACCCCGGCCCCGGCCTGTCCCGACCCGGAGAATTTCGCCCTGGCCCAGAACGGCGGCGTCCCCGCGAGCGCCCTGAACGACGGCGACACGACCAGCATGGTTTCCGTCGGAGCTCCCTGGACTTTCGAGGTCAGCTTCGGCAATCCGGAGCCCATAGGACTTTCGCAGTTGGTGGTGGGCACCGCGGCTCCGGGCGGGACCTGGTATCCCACGGATTACGAAATCCAATACGATTGCGCCTTGCCGGGCCAGCCCAACCATTGGCTCACCGCGGTCGAGCACATCCCCCTTTACCCGCCATTTTTCCGGAACGGTCCTCTTTGGGAGAGCGATGACGCGTTCCCCGCCCCCATCACGGCGTTGAACTGGCGCGTGGTGGTCCGCGCCACCACCGCGGGCGCGGGAGGGGTCTACGAATGGCGACTACTGGGGTGCCCCAACTTGGCCGCCACCTCGGCGACGCCGACATGGACCGACACCAGCACGGTTACGGCGAGCCCCACCGCAACTCCGAGCTTCACGGTCAGTCCTACGTCCAGCGCGACGCCGACGGCCACGGCGACCCCGACCCCGTCCGTCACGCCGACCCCGACCACCATCCCCAACGGGTTGGTCGAGGTCCTGGTCGTCGGTGGGGGCGGAGCCGGCGGTGGCGACCGCGGCGGCGGGGGCGGGGGCGGTGACGTGGAAACCGCGGCGATGGGGTTGACCGAGACCAGCTACGTCATCGCGGTTGGGGCTGGAGGTTCCGCTTCGGGCTCCAAGGGAAGCGCGTCGGCCTTCGGGAGCCTCGTCGCCCCGGGAGGGGGAGGTGGCGGATCGAACGGAGGGTGCGCGAATTGCCCGGCGGCCTCTTCGGGAGGCTCGGGAGGGGGCGCGCCCAGCGGCGACACGGTGTCGGCCGCGGGAGGAGCTGGTTCCAACGTCAGCGCCGGG
>DAIDJD010000192.1 GCA_027451505.1 candidate division FCPU426 bacterium
CCGCCCCCCAAGGTGCCCCCCAAGCCCGCGCCGGTGCAGGAGGCCGCCGCGGCCAGCCCCCCCTGCCCGGCGCCGTGCCCGGGCAACCCTGGGGACTGGGCCTCGGCCTCCCAGGCGGTGCGCAAGCCCGAATGGCTCGACGGCCAGATCACCGAGGACGACTATCCCGAGGCGGCCCGGCTCAAGGACATCACCGGCGAGGTGATCGTCCAGGTCCTGCTCGACGACCAGGGCGTGGTCCGCGACGTCCGCCTGGTGAAGTCGGCCGACCCGTCGCTGGACGCCGAGACCATCTCCAAGCTCAAGGCGGCCCGCTTCAGCCCCTGCGAGGACGGCACGGGCAAGCCCTTCCCCTGCACGCTGCTGCTGCCGATCAACTGGACCCTGGAGTGAAGCGGCCGGACCGGGGCGGGGCCCGTCCCGCGGTGGTGCTGCTGGGCCACGGATCCCGGGGCACGCGCCAGGGGCGCCCCTTCCGCCCGCTGTGCGCATGGATGAACCGGCTCCATCCCGACGCCTTATGGACCGACGCCTATCTGTCCCTGTGCGGGCCCAGCCTTCCCGAGGCCGCCGGCACGCTGGCCGCGGCCGGTGTCCGCGAGGTCCGCGTCCTGCCGCTGTTCCTGGTGGAGGGCCGCCATGTCCGCGTCGACCTGCCCGCGGCGCTGGAGGAGTGCCTTCGGCGCCATCCCTCTCTGGAGTTCCGTCTCAGCCCGGTGCTGGCCAAGGACCCCGCCGTGGCCGGGCTCCTGCTGCTGCGCCTGGGACAGGCCCGCGCGTGGCGCCTCCGCAAGGGAGGCGGCCGGACCGCGGCCCCGCGCCGCGCCAAGCGCCTGGGGGATCCCGGCCGGGATCCGTCCTCGTTTTCTATTGAAAATTAATTTCATCAAGGGCTAGACTGGGGGGCAACCCGCCACCCTCTCGCGGTGCCCCATGGCCTTGTCCAACCCACCCTCCCATCGTCCCGGGGACGCCCGGCCCCGGAACTCCGCCTTTGCGGCGCGCCTAGCCCTGGTGTACACGCCCATCCTCCTGATGGGGGGGACAGGGTGGACCCTGGCCTTCGAGTACACCCGCAGGCATCCCGGCTTCACCTTCGGGTCCACGCCCGTCCTGGAGCAGGCCGGCCACCATTGGCCCGCGGTCCTGGCCCTGGCCACGTTGTGCTTCATCCTGGGCCTGCGCCACGCCATGGACGTCGACCACATCGCGGCCATCGACAACGTCACGCGCAAGCTCGCCAACGACGGCCAGAGGAGCGTGGGGGTCGGCTTCTTCTTTTCCCTGGGTCATTCCGTGGCGGTCCTGGCCATGGCCTCCCTCCTGGTGGTCGGGGAACTCTGGCTGAAGCGGGACTTCACCCGCTATTCCGACCGCATCGACGAGGTCGGCAGCACGGTCTGCGCCGCGGTGCTCTACGCCCTGGCCCTGATGAACGTCCCGGTGCTTCTGGGGATCCTCGACAGCTACCGGCGCCTGCGGGAGGGCCGCACCAGCGTGGAGCAGTTCGAGGCCGAGTCGCGGCTGCGGGGCTTCATGAACCGCTACTTCGGCCGGCTCTACCGCAGCGTCCGCGCGAGCTGGCAGATGTTCCCGGTGGGCGTGCTCTTCGGGCTGGGCTTCGACACCGCCACCGAGATGGTGGTCCTGGCGGCCACGGCCAACGCGGCGGCCTCCACGGCCCTGCCCCTGCCCATGGCCTTCGTCTGCCTGTCCCTCTTCTTCGCCGGAATGATGCTCCTGGACACCTCGGATTCGGTGCTCATGCTCTTCGCCTACCGCTGGGCCTTCACCGATCCGCGGCGCAAGACCCTCTACAACCTCGCCATGACCGGCATCTCCGTGGTCATCGCCTTCGGCATCGGCACCGTGGAGTGGCTCCAGGTCGCGGCCACCGGCCTGGGCTTGAAGGGCGGGGTGTGGGGCTGGCTGGACGGCCTGAACCTGACCACCCTGGGGGTGGGTTCGGCGTTGCTGTTCCTGGCGCTATGGGTGTTGGCGATGCTGGTGTACCGGAAGGTGGACGGGCCCCCCCGCGGGGAGGACGGACCGCGCGGCGTGGGGCTGCAGCCGGGGGCCTGAAAACGGCCCGGCCCCGGCTCCCCTCAGGGGCGCAGCAGTTCGGTGACGTCCGTGTCGAGCGCGGAGGCGATCTTGGCGAGGCTGCCCAGGCCCGGGGAGCGGCGCCCCATGAGGATGTCGAAGAAATAGGCTCGGGAAAGGCCGGAATCGAGGGCCACCGCCTCCATCGTCAGGGCGCGCCGACGCACCAAGCGGCGGATGTTCCTCTGGATCCGGTCGGCGAAGGGTTTGGGCATGGGGCCAGCCTACTCGCTTGAATTTTCCTGTCAGTCCGCTCAAAGCGGACTTATACTGGCCGCCATGGAACCGATGGTCGTCATCGAGGACGAGGCCAACATCCGGGACGCGCTCGAGCTCGTCTTCAACGGGATGTTCGAGGTCCGGGCCTTCGCCTCGGCCGAGGACGCCCTGAAGATGGATCCCGAGGCCGCCCGGGTGGTCCGCGTCATCTTCCTGGACGGCATTTTGGGCTACCACATGGACGGGGAAGCCGCCCTGCCCCTGATCAAGGCCAAGTTCCCGGGGGCCTCCGTGATCTTCATGGGGGCCCTGGGGGGCCTTAGGCGGGAGGAGCTCCGGGCCCAGGGCGTGGCCCTGGTCCTGCCCAAACCCTGGAACCTCGAGGAACTGCGCGAGGCGGCCCGCAGTTGCTCCCGGGCCGCCTCGCGCTAGCTTTCGGCCCCGGAAGCGATTAAGGTGGGGGCATGCCCCATGCCCAACTCCTCATCGGCTTGGCCTGCGCGCTGGCCACCCTTCTCGGAGGCGTCCTGATCCTGCGCCACCGGGAGGGCCAGCACTACTTCTTCGCCTTTTCCGCCGGCAGCCTCGTTTCGGTGAGTTTCCTCGACCTCCTGCCCGAGGCGCTCCAACGCGGAGCGGTCGGGGGCGTCCCGGCCCGCGCCTTGCTGGGCGTCCTGGTGGGGGCCTTCTTCCTCTACGGCATGGTGGACCGCTTTTTCCTGACCCACCACCTCCATGACGACGACGCCCACGGGCATCCCATGGGCCTGGTCGGGGCCGGGGGGCTGGTCCTCCATAGCCTTCTGGACGGGGTCGCCATCGGGGTGGCCTTCCGCGTGGCCCCCAGCGTGGGCGTCATCGTGGCCGGCGCCGTTTTGGTGCACGACATGACCGACGGCCTCAACACCGTGGTGGTGCTTTTGCGCCACGGCCAAGGGGAGCCCCTGGCCCGGATCTTCCTGATGCTGGACGCCGCGGCCCCCCTGGCCGGGCTGGGGCTGGCCGCGGCCGTGCCCCTGCCGGACCGCGCCCTGGCCTGGATCCTGGCGGCGTTCTGCGGCGAATTCCTCTACCTCGGCGCCGGGAGCCTCCTTCCGGAGACCCGCAAGCACGCCTCCTGGGGCATCACCGCGGCCCTGCTCCTGGGGGCGCTGCTGGTGGCCACGGCCACGTCCCTGGCCTGAGGCCGCGCGCCCCGGCGGCCCGGGACGGCGGCCCGGTCGCAAGCCGCTCGATGGACGACCCCCTTTGGGGCATCCGTGGTCCCGCACCGCTGGGGAGGGAACCCCCTGACCGGCCCGACCGTGTATCTCGGACTCCTGCGCCTGGACGGCCCGCCGCCGGCGTGCTCCCTCAGCCCCGAGGAGGAGGCCCGCCTGCGCGGCATCGCCGCCCCGCCGCGGGCCGACCAATACCGGGCCGGGCGCTGGCTGTTGCGGCGCTTGGCCGGCTTGGCCGCGGACGTGCCCGAGTCCGCCGTGGCCCTCACCGCCGCGGGACCTCCGCGGGCCCGCCTGGACGGGGGGATGCGCGCCCCCTTCCTGAGCCTGGCCCACAGCGGTCCCTGGGTCCTGGGGGCCGCCTCGGAGGGACCCTGCGGGGTGGACGTGGAGGCCCTGGGCGCGCGCCGGGATTGGGCCGGGTTGGCCGCCCACCTGGGCGTTCCGGGGGCCCCGGACGAGCCCGGAGTGCTGCGGGCCTGGACCCTGCGCGAGGCCCGCTACAAGGCCCTCGAACCGTCGCGGGCCGCGGTGTGGCGCCTGCGCGGGCCCGGCTACCTGGCCTGCCTGGTGGCCGCCCCCGGGGCGCGGCCCCGGCTGCATGTCTTCGGGGGCGCGACCGCGCCTCCGTTGGAACCGGAACCGTTGGAACCCGAACCCCTCCCTTGAGTCCGCCATGCTGAAGCCGACGCTCGCCAAGGCCTTGAACGCGCAGATCGACGCCGAGCTCTTTTCCTCCGCCCTCTACCTCTCCATGGCCGGCCATTTCGATTCCCAGGGCCTGCCCGGGATCGCGCATTGGATGCGCCTGCAGGCCGAGGAGGAACGCGGGCACGCCCTGAAGTTCTTCGACCACGTGCTCGAACGCGGAGGCCAACCCAAGCTGGGGGCCCTCCAGGCCCCGCCTTCGAGCTGGAGCGACGCCGTGGCGGCGTTCAAGGAGGTGGTCCGCCACGAGGAGAAGGTCAGCGCGCTCATCCACTCCTTGGCCGCCCTGGCCCGCCGGGAGTCGGACTTCGCCACCGAGAACTTCCTGCAGTTCTTCATCCGGGAACAGGTGGAGGAGGAGGCCCAGGCCCGCCTGCTCCTGCAGCACTTCGAGATGGCGGGCTCGAGCAAGGGGAGCCTGATGATGATGGACCACCGGCTCGGCAAACGGGCCTGAGCCCGGCGCGGACCTCCCCCCCCTTCCCCGAAGGGGGGGCGGCGGATCCCGCCCGGACCCCGCTGAAGTACACCTGGAGGCAGCTCCTGGCGGGGTTTTGGCGCCTCGCCAAGCCCTACTGGGTTTCGGAGGAACGCTTCAGCGCCCTCGGCCTTTTGGCTTCGGTGGTCGCGCTGGTGCTGACCTCGGTCGCCCTGACCGTGCAATTCAACACCTGGAACCGCGACTTCTACAACGCGGTCCAGGCCTTCAAGGAGGCCCTGTTCTGGGCCCTCCTGCTGCGCTTCTGCTGGCTCGCCGCGTTGTTCATCGGCGTGAACGTGCTGCAGTCCTATCTGGCCCGCCTGCTGCGAAACCGCTGGCGGCGCTGGATGACGCGGCGCTTCCTGGACGCCTGGCTCTCCGACAAGAGCCACTACCTTTGGCACCTCGGCGAGAACGCCAACGACAACCCCGACCAGCGCATCTCCGAGGACGTGCGCGACTTCGTGGGGCAGAGCCTGGACCTTTCCATCGGGCTCATCAGCCAGGCCACCACGTTCTTCTCCTTCATCGCCATCTTGTGGGCGGTCTCGGGCCCCCTGCGCGTCCCCCTGGGGGGAGGCCACGCCTTTTCGGTGCCCGGCTACATGGCCTTCGTGTGCCTCGTGTACGCCGCGGCCGGGACCTGGGCCGCCCACCGCATCGGCCGTCCCCTCATTTCCCTGAACTACGAGCAGCAGCATTACGAGGCCAACTTCCGCTTCGGCTTGGTGCGCCTGCGCGAGAACGGCGAGGCCGTCGCCCTCAGCGGCGGGGAGAAGGTCGAGAACGGGTCCCTCAAGGGCCTTTTCGACTGGGTCTACGGGAACTTCCTGGCCCTGATCCGGCGCCAGATGTACCTGGACTTCTTCTCCACGGGCTACGACCAGGTCGCCATCATCTTCCCCTTCGTGGTGGCCGCGCCCCGCTACTTCTCCAAGGCCATCGGGCTGGGCGGGCTCTTCCAGGTGTCCAACGCCTTCGGCTACGTCAAGGACTCCCTCTCCTGGGTGGTGGCCAACTACTCCACCCTGGCCTTTTGGCGCTCGGTGGTCGAGCGCCTCGACGGATTCGAGGCCGACATCGTCCGGACCAAGTCCATGCGGGCCGCGGCCCTGGCCGTCCTGGAATCGCCGTCCGAGGCCGGCACCCTGGCCTTGGAGGGCTTGGAACTGTCCCTGCCGGGGGCCCCAGGTCCGCTGACGGCGCCGATCACGCGCGCCTTCGCCGCCGGGGAATCCGTCCTCATCTCCGGCCCCTCCGGGAGCGGCAAAAGCACCCTCCTGCGCGCCGTAGGCGGGTTGTGGCCCTTCACGCGGGGGCGGGTGCGTCTGCCCCCGGGCGAGAAGGTCATGGTGCTCCCGCAGAAGGCCTACCTGCCCGTGGGCACCCTGCGCCAGGCCCTGGCCTATCCCTCGCCGGAGTCGGCCTTCGGGGACGAGGAACTGCGCAAAGTCCTGTCCCTGGTGCGCCTGGAGGGCCTTTCCGGGCGCCTGGACGAGGCGCAGAATTGGGCCCTCATCCTTTCCGGGGGCGAGCAGCAGCGGGTGGCCTGGGCCCGGGCCTTTTTGCAGCGCCCGGACTGGCTGTTCCTGGACGAGGCCACCGCGGCCTTGGATGAGGTCTCCCAGGAGGCCCTGTATGGGGCCCTCAAGGCGGAACTGCCCCGCACCACGCTCATCAGCGTGGCGCACGGCCACCGGCCCGAGGAGTGGCATAGGGGGGTTTGGCGCTTCGGGGCCTGAACAGGGGGGGCGGCCCAGGGACCCGGGCCGCCCGGCCGGGTCCCCTGAAGATCCAGGCAAATTGACAGGTCCGTTCCCGGATGCTATGATTGCATTCTCTATGATGAAACGATTACCCTTGTCCGTTTTTTCGACGCTGGCGGGCCCGCTTTTGGCCTTGGCCCTGGTGCCCGCCGCGGTGGCCCGCAAAGCGGTCGTCCCACCTCCGCCGTTCCTGGCGCCCGACGCCCTCCCGGCCACCCCCACCGCGCAGTCCACGGCCCAGGCGGTCACGGGCTCCGCAAGCGTGGCGCCGCCCTCCGGGGAAGGCAATGTGGTGCCGGCGCCCAGCATCAGCGACGACCAGCAGATCGCCAACAGCATGGACATGGCCATGGCCCTGTTCCACGCCGAGGACTACCAAGGCACGATCCGGGCGACCACGGCCATCCTCAGGCGCTACCCCAAGAAGCGGCTCTATTGGGTCGAGTACCTGCGCGGCCTGTCCAACGAACACCTGGAGAGGTACCGCCAGGCCCTGAAAAGCTACCGCAAGGTGCTCAAGCAGGCACCGAACACCACCTACGCCAATGCCGCGGTGTTCCGGATCGGCCTGTGCCAGTTGAAGGACGGCGACGCCGAAGAGGCCATGTACACCCTTCGGGACATCATCGAAAACAACCCCCACAGCCAGTACCGCCTGGAGGCCTACGTGCACCTGGGCAACCTGTACCGGCAGACCAAGAATTGGCGGCAGGCCGAGCACATCTACAGCGAGATCATCCGCTACTACCCCAACACCAGTTGGTCCTGGATGGCGGCGTTCTACCTGGCCGAGACCCGCGCCCACGAGGGGGACGTCGACGGGGCCATGATCGTCTACCGGCGCATGGCCAACGATCCGGTGATCCCCGATACCATGCGGGCGCAGGCCGAGATGCGCATGGGCGACCTCTACATCCAAGACCAGAAGTGGCTGGAGGCCATCCAGGTCTACCAGGACTGCCTGCGGGACTACAATAAGGTCCCCGGGGTCCAGGAGACCTGCACCGACCAGATCCAGATCGCCACCCAGGGCCGGCGCTACCACCGGGTGCCCTACCGTGACGTCAATGTGGGCGTGCGCGCCGTTAGTGAGGGCCCCGCCGACCAAGGCTACCTGCTCGAGCAGGAGAGATCCCCGGGCCAGTGATCCCCCGGTAGTCCCGCCCCTTTTTTTTCACGCCGGCCGCGCCGGCCCGAAACGCCCCTTCAGGAAAGGTCCACCATGGCCAGCTCTTGGAACTACTCCGTGCCCGCCGACGGCGCGGCGATCACCGTCCGCAACGCCGTCCTCAGCGTCCCCGAAAACCCCATCCTGCCCTACATCGAGGGCGACGGCACCGGGCCCGACATCTGGGCAGCCAGCGTGCGCATCTTCGACGCCGCGGTGGCCAAGGCCTACCAGGGCCGCCGAAAGGTGCGCTGGATGGAGGTGCTCGCCGGGGAGAAGGCCTTCCAGGCCACCGGCGAATGGATGCCCGCGGCCAGCCTGGAGGCCTTCCGGCGCTTCGTCGTCGGCATCAAGGGCCCCCTCACCACCCCGATCGGGGGCGGCATCCGCAGCCTCAACGTGGCCCTGCGCCAGGACCTCGACCTCTACGCCTGCGTGCGGCCGGTGCGCTGGTTCACGGGGGTGGACTGCCCGGTGAAGCGGCCCCAGGACCTGGACGTGGTGATCTTCCGGGAGAACACCGAGGACGTGTACAGCGGCATCGAGTGGAAGGCGGGCACCCCCGAGGCCGACAAGGTGTGGGGCTTCCTCACGCGGGAGATGGGCAAGAAGATCCGGGAGGGATCCGGCATCGGCATCAAGCCCATCAGCGAGTTCGGGTCCAAGCGCCTGGTGCGGCGGGCCATCCGCTTCGCCCTGGACAAGGGCCGCCGCAGCGTGACCCTGGTCCATAAGGGCAACATCATGAAGTTCACCGAGGGCGCCTTCCGCGACTGGGGCTACCAGGTCGCGGTGCAGGAGTTCCGCGAGCGCATCGTCACCTGGGAGGAGGTCTCCAAGGAGCACGGCGGCAAGGTCCCCGCGGGCAAGCTCCTCGTCCAGGACGTCATCGCCGACAACATGTTCCAGCAGCTGCTGCTGCGGCCCTCGGACTACGACGTCATCGCCACCCCCAACCTCAACGGCGACTACCTCTCCGACGCCTGCGCGGCCCAGGTCGGCGGGCTGGGCATGGCCCCGGGCGCCAACATCGGGGACGCCGCCGCGGTCTTCGAGGCCACCCACGGCACGGCGCCCAAGTACGCGGGGCTCGACAAGATCAACCCCTCCTCGGTGGTCCTCTCCGGAGTGATGATGTTCGAGCACCTGGGCTGGGACGAGGCGGCGCGCCTCATCACCGCCGGGATCGAACGCACCATCGCCGCCAAGACCGTGACCTACGACCTGGCGCGGGGCATGGCCGGGGCCCGCGAGGTCCGCTGCTCCGAGTACGCCTCCGAGGTGGTCAAGCACCTCGGGAGCCTGTAGATGCGGCGCACCAAGATCGTCTGCACCATGGGGCCGGCCACCGAGGATGAGGCCGTGCTCGACCGGCTCATCGCCGCGGGCATGGACGTGGCGCGTCTGAACATGAGCCACGGCACCCACGAGACCCACGCCCGCATGATCCGGCGGCTGCGCCGGGCCGCCCGCCGGGCGGGGAAGTCGGTGCCCATCCTGTTGGACCTGCAGGGACCCAAGATCCGGGTCGGCCGCATGCTCGGCGGACGGGTGGAGCTCAAGGACGGCGCCTACGTCCAATTGGTCACCCGCGAGGTGGAGGGCACCTCGGAGCGCCTTTCCACCAGCTACGCCAAGCTCGCCGTGGACTGCAAGCCGGGGGACCCCATCCTCCTGGACGACGGCAAGCTACGGCTGCGGGTCACGGCCGTGTCCGGGGCCGACGTGAGGGCCGAAGTGGAGGTGGGGGGGTGGCTGCGCGACCACAAGGGCATGAACCTGCCCGGGGTGGCCCTTTCCACGCCCTCGGTGACGGCCAAGGACTACGCCGACTTGGCCTTCGGCCTGGAGCAGGGCGTCGACGCGGTGGCGTTGAGCTTCGTGCGCCACCCCGACGACGTGCTGAAGGTGAAGCGCGTCATCGCGTCCAAGGGGCGTTTCGTGCCCGTGGTGGCCAAGATCGAGAAGCCCGAGGCGCTCGACCACCTGCGCGCCATCACCCGGGCCTCCGACGCGCTCATGGTGGCGCGTGGGGACCTGGGGGTGGAGCTGGATCTGGCCCAGGTTCCCCTGATCCAGAAAGAGATCATCGCGATGGCCAACCTCCACCAAGTCCCGGTCATCACCGCCACCCAGATGTTGGAGAGCATGACCGAAAGCCCCAGCCCGACCCGGGCGGAGGTCTCCGACGTCGCCAACGCCATCCTCGACGGCACCGACGCGGTGATGCTTTCGGGCGAGACAGCGGCCGGCAAGTATCCCGGGGACGCCTGCGGCACGATGGCGCGCATCTGCGTCACCACCGAGGCCTCGGCCGTCTACCGCTCCGGCAACCAGGAGCGCCTGGCCCAGCACAGCGAGGGCAAACGCTCGGTCCCCGAGGCGGTGAGCTTCGGCGCGCGGGCGGCCACCGAGGACCTGCGGGTTCGGGCCATCGTTTGCTTCACCGAAACCGGGACCACGGCGCGCTTCCTGTCGAAGTTCCGGCCCGAAGTGCCCATCTACGCCTTCACCCCGCGCGAGGACACCCTGAACCAATTGGGCTTGTATTGGGGCGTGACCGGCCTGCCGGTGGTGCGCGAACGCAATCTGGACCGCCTCTTCACCCGAACCTGCGCCCAGCTCAAGGCGCTTAAAAAGGTGGCCAAGGGCGATCTACTGGTGATCCTTTCCGGAGCCCCCTTGGGCCGGGCCGGAGGCACCAACTTGATGAAAATCCACGAGGTGGACTGATTTCATCTAGCGAAACTAAAATGAAGAGGGCCTGTGGGAAAGGCGAGAAGGGATTGCGGCACCGCAAAAAAACGGTTTGAAGTCCGCATTGACAGAAATTTCACGGCTGTGTTATCCTTCACCCCTCAATTTACAACACTGTTCCACCATTCAATTTCCCGAAAAACCTTCCGGGCCCAGCGGTCGCATTCCTTTCAGCGGCGCGAAATCCGGAGCTTGCGCGGGGAGTCGGCTTGAAGGGTCTCACCTTGTTCCGAGCGTCGTTGCGGACCGCCTTTGGGGCGGTGGTGCTGCTGGCCTTGGTGGCTCCCCGGGCCTACTCGGCGGTTGCGACCACCGGGCCGCAGGAAATCGCCAATGCCGTGTTCGGGAATTTGTCCACATTCGGCCAAGTTCCGCCCCCGGGGGCCAACTACTTCGCCCAACCCATTCCCATAGGCATGGGTGCGCGGGCCTTGGGCATGGGCGAGGCCTTCACCGGTTTGGCCAACGATATCTCCGCCATCTGGTGGAACCCGGCCGGCTTGGTGAATACGGTCAAGAACGAGGTTCAGTGGATGGGCGGCGACCGCAACACGGACGCGCCCTACACCACGTTCTTTGCGGCGAACTACATGCTGCAGAACCACATGAATTTCGCCCTTTCTTATGAGCGACCCTACAACCCGGTGGGCGCCTACCCCGATGTCATCGGGGGCCAATACCTCAATGCCACCGGGTACACCGGAACGGGCGGACCGGGTTCCATCCAGGTCGGGCAGCCGTCGCAAGCCGGCACTAAAATCCCGTGGTATGACATCCCCAACACCTCGGCCCAGGCCTACTTGGCCCAGCTCTACCGGGAATACATCAACCCGGCCTACCAGGATGACACCATCACCCTGACCTACGCCACGCCCCTGACCCCGGACGACAACCTGTCCCTGGGCGTGAACGTGAAGTACTACTTCCAGGACCATGACTACGCGGCCAACAACGTGTTGCTCGACGCCGTGGGCGGCTACGGGGTGGACCTGGGCGTGATGTACAACCTGCCCCTGGAGAAGTACGGGCGCGACTTCTCCGTGGGCTTGAACCTGCACGACTTGGCCAGCCAAGTGCGCTTCAACGAGCCCTCCGGCAGCGTCGACTCCGGCCGCGAGATCACCCTGCCCACGATCGCCACCTTGGGCCTGGCTTGGCAGACCAACGACTACTTCACCCGCCACGACCTGAACCTGACGGCCGACTACACCTACATCAACGACCCGGCCTTCAGCGACGCCATGGACCACCGCTTCAACGTCGGCGGTGAAATGTGGTTCTTCAAGAACCGCTTCGCCGCGCGCGCGGGCTACGAGATCTATTTCGACCAGCAGATGAGCCGCCCCACGCTGGGCCTGAGCTTCCGCACGGCCACCAAGCCCACCCAGGACGGGCTGGGCATCGACTACGCCTATATGTTCCCGGCCCAGAACGAGACCAGCGGCATGAATTGGGTCTCGGTGAGCTACTTCTGGGGCGGCATCGTGCGCGCGCCGGTCCTGCCCGAGGTGAGCGTGAGCGTGGATCCGCCCATCTTCGACCCCCGCAACGGCGACACCGCGACGTTCACCCTGCAGGCCTCCAGCCCCAAGGGCATCGACCGTTGGAGCCTGAGCATCATCGACCGCAACAACCAGGTGGTGAAGGTCTACCAGGACCGCGGCGACCCGCCGGCCCAGATCGTGTGGGGGGGCGAGGACCGCCAGTACCGCCTGCTGCCCGATGGCCAGTACACCTACCTCTTCACCGCCACGGACCACGACGGCAACAGCTCCTCCACGCCGGTGCAGACCCTCAAGATCTACACCCCGCCCAGCCAGCCGGTGGTGCACAACGAGATCGACAAGCTGCGCCGCTTGATCGCGCAGCAGGACGCCTCCGACGAGGTCGGCGATCAGCAGGCCCGCAAGGCCGGGCAGCAGGACCTGCAGAACCTCGTCGCCATCCGCGACGCCAACCAGGCCCTGCCGCCGATCGCCAAGGCGCCCGTGGCGCCGCCTTCGGCCACCTCCACTTCCCAGGCCATGCAGGCGGCCGGGAGCTTCGGGTACCCGCACGTCAACGACGTGCCCTTCCCCAAGACCAGCTTGGTGACGGATCCCGACGGCAAACGGGTGTTGGATGTCCAGTTCCAGACCCAGGACGACCAGCCCCGGGC
>DAIDJD010000193.1 GCA_027451505.1 candidate division FCPU426 bacterium
ACCGCAACGCCCACCGCCACCGCGACGCCCACCGCCACCGCGAGCGCGTGCCCGACGGCCAGCCCCAGCGCCACGCAGCCCGGCACCGCGACGGCCAGCCCCACGGCCACCCCGACCACCAATCCGGCGTGGTCGCCAACGGCCAGTCCCACGATCTCGCCGACCTGGAGCGCGAGCCCCACCTTTACGGCTTCGGTCACGCCGACGGTGAGCTTCACGGCCACGACCAACGCCACCGCGACCGGGAGTCCCTCACCGACCTCGACGGTGAGCGCCACGGCCACGACCAGCGCCACCGTGACCGCGACCGCGAGCCCCTCGTCCGGAGGCACATCCACGGCTACTCCTACCGGGGTTTCCGATTCCACCCCAGGAGCAGGCGGGGTGCTGGGAGTGGTCCGCTTCTTCGGCGTGCCCAACCCCAACCCGAACCGGTTGGCTTTCCTGCTTAGCGGCCCCGCCGATTCCCTCCAGGTCCGGGTCTATGACGTGGCTTTGGTCCGGGTGCGCGGGTGGGAATTCACCGGGCCCTACAACGCCGGGTGGGTGGAAGTGGCGCCTCCGGGTTGGGACGCCCTGCCCAACGGACTCTATTACGCCGTCGCCGTGGCCCGGAGGGACGGAGTCTCTTCCCTGGGTACAGCCTCCACTAAACTTTACTTGGCACGCTGATCCCCTCATCCTGGAGCCCCATGCCTGCGCTCTACGAGCTTCGTGTCGAATCCCTATTTTCCGCGGCCCACGCCCTGCGCGGTCATGACGGCGCCTGTGAGCGCCCGCACGGGCACAACTGGAAGGTGGAGTTGGAGGTCTCCAGCGTAAGCCTGGATTCCCTGGGCCTGGCCATGGACTTCCACGCCCTGCAGGCCCTGCTGCGGGAGGTCCTCGCCGACCTGGACCACTGCGACCTTTCGGCCCACCCGGCCTTCAGCCGGGAGAACGCCAGCTGCGAAAACGTGGCCCGCCTGATCCACGGGCGCGTGCGCGAACGCCTGCCCCGGGGCGCCCGGTTGGAGGCCGTGCGGGTGGAGGAGGCCCCGGGGTGTTCCGTGCGCTACCGCGAGACCGGGGAATGAGGGGGGCCGCCCCGTGGGGGCCCTGATCCCGGAGGGCCGCGGCCCTCGGCGGTCCGGGGCCTGGTCCCGGGGCCACGCCGACCAAGGGGCCTCCGCGGCGGCCAAGGGGCGGGGCTCCCTCCTGGGCCGGGTGCGTTGGCGCCGCCTTTATCCCGATGCCCCGGCGCTGCGGCCGCCGTTGCTGGAGTTCCTGGACTTCCAATACAAGGAGAAGCCGGTGGGCTTCGGCTTCCCGGTCCACGCCCACAGCCGCTTCACCGAGTTCTACTACCTCGACCGGGGGGCCCTCGAGTTGACCCTGGGGCGGCGGCGCCTGACCCTCGGATCGGGGCAGGCGGCCCTGATCCCGGCCGGGCTGCCGCACGCGGCCCGGGCCGTCTCGCAGGGGCCCTGCGACGTGCTCACGGTGCACTTCCAGCTCGGCGCGGCGGCGCCTTTGCCTCCCGCGGCCCGGGTCCTGGAGGTCGACGGCGAGGCCCGCGCCTTCCTGGGACGCCTGCTGGCGGGGCTCGGCCGGAGGCCCGCCTCGGACGCCGCGCGCGCGGCCCTGGGATGGCTGGCCTTTCTGGGTCTTCTGGAGGCCGGCCCGAGGGGGGCGCCCGCAGCCCCGCGCGCCCGGGCGACGGGATTCCCCTCCCGGGTGGAGTCCCTGGCGCGGGAGCGGCTGGGGGAGCGCCTGACCCTGGCGGGCCTGGCGCGCCAGTTGGGGGTGAGCGTCTCCACGCTGGCGCACCGCTACCGCCAGGAGGCCGGGGCCAGCGTGAAGCAGGACCTCCTGAGGTGGCGCGTGGAGCGGGCCGGGGAGTTGCTGCGCCAGGGGGCCGCCTCGGTCAAGGAGGTGGCCCAGAGCACGGGATTCGCCAGTTCCTCGGCCCTGGCGGCGGCCTTCCGGGAGCGCACGGGCCTGAGCCCCTCGGCCTACGCCCGTTCCCTTTCCCCCCGGCTGGGCCTGCACGATCCCGGCGCGAAGCTGCACGATTCCGGCACTCGGGGCGGCCCGCGGCGCGACGGCGGGCGGTAACCTGGGGGAACCGGTGTCCGCGTTGGGCCCCGGCTAGAGCCCCGGGGGAACCGAGTCCGTGTGGGGGATGCGTTCCTGGATCGTCCTGGCTTGTCTGGTTTGTGTCCGGCCCCTCTGGGCCGGCATCGACTATTCCGTGTGGGAACTGCAGGAGCCCGACGGCTCGGGGACCTCACCCAACGTCGTTTCCACGGCCCAGCTTGTTTCCGGCTATTCCGACGCCTACTTCTACCTCACCCAGACCGGCCAAGCCTTCATGGACCCGGCCACCGGGATCACCACGTCGGGATCCCTGCATCCCCGCTGCGAGCTTCGCGAGATGGCCTCCGGCGCCCCCGCGGCCTGGTCGCCCACCGGCTCCAACACCCTGGCCGTTTCCGGGGAGGTGCTCCAACTCGGCGGGGGCTCCTCGGGCAAGACCACGGTGGGGCAGGTCTTCAATTCCACGGCGTCCATCCCCCTGTGCGAACTGATCTATTCCGCGTCCCTGGGGGGCTTCGAGGTCCTCTATGAGCAGTCCAAGGGCGCCGGCACCTACGTCAACTTGAACGTCCCGGTCGGCCTGGACACGCCCTACAGCTTCGTCCTGGCCCTCTCCAACGGCGCGCTTTCGGTCACCCTCAACGGATCCGTGGTCTACACCGCCACCCCCAGCGCGGCGACCCTTTCCGACAGCTTCTATTTCAAGTGCGGGGACTACGACCAGACCGCCGTGGCCGGGGCCGTGACCACCACCGCCTACACCATCGTCGAGGATGACGCCATCGTGGTGACCCATGCCGCGGCCACGCCTTCGGCCACGGCGTCCCCCCAGGTCTCGGAATCGTCGACGCCCCCGGGAACCGGGACTCCGACGCCCACGACCGTGGCCACCTCCCCGCCCGGGGCGACGTCGACCCCCTCCTCCAGCCCCACGAGCGTCCCGGATCCGTCCTTGAGTCCGACCCTGATCCCCGGCTTCTCCGCCACGGCGACTCCGTATCCCTCCGCCACCTTTACGGGAACTCCCACGGTTTTGCCCCAGGCTACGGCCACGGCCGCCGCGAGCATGCTTCCCACGAACACGGCCAGCCCCACCCCAGCAGTGAGCCAACCGCCGACCGTAAGCGCCAGCGCGACGCCCAGCGCCTCGGCAACGGGGACCGCCAGCGCCACAGCCCAACCGTCGCCATCTGCCACAGCCAGCAGCACCCCCACCGGGACGCCCGCCGTTTCCCCGAGTGCCACCGAAGCGCCTGTTGCGGACCCCAGTCCCACCGTTTCAGGCGGCTCCCTGGGCGTGGTCCGCTTCTTTGGGGTGCCCAATCCCAATCCGGTTCGGTTGGCGTTCCTGCTCAGCGGACCGGCCGAATCCCTCCAGGTGCGGGTCTACAACGTGGCCCTGGTCCGGGTGCGCTCCTGGGACTTTGTCGGCCCCTATCCGGCCGGCTGGGCCACGGTGTCCTTGCCGCCCGGGGTCCCCCTGCCCAACGGCCTCTATTACGCCCTGGCCGTCGCCCGGAGGGACGCCGCGGTCGCTCCGCCCTCGCGGACGAGGCTTTTCCTGCTGCGTTGAGGCCGGGGATCCGGGAGCCGGCTCCGGGGACGTGGGGCAAACTCGGGAAGCGTTAACGCCGGAAGGCGGCGGCGTAGTCGCGGGCGTAGCCCTTCAGGGTGCGGGGCGCCTTGCCCGTGGCCTCCTGGACCCCGGGGGTGATGGCGGAGGCGTAACCGTTGCGCACCACCTCGTGGTAGAGCATGGTCAGGAATTCGGCGTAGTGGCGCGGTATTCCGGCTTTCACCAGGATTTCGGTGTGTTCCGCCGGGGCGATGTCGTGGTGGCGGATGGGGTAGCCCGCGGTTTCGGAAAGGATGGCGGCGACCTCGGCGTAGGTCAGGGCTTCGCCCCCTGTCAGGGTGAGGCCCCGGCCGTCGAGGCGGTTCCCGGTCAAGCCCACCGCGGCCACGGCCGCGATGTCGCGGGCGTCGATGAAGCTGGTGCGGCCCTCGCCCGTGGGCACGGAGATGGTCCCCGTGGCCTTGATGCCTTCGGCCAAGCCCTCGTCCAAGTTCTGCATGAAGAAGCCCGGCCTCAGGAAGACCCAGGTGAAGCCCCCCCGCTCCACGGCCAGCTCGATGCGGCGGTGCGGGCTGTCGGGCATGTTCTCCACGTTGATGGCCGAAAGCTTCACGATCTTGCGCACCCCCGCCTTGCGCGCGGCTTCGACCGCGGAAAGGCCCCATTCCATCTCCTGGGTCGTGCCGGGGGGAGTGCCCAGGAAGAGGGTGTCGACCCCGGCCAGGGCCGTGGGGAAGTCCTGGGGCCGGGTCCAGTCCCAGGCCACGGCCTCCACGCCCAGCTTCCGCCCGGCCTCCGAGGGGGTGCGGCTGGCGGCCTTGAAGGGGACGCCCTGGGACTTCAGGAGGGCGGCGATTTCGCGTCCGACGGTGCCGGTGGCGCTGGTCAGGAGTATCATGGGGATTCCTCGGTTGGGGGGATGGAGGCGGGGCACTTGCCCTTGATATACGTGGACCCCCGGAGACGGGTTTGAGACGTAGGCGGTGAACTTGGGACCCGCGGGCGGGGTCCAATCCTTCGAAGGGCCCGGTGGTGTGGCCCCGCACAGGAGGAATCCATGCGCACCTTGACGTGGCGTCTGCCGGCCTTCGGGCTGGCGCTGGCATTGATGGCGGCCCCGTCCCGTCCTGCCCTTGCCTACGGCTCGGGGGATTCCGTCCCGGACCAGGGAAGCCAGGGGGCCCCCGGACCCGGCGCGTACGCGCGCCCCCGCGGCGGGCTTTTGGCGGCCCTGGACCTGAGCCCGGACCAGGTCCAGGAACTTCGCGCCCTGCGCCGCGGACAACGCGCGCGTTTGATGTCCCTGCGCAGGAATCTGTGGGGGGCCCGCGCGCGCCTGCGGCGGCTGCTGGGGAGCACCTGGCGTGGACCGGGCTTCAATGCCCGGGCCTGGACCCTGGAACGCAGGATCATCGCGTTGCAGGGGCGTCTGGCGGCGCAGCGCTTCCGCGGGCTGCTGGGGATACGGGCCATCCTCACCGACGAGCAGATCGAACGCTTTGACGCCCTGCATCCGGGCATGGCCCCGGGCATGGGGCCGGGGCCTCGGGGGCCCATGGGTCCTGGCAACGGGATGGGTCCTGGCAACGGGGATGACGGCGGATCTGATGGCAATGGGGGCTCAGGGGCTGGGGACGGCGGGCCCTCCGGCGGCATGGGCAACTGACGTGGACGCCGAGGCGGCCTTCGGCGCTGCGGCCCTGGGCGAGGGGGAGTCCCGTCCCGATGGGGACACGACCTCCTCCTTTTTCGAGGGCGTCTACCGGCAGTACGCGCCCTTGGTGCGTCGCACGGTCTACAGCTTGGGGGGTTCCGAGGACCTGGAGGACATCGTCCAGGAGGTGTTCATCCGCCTGTGGCGGGCCTGGGACCGCTTTGAGGGACGTTCCTCGCGGCGGACCTGGGTCTACCGCGTCACCCTCAACACGGCGCGGGGGCATTGGCGCGGGCGGGGCCGTTTCAAGGCGGCCCTGCGGCGCTGGCTGCTGGCCGTGCCCCGGAGCGAGGCGGTGGCCCCCGGCCAGGAGGCTTGGGAGAGCGACGCCGAGGTGGGCCGCGCCCTCAAGGCCCTGGAGCCGCCCAAGCGCGAGGCCCTGGTCCTGGTGCACCTGGAGGGGCTGTCCCTGGCCGAGGCCGCCGCGGTCCTGGGGGTGCCCGAGGGCACGGTCAAATCGCGCCTGTTCCACGCCCGTGAGGAACTGCGGCGCGCGCTGGAGGAGAACCATGGAACAGCCTGACTGGGAATTGCGCCTTGCGCGGCGCCACCTCTCCCCGCCGCCGGAGCCGGCCGACTCCTGGGAGCGCCTGATACGCCGCCGTCAGGGATGGTTCCGGCCGTGGGGGAGGCTCCCTGCCTGGGCCCTGGCCGGCGCGGGAGCCTGCGCCATGGCTCTGCTGGTGGCCGGCCTGTGGGTGCCTCCGCGTGGCGCCTCCTCGGGAGGGGGGGCCGCCTCGGAGAGGGAAGCCGCTCCGGGATGGGAGGCCTCCGCCGCTCCCGCCGCCGCGCCCCTGGGGGCCTGGGTCGAGAGGCAGTGGAGCCAAGC
>DAIDJD010000194.1 GCA_027451505.1 candidate division FCPU426 bacterium
GGCGGTGGGCGTTGCGGTGGTGGTGGGCGTTGCGGTGGTGGTCGCCGTGGGCGAGGCCGTGGCCGTCGCGCTGGGTGAGTCGGTCGCCGTCGCCGTGGGGCTGTGCGTCGGGGAGGCCGTAGGAGTGGGGGTGGGCGAGAAGCTCGCGCTGGGGCTGGGGGTGGGACTGGCGCAATGCTTCAGGAAGGTGATGTCGTCGACATAGACCTCGATGTAGGCGCTTTGCACCGAGTCCACGTAAAAGCTATAGGCCTCGACCTGGGCCATGTTGATCCCGGTGAAGGCGGACAGGGGGATATCCACCCTCTGCCAGGTCGGGGTGACCCCGCCCGGCAACCAGTTGTCCACGCCCACCGAGTTGGTGGGGTTGTTCGCGCCGGAGGCGTCCCCCAGTCCGACGTAGAGGTAGTTGAGGTTCGAGGACTGGGTCCGCACCCAGAACTCCATGGTGTCGTACCCCGACAGGTTGAAGGCCGCGGCGGTGTTGTAGTTGGCGAAGTTGTTGGTGAAGTCGCCCCAGTAGTTGCTGAAATCGTAGGTGATGTCCAGTCCCTTGGGGGTGCCGTAGCCGGCGGCGGCGTCCTCGGCCACGGTGGCCGAAGTGGTGTAGGAGTTGCCGTCGGCCAAGTCCACGTTCCCGGTGCCGGTCTCCCCGTTGTAGCAGACCAAGGTGGCGCAGGGCGCGGGGCCGGGCGTCGGGCTCAGGGTCGGGGTCGGGCTGGGCGTGGCCGTGGCGGGGGGCGTGGAACTGGGGCTGGGGGTGGGCGTGCCTTGGGGCTGAAGCTGCAGACAGGTGATGGAATAGGGCGGGAAGCTGGCCGTGAAGGAACTCCCCGCGGTGGTGAAGGTGGACTGCGCGGGCGGCCCGTCCGGCGTGACGTGGTAGGGCACGGTGGTGGTCTCCCAAGCGTACTGGGCCGGGCTGAGGGTGTACTCCGGGGCGTCCGGCTGCGGCGCGAACCCGGCGACCGAGACCGTGGCCGTGTAGGTGTTGGAGGGGTCCTGGTTGGTGACGATGAGGGAAAGCACGCCGTCGGGGCGCCGATCGGCGTAGGCGACCAGGTTGGCGGCGCTGCTGACGCAAGAAACCAGGTCGTGGGGCCGGGTGTCCCCGGGGATGGCCCAATCCTGGGACAGCATCTGGATGGCCCAGTAGGAGGCGAAGGGCTGGTCCTCGTAGGCCCCGGGCGTGCCCTCGAACTCGCCGAAGGAGCCGCCGGTGGGGCTGCTTTCGTCGGCGCCCGCGCTGATCAGGGCGAAGAAGTTCGCCCAGGCCCGCGAGCCGAATTGGGAAAGGTACTGGCCCAGCCAGTTGACCACCCAGATCCCGTCGGCCAGGCGCACGGAGATGTTGGTGCCCGCGGAGTTGGCGTTGTATTCGCTCAGGAAGACCGGCAGGGAGGACGCGTTGGTGAGCCCGGAGGCGTCGGCGTTGACGTCGGAGGCCCAGGTCCCCCAGTTCCCCGGCGTGGCGAAGAGGTCCGCGTCGACGTCGTCGTTGAAGCTGGCGTAGTCGTGCAGGTCGATCCCGCCCAGGGCCCCGGGCTGCCCCCCGCTGATGAGGCGCTGGGCGAAGTCCTTCAGGAAGCGGTCCGCGTTGAGGTTGTTGGCCGAATCGGTCGGGCCGCTCACCGGCCCCAGGAGCTTGATGGTCGGGTCCACTGCGGTCATGGCCTGGTAGTACTCCAGGAAGCGCCGGCCGTAGTCCGTGGCCGAGAGCGGGCCGCCGGCCTCCCAGTTCCCCATCAGTTCGTTGCCGATCTCCCAATATTTGACGTGGTAGCCCTTCACCACGTTGGCGTAGTAGACCCAGGCGGCGGCCTCCTGGGGAGTCCCGGTGCCGAAGTTGACGGTGATGACCGGCACCGCGGCCGGCGTGAAGGAGTCGCAGTACCCCATGAAGTCGTCGAAGGACAGAACCCCGGCCCCGGTGGCTTGGCTGGTCACGGTGCAGCTGGAGACCGTGGCCTGGGTCTGGGAGGACTGGGAGGCGGTGTTGGTGGTCAGTTGGGTGGCGCCATTGAACAACTCCAACTCGTCGATGGCGTAGCCCCCCGCGGGCGAGGAGCTGGAGGTCAGCAGGACGCGGATGTAGCGGGTGGTGACCGCGGTGAAGGTCACGGCCTGCTGGCCGCCGGTCCCCGTGACGGTCCCGGCCGAGGTCCCCAGCCAATGGTCGGCGGTGTCCTGGTACGGGGACCACTGGTTGGAGGCGGTGGGATCCCAGTACTGCACCTGGAAGGTGGCCGCGTAGGGCGTGCCCCACCAGATCTGGATCTGGGTGACGGTCTGGGCCGATCCCAGGTCCAAGTAGGCCCATTGGGCGTCGGGGAAATCGGTGTCGGCGTTGGAGACCCAGGCCGTGGAGGTCAGGCCGTCGGTGAGGTTGGAGACGCCCGCGGCCGAGGTGCCGTTGTTGAGGGGATTGGCGTTGAAGCCCTGGGAGGCCGTCGTGCTCAGGGGCACCCAAACGTCGCCCGCCCAGGAACCCTGCCCGTTCCAATGGTAATGGTCCGAACCCGAACCGCCGGGATAGCGCAGGACCGCGATCCCGCTCTGCTGGAGTTGGGGGGCCACGGCCTGGTACACCGATAAGTACTGGCCGTGGTCCAGGTTGGTCCCGAAAGCCTGGTTGGGGACGAAGGTGTTGACCGTGGTGGCGGCGTTGACCGCCAGGGTGGCGGTCAGGGCCCGGGCCAGGCCGGGCAGGGCCAAGCACACGCAGACCAGCGGCCAGGCCCTGAGGACCCGTTTTCGGAAAGTGCTTTCGGTGGCGGCCGAGATGAACATAGGCGAATAATAGTCGAAGATCGCCGCGTCAGGTAGGGAGTTTCCGGGGTTCGAGGCTGAGTTTCAATTGGCAAAATCGGGCCTGCCAGGGAGCGCCGCCGACGCTCCCCAAGGTTGGCCCGAAGGTCTGGACCGGCGCGCATAGGGGCAAGTATGCTTCCTCTGCGACCCCAGGGGTACTTCTCTGGGGTTGTCGTACGCCCACGCGTTCGGCAAACGTCGACGGCATTTTCCGTCAAAAGCCGTATGCCTGGGGCCGGAAAAAAAAAGCTATCTCTTACTCCCTTGGAGTGATCCCGGCGGCCAGCCCTTCCGCACCAAAAGGAAACCCATGACCCAGAATGCCCGCTTCAACGACGACCGGACCGCCGAGATCTACGAACGCCTTTTGCTGCCGCGCATCTTCCGTCCCTGGGGCCTGCTTTTGGTCGAAAAGGCCGGGCTTAGGGCCGGGCAACGCGTCCTCGACGTGGCCACCGGGCCGGGCACGCTGGCGCGCCTTGCCGCCGAACGGGCCGGGATATCGGGGGCCGTGTATGGGGTGGACCTCAGCGCGAACATGCTCGCCCAAGCCACCGCGAAGGCGCCCGTCCCGGGGGGCGCCCCGCTGTCCTTTTTACAGGCTCCGGCGGAATCCCTCCCGTTCGAGGACGCGTTCTTCGATGCGGTGGTCTGCCAACAGGGCCTGCAATTCTTCGCGGATCCACCCGCTTGCCTGGCCGAAATGCGCCGCGTCCTGAAGCCGGGAGGCCGCCTCGCGTTGGCCTCCTGGGCCGGCGAGTCCGGCATGGTCTTCCGCGCGGCGATCATGGCCGCCCTGGACGCGGTCCGAACCGTCCCGTCCGCCCTGGACCCCCTAAAGTGGGTCGATGAAAACAGCCTGAGGGGCATGCTGATCGGCGCCGGTTTCAAGGACGTCCAAACCGGGATCGAGACCCTCAACTCCGGTTTCGAGGACCTCGACCGGACGCTGGCGTGCGTGGAAGGGACCAGCGCCGGGACCGCGGTCCGAGCGCTCGATCCCGGCCAGCGCGCGCGCTTTGACGCCCTGCTGACGGATGCCTTGGCCCCCTATGCCGTCGGAAACGGCTACCGCATCCCGTCCCGGGCCGTCATCGGGCTCGCCCGGGCATAGCCTTTCCACGGGATCCCGGAACGCATGGACCCCCGCGACCCCGGCGCGGATAAACCGGATTCGCCCGGCTCAGGGCGCGCCCACTCCCCGCAGGACCCCACCATGAACGGACCCACGCTCAGCATGGCCCACCTCTACGCCGACGGGAACGGCGAGTCCCGTTTCGGCGACGTCGAGGTCCCGACGCGCTTCGCGGACTTCGCGCCCCCGGCGCCGGCGGCCGCCGTCTCCGAGCCCAAGGGCGCGGCGCGGCACCTTTTCCTGGTGCTTCCCGAGGGCTGGTACGGGGAGCCCCACCCGGCCCCCCAACGCCAGGTCATGGCGCTCCTGGCCGGGGAGGTGGAGGTCACCACCAGCGACGGGGCGCAGCGCCGCTTCCGGGCCGGGACGGTCGTGCTGGTGGAGGACACCTGGGGCCGGGGCCACGCCACCCGTGTCGTCGGTCCCGGGGCCGCCCACTTTTCGGTTTGCCAGTTCTAGCCGGATCCTTTCATCCCGGCCCGGGCCCCGCGACCGCGGACCCGGGCGAGGCCCGGTGGGCCAGCACCTTTTGGTGGACGCCCTGAAGATAGCGGGCGGCAGCTCCCCGGGTGCCCAGCTTCCCGATCTTGGAAAGGACCGCTTCCGGGGTGATGCCGGTGGGCCCTGGATCGCCCCCCGCCTTGTACCGGTCCAGCGCGATCTCCGCCTGGGCACCCAACCCCAGCACCAGCTTCCCCAGGCCCTCCACAGGCTGGACTTCGGATCAACGCCGGACCTCCTCGTCCGGACCGGGGCCGCCGGCCGCGCCCAAAGGGGGCGGAGGCGGGGGCAGGACCGGGGGCGCTTCGTCGGGCCCAAGCCGCGGCCTATCCAGGCAAAGCAGGGGGGCCAATCCATGGGCCACCCCGGGCGCGTCCCGCTGGGTGAGGTGCCCCGTTGCCCAGACCTCATCCAGGGTCCGGGAAATGGCCGCGTGGTCGAACCGCTCCTTCACGACGGTGCCGCGCGCGATCCAGGGGCTGACCACGACGGCGGGGACCCGCACGCCCTGGCGCCGGAAATCGAAGGCCAGTCCCTTGCCGTTCTGGGAGGCGTAGCGGGGCTCGTCCCCCGGGGGCACGGCCTCGGGCGGGACCACGTGGTCGTAGAAGCCGCCGTGCTCGTCGTAGGTGATGAGCAGGAGGCTCCGTTCCCAGAGCTGGGACGCCCGGATGGCCTGATACACTTTGCGGATGAGGTTTTCCCCGTCCTGCATGTTCCCGTTGGGGTGCTGGGAATCGCCCTCGGTGTACAGGTCGTCGGCCAATCCGCCGTAGTGGGGCTCGATGAAGGTCAGGGCCGCGGCATCCCCTTTCCCCAAGTCCGCGGCGAAGCGGGATGGGAAGTCGCGGAAGGATTCGCCCAGGAAGTAAGGTAGCCCCATGCCCTTGAGGGTCAGGGAAAGGGGCAGCCCCTGGTGGTACACCCTCCAGGGCGCGCACCCGCCCCTGCGTTGGGCCGGAACCCGTTCCATGCTTTTGAAGATGTCGCCGTTTTGGAAGTCGTAGCTTCCGTAGGTGATCTGCCGAAACGTGTCCCAATCGCCGGGGCTGCAGAACAGGCCCCCGGAGGTGGCAGCCATGGCGAAAAAGCGGTTGGGCCAGGTCGGCCCGGGCAGGGCCGAATACCAGTGGTCGCACACGGCGTACTCGCGCGCCAAGGCCGTCAGGGCCGGAAGGCGTCCCGGGGCGAAGGCTTGCATGACCCGGGGACCGTTGGAAGCGACGAATCCCTGCATGGTCACGTTCGGGTAATCGCCGTTCGGCCCGCAAAGCTGGGTGCGTATGTCCGGGAATTCGTGGTGCGGGTCGAATCCGATGCTGTCCGGGGCCGTGGGCGAGACCGTCACCCGGCCCGCCGGAGGGCCGGGCTCGGGGTTGCTTTCGTTCCCGGTCAGGCCTTCGGCCTGGAGCGTCGGACCGGAGGGGCCGCCCGGGGCCCGGCCCAGGATGGATTCATAACCCAGAACGTGGTCATAGGAACGGTTTTCCAGCATTAGGACGAAGAAATGCGCTATTTTCGGGCCTTGTCCTTCCGCCATCGCGTCCTCCGTTCGAATGCCCGCGCCCGGATTCGCCCCGGGCACCTCGCCCCTTCTAAGGCGCGAGGAACCGAGTCCGGCGCGCCCGCGCGCGGAACCCTCCGGGCTTCAAGGCCGTTCAGGAAAGGAACTTCACCAAAAGGAACTTCAGCGGGGCCGGCGTCACCACCAGGCTTCCCGCGAAGGGCTGGTTGATGGCCCAGATCGAGAAGATCATCAAGGAGATCGCGGCGGCCAGGCCCGCGGTCATGAGGACCTGCAGGCCCAGGCTCTTCACGTCGAACAGGTAGCTGAACAAAAGGGTCAGGATGGCCCCCGCCCAGATCACCACCCAGACCATCCCGGGCAGTTCGTCGTGGATGTGGAAGAGCCTCTGGCCCCGGCTTTCGGCGAGCGCGCGCATCTGCTCGATCAATTGCTCCTTCACCAAATGCCCGTCCGCGTCGCGCGGTTGGAACGCCATCACATCGGACCACAGGACGTCCACGGCCCGATCCAGTTCGGGGCTGGACTTCCCCGACTGCATGTCCGGCCACTCGTGGTCGATGGCGGCCTGGCAGTATCCCCGCACGTCCGCCTTCAGCTCCGCCCTCAGGTTCCCGGTCGCGGAACCGGACAGTTCCACGAGGGTGGACAGCTCGGTCGCCTCCCGCGCCACGTCGACCTGGGCGTTCCCGAATTGGGTCCACACCACGAACACGCTGAAGGCCAGAAGGACCGAATAGATGGTCCCCACGATTCCGAAAAAGACGGCGGTCACCTCGTGGTGGTCCCTGCGGGTCGCGGCCGGGACCCACCATCGGACGGCCAGCATGCCGGCCAGTGCCGTAACGACGAAGACGAGCACGAACGCCAGGGCTTGGAAGGCGAGGTCCATGCGGGGTTCCGGGGAGGGTGGGGAGGCGGCGGCCCGTCGGAGCGCCCGCCGCGGGAATCAGACGGCCCTTAGCCGCAAGGCCAACCGTTTTGCGCGCCGAGGGATGGAGCTTCGCCGACGGGAATCGGGGCCGCACCGGAAACACGACCGGCCCCCCACTCGCCTCCAGCTCCGGGGAAGTTTAGCGCAAAGGCCCCTGGCCAACCATAGGGTCTCGCCGGGAACGCCCACCGGAAGCCGGGGGGCCGGGCCAAACGCGCTTGGTGCCAAGAAAGCCGCTCAAGGCGAGCCCCTCCGACCCGCCGGGACCCGGTCCCGGGCCTCCAAAAGATTTTTAAGTTTATACTGACGCTTTGGCCCGAAAGGCCGTACCATGTCTCCGAAGTTGTAATGGCCCCAAAATTCGGGGGTCGAGGTGATGCATGCATGGAGGAACAGATGGGCGCGGTCCAGGGCAAGGTGAAATGGTTCAATGAAAAGAAGGGCTTCGGCTTCCTCGAACAGCCCGGCGGAGCGGACGTCTTCGTCCACTTCTCCGCCATCAAGGCCAGCGGCTTCAAGACCCTGCCGGAGGGTGCCGCGGTGACGTTCGACGTGGAGCATGGCCAGAAGGGCCCCAACGCCGCCAACGTTGAGTTGATCAGCTAAGACCCGCCCCGAAACGGGTCGGAAATTGAAGAGGGGCGCCGTGAGGCGCCCCTCTTTTTTTGCCGTGGCGGATCCCCGGGGTCCTACGGCGCTGACGTCCATTCCCGGGCCTGGTTAGGTACCCGACCTTAACGTTTTCTTACGCTGCCCACCGCCCGCCTGGCGCGCGCGGGTACGCCCTTGCCGCCCGGTTTTTTGCGCCCCGCCGGATAGACTTCCCGAAGCGTTCCCGCGACCTGCCGCAGGGCCGGCGCGAGCGGGGACCGCCGTCGCCATACGAGTCCGATGGTGCGGTGGGGCCCGTCCTCCGCGAAATCCCTCACCATGAGCCGCGCGCGGCCGGTCTCGGCCGGAACCGCGAGTTCCGGCAACAGGGTCACTCCCGCGCCGCCGGCCACCATCTGCGCGAGCGTCGACAGGCTGGTCGCGCGGAACTCCATCTCGCGGGCCTTGGCGCTGGAACAGAACGCCAGCGCCTGTTCCCGGAAGCAGTGGCCGTCGTTGAGCAGAAGGAAGCCCAGGTTCTTCAACTCCCTCGGCTCGACCGGGAAGGCCTTTCCTCCGAGAGGATGTCCCACCGGGGTGACGAGCACGAACCTGTCAAGCCCGACGAGGACCCGCTCGACGTCGCCAATGTCCGCTTCGAAGGCCAACAACGCGGCGTCAAGCATCCCCGCATTCAGGTCGCGCACCAGGACCGCCGTCT
>DAIDJD010000195.1 GCA_027451505.1 candidate division FCPU426 bacterium
GGCGGCGCGGGCGCTGGGCCGGCCGGGCGCGGCGGCGGCGGTGGCCGACGCGGCCGAGGCCGCGGCCCGGGCCTGATGCCTTAGGCGAGGAGGAAGCGTGTTCAACAAGCTGATGAAGCTGCACTTCGTGGGCATCGGGGGCTCCGGGATGAGCGGCATCGCCGAGGTGCTTCTGACCATGGGCTACCCCGTGAGCGGCTCGGACAAGGCCGACGGGGAGGCCCTGCGCCGGCTGCGCTCCCTGGGGGCGGTGGTCCATGTCGGCCACGCCGCCTCCCACGTGGGCGACGCCGAGGGCGTGGTGGTGAGCAACGCGGTGCCGGAGACCAACCCCGAGGTGCGCGAGGCCCGCCGGCGCAAGATCCCGGTCATCCCGCGGGCCCAGATGCTCAACGAGCTGATGCGCCTGAAGTACGGGGTCTGCATCGCCGGCACCCACGGCAAGACCACCACCACCAGCATGACCGCCCTGGCCCTGGACGAGGGCGGGCTCGATCCCACCATCGTCATCGGGGGGGTGCTGGACGCGCTGGGGAGCAACGCCCGCCTGGGCAAGGGGGACTACTTCGTGGTGGAGGCCTGCGAGGCCTACGCCAGCTTCCTCCAGCTCAGCCCGGCGGTGGCCGTGGTCACCAACATCGACAACGACCACCTGGACCATTACGGCAACATGGACAACCTGCGCGACGCCTTCGTCCGCTTCGTCAACCGCCTGCCCTTCTATGGGTTCGCGCTGATGTGCGGGGACGATCCGGGGGTCCAGGAGGTGCTGGGGCGCCTGGTGCGGCGCTTCATCACCTACGGCTTCGGGGAGCGCAACGACCTGGTGGTGCGCCCGAAGTCCGGGGGCCCGGACGGCTCCGTGTTCGCCCTGGCGCGGCGCGGCCAGATCCTGGGCGAGGCCCGCGTGCACCTTCCCGGGCGCCACAACGTCCTCAACGCCGCGGCGGCGCTGGGCGTGGCGCTGGAGCTGGGCATCCCCTTCGAGACGGCCGCGCGCGGGCTGGCCAGGTTCCACGGGGTGCGGCGGCGCTTCCAGTCCAAGGGCGAGGCCGGCGGGGTGCGGGTGCTGGACGACTACGCCCACCACCCCACCGAGCTGAGGGCCACCCTTCAGGCGGCCCGCGAGGCCATGCAGGGGAAGGGGCGACTGGTGGTGGCCTTCCAGCCGCACCTGTACTCGCGCACCCAGCTCCTCTACCGGGACTTCGCCGACGCCCTGGCCGGGGCCGATCGGGTCTTCCTGGCCGGCATCTATGGGGCCCGCGAGGCGCCCATCGCCGGGGTGAGCAGCCAGCTCATCGCCGACCTGCTGCAGGAGCGCGGCGTGCCCGTCACGCACCGCGAATCGCTGGAGGACTTGGCGCCCCTGGTGCTGGCCGACCTTCTCCCCGGGGACCTCTTCCTGACCGCCGGGGCCGGGACCATAGACCGGCTCGGGGACGGCGTCCTGGCCCGCCTCAAGGCGGCGGCGGCCTGAGGCCGGCGGTGGCCGCGGATTTTGGGGGTCTGGAGGCCCTTCTGGGGCCGCGGCTGCGGCGGGACGAGCCCCTGGCGCGCCACACCAGCTTCAGGGTCGGCGGCCCGGCGGACGCCTGGGCCCGGGCCGAAAACCTGGACGAACTCCTGGCCTGCCTGGGGTTCGCCCGGGACGCGGGCCTGCCGGTGACCTTCCTGGCCCGGGGCACCAACGTGCTCGTCCGGGACGGGGGCATACGGGGCTTGGTGCTCACCCTGGGGGGGGCCTTCGAGGAGGTCCGCGTCGAGGGCGCGCGGGTCCGGGCCGGAGCCGCGGCGTCCTTCCCGGCCCTGGCGCGCCGCACGGCCCTGGCCGGCCTCAAGGGTCTGGAATGGGGCGCCGGCATCCCCGGAAGCGTCGGCGGGGCCTTGGTCATGAACGCGGGCGCCCACGGCGGCGAGGTCCGCGGTGCGGTCCGCTCGGTCTCCCTGGTCTTGGACGGGCGCGTCGAGGAGTGGCCCGGCGAGGAGTGCGGCTTCGCGTACCGCCACAGCCGCTTCAAGGGCTTCGAGCCCGGGCGCCTGGTCCTCACGGGGGCCGAGTTCGCCCTGGAGCCGGCGCCGGTCGGGGAGCTCAAGGCGGCGATGGAGGCGGCCCTGGAGAGGCGGCGCGCCACCCAGCCCCTGGAACTGCCCAACGCCGGCTGCGCCTTCAAGAATCCGGAGGGGGACTCCGCCGGGCGCCTCATCGAGGCCTGCGGGCTCAAGGGCCTGCGCCTGGGGGGCGCGGCCATCAGCCCGGTCCACGCCAACTTCGTGGTCAACGAGGGCGGGGCCCGGGCGGCGGACATCCTGGCCCTGATGGGCCGCGCGCGCGAGGCGGTGCGGGAACGCTTCGGCGTGGAGTTGCGCGAGGAGATCCTGGTGCTCGGCGAGGAAGCGTGAAGCGTCGTCCGGTCGTCGTCGTGGGAGGGGGATGGTCCGGGGAGCGCGCCATCAGCCTCATGAGCCTGGAGGGCGTGGCCCGGTCCCTGAAGGAGGGGGGCTGGGAGGCGTCGGCCGTGGACCTGCTCCCGGACCGCGGTTCGCCCCGCCCGGCCACCCCGGCCTTCGCCGAGGCGGTGCGCCTTGGGTCCCTGGTGGCGAGGCTCCGGCGCCGGCCCGGGACCCTGGCCTTCCTGGCCCTGCACGGGACCGGGGGCGAGGACGGCCGCATCCAAGGCCTGCTCGACTTGGCCCAAATCCCCTACACCGGCAGCGGGGTCCTGGCCTCGGCCCTGGCGATGGACAAGGCCCTGGCCAAGCGGGTCCTGGCGTCCTCCGGCGTCCCCACCCCCCGGGGGGTGGTGCTGGCGCGCGGGGAAGCCGCGCCGGAGGGAATCCCCTTGCCGGCGGTGGTGAAGCCGGTGTCCCAGGGTTCGGCCCTGGGCCTGGGTCTGGTGCGCCGGCGCCGCGACCTGGCCCCGGCCCTGCGGGCGGCCTGGCGCTGGGACCGGGCCGCGCTGGTGGAGGAGTACCTGCCGGGACGCGAATGCACCGTGGCCGTGCTCGGCGACGAGGCCCTGCCGGTGGTGGAGATCCTGCCCAGCCACGAGACCTACGACTTCCACTCCAAGTACGCGCCCGGAGGGTCCCGGCACCTGTGCCCGGCCCCCTTGCCCGCGCGCGTGGCCTCGGCGGCCCGGGACTTGGGGTTGCGGGCGCACCGGGCGCTGGGGTGCCGCGCCTTCTCCCGCACGGACATGATCCTGGGGCGGGGCGCCGGCTGGAGGGTCCTGGAGGTCAACACCTTGCCGGGCCTGACCCCGGTGAGCCTGCTCCCCGACGCCGCGCGCGCCGCCGGGATGTCCTACACGCGCCTGCTGGAGGCCATGATGGACGCTTCGCTGAAGGACCGTTAGGTGCCCCTCTACGAGGGTCTTAAGGGCGGCCAGGGCGGCCAAGGCGCACCGCCGGCGGCGCGGCGGGTCCTCCCCTCGGCGCCGGCGCGCGAGGCCCGTCCCTCCGGGCCGCGCGCAGGGGCCTGGCGTGAGGTCCGCGCCTCCGTCGCCCCGACCGTCGGCGACCGGGCCGGCCGGGGATGGCTGGACGCCCTGCTGGGCCGGGGCAGTTCCGAGAAGCTGAGGTCGGCCTTGGGGCCGGGCCGGGCCCCCGAACGCCCCGCGCGTCCGGCGCGCCCCGGACGCACCGTGCGACCCGTCCCGCGCTTGGAAGAGCGCCCCGCCCGTCCGGCGCGCGTGAGCGTGGTCGGAGGCGGGGGGGAGGTCCTGGAGTCGCCCCGCGGACGCCGGGGCGTGGGCCGCGCCCTGCTGGTGGTCCTGGTCCTGGGGGTGGCGTGCGGGATGCTGAGGCCCTGGCGCCGCCGGGGCGGATTGAGGCCGGACTGGGAGGCCCTCCTGCGGCTTCCCGGACCGGCGCGGGATCCCGCCGAGGCCCGCGCGGCCGCCCGCGCCCGGGAGGCGCGCGACGCCGCGGCGCTGGCGGGCCTGCCCTTGCGGCCCGCCACCGGAACCCCGCTGGCCCTGTGGCGCGCCCCGGACGGATCGTGGTGGCGGGTCGACGCCTCCGGAGGGCTCGCCCCCTGCGGCGATCCGGACGGGGCCGGGAACCTGGGCCTGCCGCGGTTGGCGGGGGTCGCCGCCCACGCGGAGCCCCTGGACGGGGGCCGGCGCGAGGCGCTGGACCTGCCCGCGGGGCTCCTGGGACGGTTGCTCCCGCTGCGGACCACGCTGGGTTCCGAGGTCGCCGCGATCGACCTCAGCGACCCGGACTCGCCCGTGCTGGTGACGCTCGACGGGACGCGCTGCCTTCTGGGCGCGGGGGACTGGCGGCGCGCGCAGGGAAGGCTGGCCCTGGTCCTCGCGGACTTGGCGGCCCGGGGGCGCAGGGCCTCGCAGGTGGACCTGAGGTTCGAGGGAACCGCCGTGGTGCGGCCGTTGTGACGGCGCGCCGGCGGACTTCAAACAAGGAGCATCCATGAACCGCGGAGTTCCCGCGTCCCCCGAAGGGACGCTGCTCGTGGGGCTGGATCTGGGCACCACCAAGACCGCCTGCCTGGTGGCGGAGGCCTCCCCGGACGGGAGCCTCAGCGTCATCGGGGTGGGGCGGGCGCCCTCCAGCGGGCTGCGCCGGGGCGTGGTGGTCAACATCGAGGCGACCATCGACGGCATCCAGCGCGCCGTGGCCGAGGCCGAGCGCATGGCCGGGGTCAAGATCGGCTCCGCCTACGTCGGCGTGGGGGGGGACCACATCAAGGGGCTCACCAGCCACGGCGTCATCGCCGTGGGCCGCAAGGACCACGAGATCGTGCCCGAGGACGTCGAGCGGGTGCTGGAGGCCGCCAAGGCCGTGCCCATCCCCCAGGACCGCGACATCATCCACGTGCTCACCCAGGAGTACCTCATCGACAACCAGGACGGCATCCGGGAGCCCGTGGGCATGAGCGGGGTGCGCCTGGAGGCCGTGGTCCATGTGGTCACGGGTGCCGCCACGAGCGTGCAGAACGTCCTCAAGAGCTGCGAGCGCGCGGGCGTGCGGGTCCTGGACCTGGTGCTCCAGCCGCTGGCCAGCGCCGAGGCCGTGCTCAGCCCCGACGAGAGGGAACTGGGGGTCTGCCTTCTGGACATCGGCGGGGGCACCACCGACCTGCTGGTGGTCTCCGACGGGGCGGTGCGCTACACCGGCGTGGTGCCGGTGGGCGGGCTGGCCTGCACGCGCGACATCGCCGTGGGCCTGGCGACGCCAAACGACGACGCCGAGGCGCTCAAGCGCGCCCACGGGGCGGCGCTGCTGTCCCTGGTGGCCGAGGGCGAGCTCATCGAGGTCCCGGGGGTCGGCGGGCGGCCCGCGCGCAAGGTGGAACGCCAACTCCTCGGGCGCATCCTGCAGCCCCGCATGGAGGAGATCTTCCAGCTCACCCTCAACCAGCTCAAGGCCAGCGGCTTCCACGCGCGCCTGGCCGGCGGGTTGGTGTTGACCGGCGGGGCCTCCCAGATCCCGGGGGCCTGCGAGCTGGCCGAGGAGATCCTCGGGCGCCCGGCGCGCCTGGCACGCCCCCAGGGATTGGGGGGCTTGGTCGACGTGGTCCAGGGGCCCGACTACGCGACCGCCGTCGGCCTCATCCGCCACGCCCTCAAGGAGGGGGCCCGTTCCGGGGCCGCCTCCTCCGCGCGCCCGGGCCCGGACCGCGGGGAAGATCGGCCCAAATCCGGTGGGGGCAACCCGCTGGGCGCGCTCAAGCGCCTGTTCAAGGACTACTTCTAGAGCCCATGCCACGCATCCAAAGGTGTCCCGTGGGGGGGCGCCGCGAACAACCTGAAGGAGGAGCCATGTTGGACATCGAGGGGAGCCAGCCCGCGTTCGAGATCAGCGAGGCGGCGGCGGTCGGGGCGGTCATCAAGGTCGTGGGGGTCGGCGGAGCCGGCGGGAACGCCGTGCAGCGGATGATCGAGGCGGGGGTCGGCGGCGTGCAGTTCATCGCCATGAACACCGACGCCCAGGCCCTCAACCGCAACCCGGCCTCGCACAAGCTGCAGCTCGGCGCCAAGCTGACCCGCGGGCTGGGCTCGGGGGCCAACCCGGAGGTGGCCCGCCAGGCCGCCTACGAGAGCGAGGCCGAGATCGTGGAGGCCCTCAAGGGGTCCGACATGGTCTTCATCGCCGCGGGCATGGGCAAGGGCACGGGCACGGGCGCGGCGCCGGTGGTGGCCGAGATCTCGCGCAAGCTGGGCATCCTCACCGTCCCGGTGGTGACGCGGCCCTTCACCAATGAGGGGCCCATGAACGCCCGCCGCGCCGAGGCGGGCCTGGCGGCCCTCAAGACGGCCTGCGACGGCGTCCTCGTGATCCCCAACGACCGCATCATCACGGTGGGGCCCCACAACTCCCTGAAGAACGGCTTCAAGGCCGTGGACGACACGCTGCGCTTCAGCATCCAGGCCATCACCGACGTGGTGACGCTGGAGGGCTTCATGAACACCGACTTCAACGACGTGCGGACGGTGATGATGGGGCAGAAGGGCATCTACCTGGGCTGCGGCGCCGCCGATGGCGACGACGCCGCCGTGCGGGCGGCCCGCCAGGCCCTCACCAACCCCTACCTCGAGACGCCCTTCGACGGCGGCGCGGCCAGCCTGTTGGTGGCGGTCTCGGTGCGCGACGAGAGCCGCTTCACGGCCGCCGACCACGACGCCATCCTGGCCGAGGTCAAGTCCATGGGGGCCAAGGACGCCAACATGATCTCGGGCTTGGCCGAGCGCCCGGACCAGGCCGAGGACGTGCGCGTGACCGTCATCGCCGCCGGATTCGGGGCCGGCCCCGCGGCGGCCCGGGCGGGCGCCCACCACGCCGACGACCTTCCCATCCTGGACGCCCTGCAGGGGCGCGCCCCCGACGGGCAGCGCCGCCCCAGGATCGAGGCCTTCATCCCCGAGGGCGAGGATCTCGAGATCCCGGCCTTCATCCGGCGCAACCGCCTCGCGGCCCTCGAAGCCGCCGCGGCCGCGGCCTAGCCGGGGGATGGCCCACCCCTCCGCGGGCACCCGGTCCGTCCGGACCCTGGCGTTGGCGTTGGCCTTCCTGGCGCCGGCGGCCGGGCTCCTGCGCGCCGGAACGTCCCCGGACCCGACCGGACCCGCGGCCTCGCCCCTTTCCGCGGGCCCGTCGGTACGGGCGGCTTCCTCCGGCCCGACGACCCCGCGCGGTTCAACGACCCAGCCCGGCTCCGCGGCTTCCGAGCCGACGTCGGGAGGGGCCGGCTCCGCGGCCGCCGGGCCCTTGGTGGAGGCCTTGGAGGGGGGCGCCGAGCCGCTTTATTCCATCGGGGCGGAAGCGACCGCGCGCGGGTACACGGCGCGTTGGAGGCCCCAGGAACTGGCCGTGGAGCTGTCCAAGGGCGGGAGCCTGCGTGCGCGGTTGGTCCTGGGGGTTCCGGAGGCGGTGCTGGGCCGGGACGTGCTCGCCCTTCCTGGGGCGCCGCGCTTGGCGGCGGGGACCCCGGCCCTGGACGCGGAGGGCCTGGCCCTCCTGTTCGCGGCGCTGGCGCGCTCCGGGGCCCCGATGCCGCCGACCTCCCCGGAACCCTTGGCCGGCATCCCGGCGGTGCCCACCCCCGCCCGCGTCGCGGCCCGTCCGCTCACCGGCGCCCGCATCCGGACCCTGGTCATCGACCCCGGTCACGGAGGCAAGGATCCCGGGGCCCACGGGCCCGACGGGCTGCGCGAGAAGAACGTCTGCCTGGACATCGCCTTAAGGCTGCGCCGGGTGCTGCGCCGGGAGGACCCCGCCTTGAGGGTGGTGCTGACCCGCGACGCGGACTATTTCGTGAGCCTGGAGGAGCGCACCCGAATCGCCAACAGGGCGCGGGGCGACCTCTTCTTGAGCATCCACAACAACGCCTCGCCCAACCCGCGCAACCACGGCACCCAGGTGTTCTTCTTCGACTCCCAGTCCTCCAACCGCGCGGCCGCGGACCTGACCTTGCGTGAAAACGGGGAAGCCAACCAGCTCGACGTCCTCATGACCGACCTAGCCAAGAGCGTGGTGCGGGACCAAAGCATCGGCTTCGCCGGGGTGGTGCAGAGGGCGTTGGGGAGGGCCATCGGGCTCAAGCGCCGCCGGCTGAGCTACGCCCCCTTCTACGTCCTGGCCCGCACCGAGATGCCGGCCATCCTGGTGGAGGTGGCCTTCATCACCAACCCGCGCGAGGAACGCCTGCTGGGCTCCTCCGCGTTCCGGCAGAGCGTGGCCGAGGGGCTGGCCCGGGGAGTGGAACGCTACAGCGCCCTCGAGGCCGGGCTCCGGTGAGCGGGCCCCTGCTCCTGCGGTTGCCGTGGCCCTCCGAGGGCCTGGGCGGCTTCACCAGCACGCGGGTGGGCGGGGTCTCCCAGGGGCCCTACGCCAGCCTGAATCTGGGGCTCAACACCGGGGACGACCCCGCCGCGGTGGTGGAGAACCGCGCTTCGGCCCTGCGGGCGGGGGGGCTGGGACCGGAACGGGTGGTCTACTTGCGCCAGACGCACGGAGCGCGCGTGGAGGAGGCCGTGGCCGCGGACGCGGGCCGCGGCGGCGGGGCCTGGGAACTGGGCCTGCCGGATTGCGACGCCGTGTTCACGCGCGTCCCGGGCTTGGCCTTGGCGGTGGGACATGCCGATTGCCTGGCCGTGGTCCTGGCCGACCCCGCGGCGGGCCTCCTGGGGATGGCCCACGCCGGATGGCGCGGTGCGCTTTTGGGTTTGCCCCGGACCTTGGCCCAGCGCCTCGTCGGAGAGGGTGCCCGCCCGGAACGCCTGAGGGCGGTCCTCTCCCCTTGCCTGGGCCCGGATTCCTTGGAGCTATCGCAAAAGGAACACGAGCTTTTTGCACAGGCCTTTGGGCGCGTCACCGGGTTTTGTGGTCCCTTGTCCCAGGGCCATTTCCATTTGGATCTCTGGGCCTGTGCGCGGATGCAGTTGGAGCAGGCGGGGCTCGCCTCGGAGCGGATCTACGGTCAACAGATCGACACGGCGAAGCACCCGGATTTGTTTTTCAGCCACCGAAGGGACCAGGGCAAGACCGGGCGCATGATGAGCGTGGCTTGGCTCATCTAAAAGGGCTAGGTTATGTTTCATTACATGAAATTGATGAATCGGTAGATATTTTGGAAAATAAGGCTTAGAGGACTCGAAATTCCTGACTTATAAACAGCTAATGTTGATAATGTTGATAAATTATAAAATCATTTAAATATAATGATTTTTATGTATTTTAGGAGATATTTTTGGGGCCGAAGTTGTTTTTGTGTTGTCAGTAACGCGGCCCCCGATATAATGAATCCACTTCACTCCCACGACACCGATGACATCGACCATAG
>DAIDJD010000196.1 GCA_027451505.1 candidate division FCPU426 bacterium
GCGGCCATGACGACGGGAACGATCCACAGCCGCGCGGAAGGGCGCGAGGACGCGGGAGCCGACGGCGGAACCGCCTGGGGGACGTCCGCCGGCGCGGCGACCCGGGCCGCCCGCCGCGGTGCGTTCCGGCGGCTCCGGACCGCGCCGGACTTCTTTTTTTTAACTTTGGCCATGGGTATCCTCGAAAAAGCATGAGGCGCCGGGCCCGTTCCCGGTCCTCGTTAGGGAGCCACGCCGCGGGCCCCCGGAAAGGAAGCGCGCTAGGCGCGTTCCTCAGCCATGCGGGAGGACAGCAGTCCGACCGCGAAATTCCAGCCGTAACTGAGATGGGTGGCGAGAAGTCCTCCCCATACCAGCACAACCAGCCCAGGTCCTCGGTGCGCTTCGGGGGCCCGCCGCCCAAGACGCAGCGCTTCGAGACCCGCGATGGACGCATAGACGGCCAAGCTAAGCCCCCACCAGAGGCCCCAGGCCGGAAGGCCCATGGCTGGCAGCCACCCCAACAGCACCCATAAGAGCAGCGCTGTTGGGGCGAAGTAGCTCAGGCGCAGGCTCGTCCTGGGGAAGCGTTTCACGAAGAACCCCCGGTGCCGGGCATAGCGGTTGAGCTGCCTCAAATGGCCGCAGAAAAGATCGCGCCTATGGTGGTGAACCAGCACCCTGGGGTCGTAGCGCAGACGCAGGCCCCGCTCGTGGACGATCTTAAGGCACGCAACGGTATCCTCTCCAGGCCAATAACGCGTGTCGAACCCGCCGATTTCCTGGAACACTGAACGACGAACGATCAGGTTGCAGGTCGGGAAATCATCGCAATCCCGGGAGGCCATGGGCCGGTACCGGAACGCGAAAGGCCCCCCCACCAGCAGGCTCTCGTACACTAGGCCGCCGGCCCAACGCCTGGCGCCATCGCCCGGAGGGGTGACGGCCGGGCCGCCCACGGCGCCGATTCCGGGATCCTCCAGGATCTCCTCAGCCGCCTCAAGCCAGCCGGGGGCCGGATAAGCGTCGTCGTCCAGGAACGCCAGGTACTCCCCGCGGGCCCGGGCCGCGCAAAGGTCGCGCTTGGCTCCCGGGCCCACCGGCCCCGAGGGCACGACCGTCACCCCTGGAATGGGCACTTCCACGGGCACATCCGGGCTGAACAGGAGTTCGGCGTCCGGATAAAGCCGGCGGCAGACGCCTAGGCTTTCGGCGCAGTAGGCGTTGTAGGCCTTCACCGGCACGATGATGCTGAACCGGGCCCCGGCCACTCAGCTTTTCCCGGTGACGAGGCCCGGTCCAGCGGCCCAGGCCCGGTCGAAGATCCCGGACCACCCCAAGGTACGGGCCCACGCCAAGGCGTTGCGACGGCAGCGATCGTAGAAGGTCCGGTCGGAAAGGAGCCGGTCCAAGGCCGCGACCAATTCGTCGACGTCATAGCGGATAGCGATGCCCATGGGCCGGCGCGTGTCGGCCACCCTCTCCCAGGTCCAGGGGACCTTGGTGATCACCAGCGGCAGGCCGCAAGCTAGGTATTCCTTGGGCTTGGTGGGGTCGGCGTATCGGGCGATGGCGTCCTCATCCTCGGTGTAGGTGGCCAAGGCGATGCCGCAGGTCGGCAGGTGCCGGAACAGCCGCGAGTGGTCCATGAGGCCCAGGAAGCGCACCGCCGGACCCAGCCGCAGTTCCCGGGCGCGGGCCCTCAACTCGGCCTCGTAGGGGCCCACTCCGATGATCTCCAGATCGCAACGCGGATGCCGTTCGCGGATGCGGACGAAGCTTTCCAGCACGAGTTGGATCCCCTTCTCCCGCGTCAGGTGGCTCATCACCACGAGGGTCCGGCGGCGACGTCGCTGGGGTGGCGCCGGGACCACCTCCCCCAGTTCCACCCCCACGGGGCAGTCGATGCAGGCCTCCGGGCGGGCCCCCCGCTCCACTTTAGCCCGTGCGATGCGCGGACTCAGGCACCACAGGAAGTCGGCCCCCCTGCAGGCCCTCCTATCCACCCAGCCGTACACCGCGTTGAGCACGGGGTTGGGAAAGCGGGCCGGAGTGTGATCGATGACATAATAACCGACTTTACGGCAACGGCCCAACGCCCTCAGCGCCAGCCCGGCCAGGACGTTCAGGTTGCCGACGCCGAGGTAGACGTCGCACCTGCCGAAACGCCAGCCCTGGATGAAATCGGCGCACAGGTTGCGCAGGAACTGCCAGGGCGCAACCGAGCTTCGACGGGCCAACGTCCTCGTGGAGACGGCTCCCCCGGCCAGCATCTCCAGGCGTGACCCCTCGAGGGCCGTGTACGGGAAGGGATGGGTCAGAAAGGCGGCCTCGAAACCCCGTGCCCCGATCCAGTTCCTTAGGGCCTGGACGGGCCCATAGACCTCGCTGACATGGCCCGCCACGAAGATCTTGGTCCTCGTCCGCGGAGCCGCCCCCCTCACAACCGCCCCCAGCGTTCGCGGTCGAGAATGGCGGAGCGCCCCAGGCGCGCGCGCAGGACCCCGGAGGCGTATACCGCCAGCGTGGACAGGCACGCCACGGGATGGAAGAGCATGGCCCGATCCCCGCTTTTCCTCCAACCCCTGATCCCCTGGACCAGGGTCGGCACCACGAGAACTGTGGCGACCACGAACCAGACTAGGCGGGCCTTGGGGAACGAGGCCCAGGGGTAGCGCCTTTGGGCGTTGGCGCGGTAGTAGAGGTAGTCGCGCACCCGGCGGCGTTGTTTGCGGGCAAAATCGGGGAGGTCGCGGCAATAAAGGTGGATGATGCCCTGCTTGACCTTCGCCAGGCGGTCCCTGCCCGATCGCACCAAGTCGTAGACGCAGTCGATGTCGAACAGGTAGGGCTGGGTGGCTGTGTCCAGGAGGTCGGCCCGGCGGATGAGGAATCCGTTGGCGCCCACCGTAGGCAGGGCTTCCGCCCTTAGGCGGACCTTGATCCAGCCTCCGCGGTCCTCCTGCTCGAGATCGAGCCCGGTCCACTCGCCGCTGAGGACGCAACGCCGGTCGTAGTTGCCGAGGAAGTAGCACAAGGGGTCGTTCATGCCCATGAGCGCGCAATAGCGGGTGATGACCCCGTCCTCGGGGCGCCGGGTATACTCCCAGGGTTCGCTGGCGAAGACCTCGGGGTCCGAGAACGGCTCCACCATGCGACGCAGCCATCCTGTATCGGGGAGCAGGTTGTCGCTGTCGATCAGTGCCACGATCCCATGGTGGGCCTGCAGGATGCCCACCGCCTTGCCGGCCTCTCCGGTGCGCAGCGGGTTCGGCACCACCGCGTCCACGCCGAGGGAAAGGGCCAACTCCCGCGTCCCGTCCGTGGAGCCCCCATCGGCCAGAACGATCTCGATCCGGTCGGAGGGGTAGTCCTGGGAGCGGATGCGCCGCAGGCAATCCTCCAGCACCCACGCCGAATTGTAGACCGGCATGACTACGCTGACCCCCGGCAGGGCCTCATCCCCGTTTTCGGGTTGGGCGCCGGGAGGATTCAAAGGCGGTCGCGGGTGAAAAGGCCGCGGTTCTCGCGGACCCATTGGTGCAGGCGCCGCACGCCCTCGCCCACCGCCACTTTGGGCTTCCAGCCGAAGTCCCTCTCCGCCTTGCGTATGTCCCCCACGAAAACGGGCTGGTCCCCCGGGCGCCAGGGCCCGTAGGAGACTCGGATGGGGCGACCCGTGAGGGCCCGCAGCTGGTCCAGGAGTTCGAGCAGGGAAAGTTGGTTCCTGGGCCCTCCTCCGATGTTGTAGACCCGTCCTGCGCTGCGCCTGAGGTTCTTGAGCGCGGCTTGGTAGGCGTCCACCAAATCGTCCACGAACAGCACGTCGCGGACCTGCCTGCCGTCGCCGTAGAGGGTGATGGGCTTGCCCAGTTCCGCGGCGATGGTGAACCAAGCCACCCAGCCTTGGTCCTCGACCCCGAACTGGCGGTAGCCGTAGATGCAGCTCTGCCGGAAGACAACGGTGGGAAAGCCGTAGATGCGCCCGTAGTCGCGGACGTATTGGTCCGCGGCGCCCTTGGAGCAGCCGTAGGGGCTATGGAAGTCGAGAAGGCGGTCCTCGGGGATACCCTTGGGAAGGTCCCGGTACTGGTAGCGCCCTCCGCGCTTGACGATTTTGACGTCCTCCATGCCGCCGTAAACCTTGTTGGTGGAACTGTAAAGCACCGCGATTTTCCGGGAACCGCCGCGTGGCTGGGCCTTGCGGACGGCCTCAAGCAGGTTGAACGTGCCAAGGGCGTTGACCTCGAAGTCGTGGCGTGGATCCGCCACGGACGTGGTCACCGCCACCTGGCCGGCGAAATGCAGCACGGCCTCCAAACCCCGCATTCCCTTTACCGTCCGGGCAAGCTTGGGGGCGTCCCGCACATCGCCCTTCACGAACGTGAACCGTCCTTTCGGCTTGAGCCACGCCAGGTTGGCGGAGGTCCCGGGCCTGGAAAGGTTGTCGTAGACCGTAACCGCGTGGCCCTGGGAAAGGAAACGCGCGGCCGCGTTGCAGCCGATGAACCCCGCGCCGCCGGTGATGAGCACTTTCATGGCTTTCCTCCTCGCATCGGAGACCTGTCCGGCCGGCCCCAACGCAAAACATGGTACACGGCGAAACGACCCCACCCCGGCATCGACTCCAGCGCGTCCTGGATCCTATCCGCCGCGTCCTGGAACGTGATCGACTCCACGGGATAGACCCGCGCCTCCCGGGGCGTCAAGTATGCCCCCAGAAGCCCGGCCTCGGCGGCCAAATCCCGGAGCCGGCGTGCGGTGAAATGTTGATGGCCCCTCAGTAGGGTCAGGTGCAGGTACGACACCGGATTGAGGCGGTTGCACTCGATCACCCACATCTCGCCACCGGGCGCCGTCAGGGCCTTGAGCGCGCGCAGCGTGTCCACCGGATCCGGGACATGATGCAGCACGTCCTTTTCAAGAACCAGTCCGTAGGCGCCGCCCAACCGTGCCAACGCGTTCGCTGGAAGCACCTTTAGCCTCAGGCGTTCCCCGAACCGCTTCCGGAGGACGGGCCAGAACGGATGGGGTTCGATGTCGTATGCGTCCACCCGCCAGCCCCGGCGCAAAAGCGCCACCGCCCCGAACCCATCCCCGCAGCCGAAGTCTAGTGCCCGCCGGCCTCGGCCCTCCGGTATCCGCGCGCCACCCAAAAGCCTCTCCCGGAAGCGCTCCACCGCCAAGGTGCCGCTGGGCCCGAGCATATCCCGGCCCCCACCGGCGTCCACGGGCGTCATTTCCCGATCCGATCGTAGTAACGTCGTATCCTCAGTCGGTAGAACACGGCCATGGTGTCCCACCATATATTGAAGACCGAACGAAACCCGATATGCCCGAATTTCCCGTGGTATTCCACGATGACCGGCGCCTCGACGATCCGACTCCCGTAATGGTGCGCCAAAACCAGCAGTTCCAGATCGAAGGCGTAACGCTTGACCAACACCCTCGGAAAGGCCTCAAGAAGGACGCTCCGCCGGAAAAGCTTCAACCCGGTCTGGGTGTCCCTGAGCGGCATCCGGAACAGTAGCTTCACTAGGAAAAAGTACCCCGCCGAGACGATGCGGCGCTTGAAGGGATAGCGCAGACG
This sequence comes from candidate division FCPU426 bacterium, assembly GCA_027451505.1. Lineage (GTDB taxonomy): Bacteria > Oederibacteriota > JAJYGY01 > JAJYGY01 > DAIDJD01 > DAIDJD01. The sequence continues at coordinate 5,570 of DAIDJD010000196.1, forward strand.
CGAATCGGGATGGCGTTTGCTCCCGATGACCACGTCGGCGCCTTCGCGCTCCTGCAGGTCGAAGAACAGGCGCACCTGTTCCGGGGCGATGTCCAGGTCGGAATCGAGGAAGACAACCCACCCGCCGCGGGAAAGGCGGAATGCCTCTTTGAGTGCCCAACCCTTCCCCTGGTTGACGTCGAGGCGCTTCACCTGGATGTTTCGGTGGCCCCGCGCGGCCTTGCGGGCCTCCTCGTAGGTCCAATCCCCGCTGCCGTCGTCCACAACGATGATCTCGTAGGGCCGTCGCATGCTCCGAAACAACGCGTCCACTGCCAGGACGTTGTGGCGGATCCTGGCCGCCTCGTTGTAGGCGGGCATGAGCACCGACACCAGTCCGTGCGCGCCGTCCTTGCCGCGCCCTGCTCGCCGGTTCACGGCGGCCAAAGGTCCGTATACGTCGCGCGGATTCAAACCGGCTCCACCGTCGGCGGTGAAGGGGCCAGGGCGGCCGAAAGGGCCACGCACAAACCCAGAGCGGCACAGGCGCCCAGGCAGGCCACGACCTTCAACTCGTTGTCCCAAACCTCCGAAAGCGCCCCCAGGTAAAGCAACACCAACAATCCCAGGGCCGGCGCCACCCAGCGTTTGCGGACGGCGAGCAGGTACGCGATGACCAACTGCAACAACCCCAAAGGCACGGTCGCCACGCTGAACCACCGCGTGAGTCGCTCCATGGGTGGCGTGCGGAAGCCCGGGTCGAAGCCGGCCACGATGCCCAGGCACACCCCCGTCCAACGCCACACGAAGGCGAGGCCCAGAGCGTCCAATGCCAATGCCGCACCCAAGAATCGTAGCAGGAGGCCCCTCGGGTCCCGGCCCCCGGCCCGTTCCCGGGCGGCGGCGGCCAACAGCACCATGTTGAAGGCTCCGGTAAGGTAAAGGAAGGATTTGGCCACCAGCGCCGCCCGGCTGTAAAGGCTGGCACGGTCGTCGGTGTAATGATGCTTGAGTACCACCACATCGAGATAGCTAAGCAGGGCCAGCAAGGTCAGCGCGACAGTGTCCGACCCGCTCTCCAGCAGACCTTCACGCGGTGCGGCCCGCGCCCTCCGTACCGGCGTCCGGGCGGCCTCAAGGCCCAGGAAACCCGCCCCCGCGCAGATTCCGCCGAAAAATTGGCCCCAAGCGAGCGCCGCCATCCCCCCCAACGCGCTCTGCAGCCGCGCACAAAAGACCACCAATCGGGCCAGTCCCTCGCCGGCCAGGCTTAGCCCCAGCCAGCCGAACTGGAGCAGACCCTGCTGGGCGGAACGCAGCACCAGGGCGAAAATCCATGTTACGAACATCACGGCCACCGTGGAGCCCAAAAAAAGGCTGGGCAACCTGAGGTAGGATTGGATCAAGGGCGCCGCCAAGGCCAGCAGGGAGGTCATCAGCGCCAGAAGCAATAGTCCCGGTTTGACCAGGGACCAAAGGCGGCCCTTGACCGCTCCGGGACCATCCTTCTCGGCGTCCTCGGAAAAGACCTTCACCAAGTACGTGTTCAGCCCCAGCGTGACGTTCGCCACCACGTTCCACACCGCCATGAGAGCCACCAACTGGGCGTAGGCAGGCCCCAACCTGAGGCTCAAAACATGGTGGAACGCGAGCATGGAGAGATTGGACACCCCTTGGGCGGCGAGCATGCCCAACGAAGCGGCGCGCAGGCCGCGTCCCGTCCCACCGCTCACCGGGAGGCCGGAATCGCGAACGGCCCCAACTTCAGCAGGCGGTTGTCGGCCATGTCGGAGATCCAGAGGGCCCCCGCCCGGTCGAAGGCAAGGCCGACCGGGGCTTCCAGCGGGGCCGCCCAGGCCCTCCCATCCAAGGTGCCCCTGTACTTGAGGTCGGGGCCGTAGATCCACACCTTGCCGTTGCCGGAATCCCCGGCGTAGACGAGCCCCTGGCGGTCCACCGCCAGCTCCGGCCAGAACGGGTCGGCCTCCTCCCACCCCGGCACCTTCCGGTCGCGGACCCAGGCGCATCCCGGCAGCGGGCCGAATTCGTGGATGCGGTGGTTGCCATGGTCGGCCACGAAGATGTCCCCCCGTGCGTCCAAGGCGATTCCGAAGACCTCCCGGGAGTACCCCCCGGATCCCCCGCCGACGCCACCCAGGGTCTTCAGCAACTTCCCCGAAGGATCGATGACCTTAACCTCACTGTTGCCGGTATCCCCCACGTAGATATTTCCGCGCCCGTCCACAGCCACGGTCCGGGGGCTGTAAAAGGAATACCTTGGCCCTCCGAACTCGGCCAGGGGCCGACCCCTGGGGCTGAATTTCTGGATCCTGCCGTTCCAAGCGTCGGCCACGTAGACCGAGCCGTGCGGACCCACCGCCACCCCGGAAGGCTCGTTGAACTGCCCCGGCTTGTCCGCCCCGCCGGCGGGCCCCGCGGAGCCGAAGGCGAATTTGAAGGACCCGTCCGGGCCGAAGACCGCCACCCGGGAATGGCCCAGGTCCGCGACATAGAGGTCCCCGTCCGGGGCGAAGGCGATCCCCCGAGGGCTGTCCAGGGAGGCGGTGCCGTTCTTGAGCGGTCCACCCACGACCTGGGTTACGGACGACGGGACCGGGATCTCCGCCGGAGAGCGGTTGGCCAGGTACAGGAAGGCCAACCCGACCGCGACCATCAACACCGCCAAAAATCCGAGGGCCACCCGACGGCCCCGCCGCGCCCGACGCCCTCCCGCCCCCCGTCGCGAGACGGGGCGCCGGGGGGGTATCCTGGAAACCTTGCGCTTCTTCGGGGCCATGGCGCCTCCGGCTGGGTTCGAGTCAGGGATGGACGGTGAGGACACGGCCGCTGCCGCCGTCCGTGACGTAGAGGGTCGAGTCCGGCCCCACCGCCACCCCAGTAGGCAGATTGAACGGGACCTGGGTCCGGCCGTCCCACCCTCGGTCGACCACCTTGCGGTCGCCGCCGCGCAGCCCGTAGCGGAGAATCCGGTTCCGGGTGGGGTCACTGACCCACAGCCAATGGTGTGCGGAGTCGATGGCGAGGTAGGGCTCCTGGTTGATCTGGTCCGTGGCCCAGCCGTCGATCTTGATCTGCCGCAGGAACTTGAAGGCGGGGCTGATCACCTGGACCCGGAAGTTCAGGCGGTCGGCCACGTAGACGTCCCCGGCGGAATCCACAGCCAGCCCGAAGGGCTCCTGGAACTCGAGCGGCTTGGAGCCGCGGCGGCCGATCGCGCGGAGGAACTTCAGATTGTTGTCATAGACCAACAGGCGGGAGTTGCCGGTGTCGCTGACCCATACCCGTCCCTGCGGATCCACGGCCACCGACCTGGGTCCGAAGAGGCCCGGGCTTCCCGCACCGGCGCTGTCCGCCTCGCCCAAAAAGTTGAAGGACGCGTCGAACTTCTCCACGCGGCCCCAAGGGAGACCGCCCGCGGGTTGGGTGGTGTGGAAGGTGTCGGCGACGAACACGTCCCCGTCGGAGTCCACGGCCACGCCGCAGGGCTCCCGGAACTGGCCCGGGCCCGAGCCGGCCTGCCCATCGCCGATGTAGCGCACCACCGCGCCGTCGGGCCGACGGATCTGAAGCCGATTGTTCTTGCTGTCGACCACGACCAGGTCCCCGTTGGACGCGAAGGCGAGCGCCCGGGGTTTGTTGAGGCCCACCGGAGGCGCCGCGGGCTTGGCCGCGGGCGCGGCCCCTGGGCGGTGCGCCCGGAACACCAGCGCCGCCGTGAGCAGCACGAGCAGCAACAACACGGCGCCGACATAAAGATGGATCTTGTTGAGTTGCATGGTCACCTCTCGAGCTTCGGCGACGGCCGCATGGCCGTCACCGGTAGTAGCGGTCCACGTCCTTGCGCACCCACACGCAGGCGTCGAAGCTGCCGTAGGGGCCGCCGATGCTGTCGCCCTTGGGATAGACGTAGTTCGCAAACCGGGGGTTCACGATGGGCCCCGAAAGCGGCATCCAAGGTTGGCGGTAGAGGTACAGGCGCCAAGCGCGTCCGGCCGTGTCGGCCCAGGTCCCCGCGAAAAACGCGGCCTGGTCCGGTGCCCACCATCGGCGAAAACGCACGGGATAGGCGTTGTACTGCCCTTGGAAGCTGGCGGCCACCACCTCGTCGTGGTTGGGGCTGAGCGTCTCGTCGTAGCCCGTCATCACCACGGGGAAGTCCTTGACCCGGTCGGCCGTGAGCGGCGCGCTGAACCCGATCTGGGCGTTGACCAGGTCGCGAAGGTACCAGCTCATGGGCCAGGAGCAGCTGTCCTCCACCGCCACCTTGAGGTAAGGCCCCCCGGTCAGGGCCCGGCTCATGCGGGTCAGCTTCGCCGCCACTTCGGGAAGTTCCACGGCGCTTTGGACGTAGACCTGCTGTTCCCGCGGGTCGGCGCCGTCCCCGTGGAACAGGAGGTTCATGGTGCCGTGGCTGAGAGACGCCAAGCCCAGCAGGCAGAGTCCGATGAAGATGCCTCGGGTCATCCGCTTCAGCGCGGGCCAGCGCTGGAGCCCCAGCAACGGAAGCCCCACCGCGAGCGCCACGAAGGCGGCGCCCAGCATGGCGTCGACGAAGGGGGTCCCCCACACGTTGTTGGCCCATCCGGAGGACTGGAAGCTGCCGTAGCGCCCCCCCGAGGCGAAGGATCCGGCCCAAGCCAGGATCTCCCGGGGCGCCTGCACGGCGGCCTGCGCCAATTGGCGGGGCAGGAGCACCACCAACACGGCCAGGGGCGCGGCCATGACGGCCCAGGCGACCCAATGCTCGATGGGATCGGGCTCCTCCCGGCTGAAGAAATCGTCGAGGTATAGGGCCGCCAGGAGGGTCAACGGGGTCAGCGGATGGAGGGTCAGCCAGGGCATGCGTTCGCCCGCGATGCTGAACATCATCAGCGCCATCATGCTCCAATAGAGCAGGAAGGCCTTGAAATGGCTGCCGGGCGACTGTTCAAAGGTGCTCCACAGCGCGCAGGCGCCCCCGACCACCGCCATTAGGGCCATGACCGGAACGAGCCGCGGCGACTTGGGATAGTTGTCGAGGATGATGATGGCCAGGATGAACGGAATAAAGGCCGCGAATTTCATCCATAAATGCTTGGCCTTGCCGCTGCCGAAGTAGAGGCGCAGCCCGCCGAAGGCGGCCACCAGGCAGATGGCGAGCTCGTAGAGGGCCAGCAGGTAAAGATAGAATTCCCAGGGTTGGTCGGCGCGCCCGGTTTTCTGCTCCCCCAACCAATAGGCGATGGAATCGAAAGCCCCCTTGAACCAGCCGTCCAAGTTGGTGAAGCAGGTGCTGTACAGCAGCGTGAAGGGCAGGAAGAAGATCGCGAGTAGGCCCCGCCAGGTCGCCTTGCCCTCCGGGTTCCCGAAGAACACCAGCCTCCACGCCAGGGCCACGGCCAGGAACGTCACCAGCGCGCCGGTGGCGCACACCGCCACCGAGCCCCACGATTTGCTCGCCAGGCCCAGCACCAACGCGATCACGGCCGCGACCGCGCCCGCGATGTCGGCCTGGGGCGCCCTCCACTGGGGCTTCAACATGGCCGCCAGCGCGCCCACCTCGGCGTACGTCGGCTCCACCTTCTCGACCCACTCCCACAGCCACCGGACGACCAGGTAGGAACCCAGGATGCCCATGAAGATCCAGGTGCCCTCGTGCGAGGTGAACGAGGCCATGAACCCGAGTGCGGCCCAGTACAGGTAGGCCCGGCGACGGGTTTCGAACCAGGTGAACAACCCCCACACCACCACCATGCACCCCACGGCCATCGTGATGTCGTCGCGCAGGAAACGCGCCACGTAGGCCCAGGTCGGTGAAATGGCCACCATCGCAGCGGCGAAGAGGGCCCCTTTCTCGCCCAGGAACCGCCGCCATTGCCGCAGGAAAACGATTCCGAAGATGCCCATGGCCGCGGGCAGGATGCGGCAACTGAAATCGGAATCCCCGAACAGGAAGAACATCAACGCCGTCATGTGGTAGCGAAAGGGGCCGTGGTAGGCCGGATCGTACAGGTAACCCTGCCCCTTGAAGAGCTGGTAGGCGTACCAAGCGTGGATGCTTTCGTCGTGATGCAGCGGCTTGGCCCCCAAGGCCCACAACCGGAGGAAGGCACCCACGCCCACCACAACGGCCCACCACAAGGTCTTCGGGTCCAATCCCGATGCGCGCCCCAAGGCCGTCTCCTCGGCGGACTTTGGGCGCGCCGGCGTCGGGGCCGGCCTCGCCGCGGTCCGGGCCACCCCGTCCGCGGAAGGGACGAGCTTCGCCCCGCAGCTGTCGCAAAACCGGTTGGTCTTCGGGTTCTCGGCCCCGCATTGGGGGCAAGGACTTCCTGGCATGTCCGCTCCTGTTTTCGCCGGCTAAGGCTGACCTGGCCGGACCACCCGGTACACCTGGGTTCCCAGGGTATCGATGACCGGCGGGCCCAGCAACCGCGCGAACTTGTCCACCCCGGCGCCATATTTCCGGCGCTCCAAGGTTCCCACGAACACGTAGTCGACCCCGTAGGCGTCCAAGATCTGGAGCGCTCGGGCCGTGTCGGTGGTGGTGTAGAGTTCGTCGACGTCGTTCTGCTGCTTGAGGGGCCAACCCTCCGGACGCCACTGGCTTTCATGGTTGCCCCATCCCACGATGGCGCGGAAACCGGTGTAGGCGCTGACCCTGGCGAAATGGGTGTAGGCCCCACCCTCGGCCTCGGCGATCACGGGCTGGCCCGGGAACTTGCGCATCGCCTGGATCGCCTCGAAATCTCCCGGGTCGCTGCGCTGAAGCCAGGCAGCGCCATTGAGCGTGGGAGCCATACCCGCGTTCTGGTCGAAATCATCCCAGACGTACGCCACCGCCTCCACGGGATAGACCAACGCCCCGATGGAAAGGACCGCGAAAACGGCCGCATAGGCCAAGGCCGCGCCCCGGGACCAAGTCAACAGCCGCCGAAGGGTCCAAATCAACGCCATGGGCAACGCGGCGGAAAACAGGATCCAAGCCTGGAAATAGAACTTGAATACCGTGTTCATGCGGGTCAGCTGCGGGGTCCCGGAGAAGGCGTCCCGGAGGAACACGCATTCCGTGAGCAGCACCGCCAAGCTCCCGGTCAGGATGAGGGCCGCGGTGAAGACCCCTTCCCTCTCACCCCCACGCGCGGCGAGGGTAAGGACGCTCAGCGCGGCCAGCGCCCCGAAGATGCCCACGGTCGGCCAGAGGACCAGCGCCGCCGTCCAAAGCGCCAGCGCCGCTACCGTGCCCGCGGCCAAGGCCGGACGGGCCAGCACTGCGGCCGGGTCCCGGAAGGGCAGACAACAGGCTGATGCCCAAGCCGGGGGCTGCAGGACCGTGGGTTCCCCCTGGGCCGCGGCTTCCCAAACCGTACCGCAGTGGCCGCAGCGGTCTTTGCCCGCACGCAATTTCGTTCCACAGACCGGGCAGATCCGGGCCGGCATCCGCGGCTGCCTGGACGCGGGTGTTCCTGGCACGGGCGCTCCGGGGGACGCAAGCGAGGCGACCCGGGCGATGGAATAGGGCACCAGGACCGCCAGAAAGAGGCCCCAGAAGACCAAGGTGTCCCGCATGCCGGTGTGGGCCCCGCTCATCCCGAACCCGTGGGTCGGGTTCTCGAAGAAGGCCCAAAACGGCGCAGACACCAGAAGAAGCCCCACCACCAGCAGCACGGAAGGCAGCAACCAACGCCGCAGCAGGTCCCCCGCGCTACGCAACGATCCGCCCGCGTGGAGCCCTCCCAAGAGCGCCACCGAGACGCACAGTCCGTAGGCCGGAAGGTCCCAGGTGTTGCCCATGAAGACCGCGCCCAACGCCAGTACCAGGGCCAGCCATCCCTCCCAACGCCTCCCGGATCCCGGCCCCAAAGCGAGGGGGGATTCCGATGGATCGCGCGCCAAGTTGAGAGCCAGCGCGAGGACGAGCAGGGCGAGGGGCATGGAGCTGACGTGGGGATGCAGGTCCCCGTGCAGGAGACTGAAGGCCGGGAATTCGCTGATGAGGGCGTCCTGGACGGCGCCCGGGCCCAATCCCGCCTTGGCCAGGGAGCTGGGCGAAGCGGACCACCACCAAGCATTGAGGTAGTGTCCGTTGGCCCAGACATCCTTGATCAGTCGGGTCGGCTCCCACCAGTTGAAGCCCCCGTTCCAATCCACCCCCAGGACCTGCAAGGCGCCGTGCAAGTTCCCGAACAGCTCCAGGCCGGCGCAGGCGACCAGTCCGGCCCACAGGGACTTGGTGAGGTTGTACCCCAGGGCCAACATGGCCAAGCCGCACAAAGCGAAATCGTTGGAGACCGCCAAGTTGTAGGCCCGGTCCGGACCGATGAAGGTCATCCGGGCGAAGGCGGCGTTGAGGAAGTACCCGAAGTAATAATAGTTCACGTAATGGGTCGCGCCGGCCAACCACGGATCCATGGGAGGCATGCGTGCGCTGCGCTGCATCGAATTGAAGAAGGCGAAGTCCATGAACTTCTCCTGCCCCTCGATGTTGGGATGCTTCATGCGCACGAACGTCCACACGAAGAACAGGACAAAAAAACAGACTTCATAGAAAAAAACCAGGGCGCTGTTGGCCTTCAGGAAGGCCCGATGCTCCCCTTGGGCCCCCCGGTAGAGCGTCCACGACAGCAGCGCTAGGGCCAACCAAGCCAACGCCGAGGTGGCCCGAGAATTCGCGACGAACCCCATAAGGTAGGCCGCATAGCCTGTGAATAGCCATCCAACCAGCCGGCTGAACCCCAGGCCTCTATCGGGTAGGAAGCGGAATAAGCGGTAGGTGAGGGGCCAAGCGACGACCGACAGCACGACCGAAGCCAGCCACCAGATCCCTACATCGACGAAGGACGCCAACATCGGCCCCCGTGCATAGTGGACAGCAAACGTACATCCCTTGTTAGGACGTCATGCCGGCCCAAAAATTCCAAAAAAGGCTTAAAAATTATACTTTTTTCCGGAACTATGTCAACGCTGCTGGGATGGGGCGATCCGGGTTTTCCAGAGCTAAGCCCTAGGCCAAGAGCGGTGGCCAGCGAAAGGGCCCCCCCTCCGGTGCGCGGCAATGACCCATCGGCAGCCAAGAGCACCTCTGCCCCTGCAGGCACCCCGGGCCATCCCACAGATGGCCCGGAAGACCGATGCCGACCAAAGCTACGGCTCAAGGCACACCTATAAGCGTTTTGAAACATGAAACTCTGCTAGCCAGATGAATATCCCGCCTTTCGGAACCGGGACCACGTCCTCAAGCTCCGATTCACAAGGCTCGATAATCTCCCTTGAGGGCGTACCAGCGGATCAGCGCCACGTCCACGAAGGCTCGCAGCCCATCCCTGACCGGCCGCACTTTGGTTTCCGGTGAATTCAACCACCGAACCGGGATTTCCGCGATGTTCAGGCCAGCCCGGCGCGCCAAAAATAACACCTCCACATCAAACCCGAAACGTGGAACCTTCTGGCACCGAAAAAGACGGCGGCCGGCGCTGGCCGTGAACAGCTTGAAACCGCACTGCGTGTCGTGGATTCCCGAAACCCCGAGCAGCCTCACAAACGCGTTGAACACCCGTCCGGCGGTCTCACGGTAAAGGGGCTGGCGGACGCCGATGCGTCCCCGATCCAGGGCGCGGGACCCCACCGCCACGTCGGCCCCACGATCCAGCGCCAGTTCCAGGGCCGGCAACTCCTCCACCGGAGTGGAAAGGTCCGCATCCGTGAAAAGAACGCGGGGTGCCGCGGCTTCCATCATGCCCGCCCGCACGGCCGCTCCCTTGCCCCTGTTGACCCCCAGGCCCAACACCCGCATTCCAGGCGTCCTGGCGGCCCGGCCTTCGGCCAGCGCCACGGTCCCGTCCACCGAGCCATCATCGACCACCAAAATCTCCCACAATTGGCCCCGCTCCCGCGCGTATTCCGCCAGGCGGTCCAAAGTGGATCCGAGACGGCGCTCCTCGTTGTAGGCCGGGATGACCACGGTCAATACGGGGATAGACATTCCTCGGGGAACTCCTGCACCAGGGTCTGGGATCCAGCGCTAAAACAGGTAATGCACGGAACATCCGGCGTCTTCCAAAGCGGCCCACATACCGGCTCCCCGAGCGTACCGCCCCTGGAAGCTGACCGCCCAATGCACGCCACCCCTATATTCTACCCCCGCTTCGAGCCCGGGAGCCTCGAATCCATGGGCGCTGTCGGTGGTTTGGGACACCCCCGGAATCCCGGCATTGGGATTGACCGCGGCCCAACGGGTCCCGAAAACGGACTCCAGTGTGATTCCCACGAATGGCCGGAAGGCCCGGCCTTGGCGCCACATCCGCAGAACCCCCACGCGCACATCGCTCATTTGGTTGTAGAAGGGTTGGGGTGTGGGATCGTTGGCATCCGTGTCCGTGCCCAAATAGTCAAAAGACTCGAACGCCAGCCGGGTGATCCAACCGTTGTGGAAGCGGTATCCAACTTCCAAAGGGGTGTATCCCAACGCCCTTCCGTTGACGAGGTTCAGAGCCTCGAGCCCGGCTTCGTATTCGAACCCGTATTCCTTCCATTGGGAGCGAGGCAATACTTTCGCTTTTAAAGGGATAGGCACACCAACACCAATTCTGGCGACTGATTCACGCATCCCACCGGCTGCGCTCGTCACTCCGGCCGGGCTCGTCACTCCGGCCGGGCTCGTCACTCCGGCTGCGCTCGTCACTCCGGCTGCGCTCGTCACTCCGGCTGCGCTCGTCACTCCGGCTGCGCTCGCCGCTCCGGCTGCGCTCGTCACTCCGGCTGCGCTCGTCACT
>DAIDJD010000197.1 GCA_027451505.1 candidate division FCPU426 bacterium
GGGACAACGTGGTGGTGTCGGTGGAGCTGATCACGCCGATCGCGATGGAGAAGGAGCAGCGCTTCGCGATCCGCGAGGGCGGGCACACCGTCGGCGCGGGCGTCGTCACCGAAATCGTCGAATAGCCTAGAGGAAGGGAAGCGGCCATGGCCAAGAAGACCGGGCGCGAGCTGATCAAGCTCAAGAGCACCGAAAGCCCGTACCTGTACTTCACCAAAAAAAACAAGCGCACCAAGACGGAGCGCTTGGAGCTGAAGAAGTACGACCCCGTGCTGCGCCGGCACGCGGTCTTCCGCGAGGCCAAGTAGGCCTTCGGGGCGTGGAACATCCCGGCGGGGGGCCTGCCCCCCGCCGGGCGTGAAGGGGCGTAACTCAATTGGTAGAGTGCTCGTCTCCAAAACGAGATGTTGCAGGTTCAAGTCCTGCCGCCCCTGAACCTTAACCGCAGGCATCGAGGCGCGCCGTGAGGGAACTGGTCCAGTTCATCAAGGAGTCCTGGCAGGAGCTCAAGAAGTGCACCTGGCCGGGCCGCAAGGAGATCCAGGCCTCCTCCCTGGTGGTCCTGGTGGTGACCCTCGTCTTCGTGCTGATCGTCTTCGGAGAGGACTGGCTCATCGGCCAGGCCCTGAAACTGGTCTACTGATGAAGGCCCCCCCGGCCGCCCGGCGCTTGGGCGGCGGGGATGGACGCGGGCACACCCCTCACGAGGATCCATGGCGCGTCAGTGGTACGTCGTCAACACCTACTCAGGGTTCGAGAACAAGGTCAAGACCAACCTGGAGAGCCGCATCCGCACCATGAAGCTCCAGGAGAAGGTCTTCCAGGTCCTCGTGCCCACTGAGGAGATCACCGAATCCAAGGCCGGCGGCAAGAAGCGGACCACCACCCGCCGCTTCTACCCGGGCTACATCCTCGTGGAGATGGAACTCGACGAGGAGAGCTGGTACGCGGTGCGCAACACGCCCAAGGTCACCGGTTTCGTCGGTTCGGGGACCACCCCGACCCCCCTGGAACCCCACGAGCTCGACAGCATCCTGGGCCAGATGAAGGGCTCCAAGGAGCGGCCCACCCGCAGGATCGAGTTCGACAAGGGCGACCTGGTCAAGGTGATGGAAGGCCCCTTCGCCACGTTCTCGGGCAAGGTCGAGGAGATCAACGTGGAGCGCGGCAAGCTCAAGGTCATGGTCAGCATCTTCGGCCGCAACACGCCCGTGGAGCTGGACTTCGGCCAGGTCGAAAAGGAAGCCTGAGGCATTTTCGCCGGGTCGCGTACCGGCGCATCCCAACAGCGAGGCAACGATGGCGAAGAAGGTCAAGGCGATCGTCAAGATCCAGATTCCCGCGGGCCAGGCGAATCCCGCGCCCCCGGTGGGCACGGCGCTGGGCCCCCACGGCGTCAACATCATGGAGTTCTGCAAGGCGTTCAACGCCAAGACCTCCAAGGACGCCGGGCTGGTGATCCCGGCCCTCATCACCATCTACACCGACCGCACCTTCACATTCATCACCAAGACGCCCCCGGCGGCGGTGCTGCTGGCCAAGGCGGCGGGCGTGGCCAAGGGCAGCGGGGTGCCGAACAAGAACAAGGTGGGCAAGGTCACGGACAAGCAGGTCGAGGAGATCGCCAAGGCCAAGCTGCCCGACCTCAACGCCAAGGACCTGGCCGGGGCCAAGCGCTTGGTCGCCGGGACCGCCCGGTCCATGGGGATCGACGTCGTCGGCTGAACGCCGGTTTGGGCGGCCGCCGAAGGGGCGGCCGAGCGAGGGGTGGCAGCCTTCCCCTGAGGCGCCCCGGGCCCCGAGCCCCCACCACCCCTAGGGAGCGAGAATGGCACTGACCAAGAAGCAGAAGGCGATCCGCCCGCTGGTGGACAAGGCGAAGCTGTACCAGGCCAAGGAGGCGTTGGAGCTGGTCAAGCAGGGGGCCAAGTCCAAGTTCGACGAGACCGTGGACGTGGCCGTGGCCCTGGGCGTGGACCCCAAGCAGTCCGACCAGCAGGTGCGCGGCGTGGTGATGCTCCCCGGGGGCTCGGGCGTGAACCGCCGTGTGGCGGTCTTCGTCAAGGGCGAGAAGGAGAAGGACGCCCGCGAGGCCGGCGCCGACGTGGTCGGGGCCGAGGACCTGGTGGAGAAGGTCTCCAAGGGCTGGCTGGACTTCGACGTCGCCGTGGCCACGCCGGACATGATGCGCGAGGTGGGCAAGCTGGGCAAGGTGCTGGGCCCCCGCGGCCTGATGCCCAACCCCAAGACCGGGACCGTGACCATGGACGTGGCCAAGGCCATCCGCGAAATCAAGGGCGGCAAGATCGAGTTCAAGGTCAACGCCGAGGGCGTGCTGCACACCCGCATCGGCAAGGCCAGCTTCGACGCGGGCCGCCTGGAGCAGAACCTGAAGGCCGTCATGGAGGCCGTGCTCAAGGCCAAGCCGCCCACGGCCAAGGGGACCTACGTCCGCAGCGTGGCGGTCTCCTCGACGCAAGGGGTGGGCGCCAAGCTCGACCCTGGACAGTTCGTCTCCGCCCGCGCCGCGAAGTAGCGGCCGGGGGGAGGGAAGGGCGCGGCCCCAGGCCGCGCCCGGCAAGGCCCCGGGGTCTCCCCGGGCAGCATCGCGAATCCAAGGGTCCACCGCGTCCCATGACAGCCGGTCCCGCCGTTTTCGGCGGGTTAAGCCCCCTCTTAGGGGGGCCGGCCGAGGCGCCCATCGGACCGCGCACGGCCCCTTCATCGAGGCCGCGGCACGGACAGGGGCTACTCGCTTAAGGCGGGCGGCCCCTTTTCGTTTCGCGGACGAAGGGAGGTGAACGAACATGCCCACCGAAGAAAAGGCCCGGGCCATCGCCGAATTCGGCGCGGTCCTCAAGGGCGCGACGGCGGTCTACGTCAGCCGCAACACCGGCCTGACGGTCGAGGAAGTCACCGAGCTGCGCCGCCAGTTGCGGGGCGTCGGCGCGGTCCACCGGGTGGTGAAGAACACCCTGGCGGCCCGCGCGGCGGCCGAAGCCGGCATCGCGGGGCTCGAAAAGTTCCTGAGCGGCCCGACCGTGATCACGGTGTCGAAGTCGGACATCGTGGCGCCGGCCAAGATCCTCACGGATTTCGCCAAGACCCACGAGAAGATCCAGGTCGTCGGCGGCGTCGTCGAGGGCAAGGCCACGGATCCGGCGGACGTCAAAGCCATCGCCGAGCTTCCCAGCAAGGAGCAGTTGGTGGCCAAGCTCCTGGGTTCCCTGCAGGCGCCGGCCACCGGTATGGTGCGGGTCCTCAACGGCCCGGCCACCAACCTGGTGCGGGTGCTCCAGGCCATCACGGACAAGAGACAGGCCGCCGAGGCGGCGTAAAACCGCGGCCCCGGGGCCCCGGGGGGGCCTTCGTAGGGCCGCGGCGGTGAACCATCCATCGAAGAATGAACGAGGAGAGTACCATGGCTTTGACCATCGACCAGTTGGTGGGCGAGATCGAGTCCCTGTCCCTGAAGGACGCGGCCGCCCTGGTGAAGGAGCTTGAAGGCAAGTTCGGGGTGACCGCCGCCGCCCCGGTGGCCATGATGGCCGGTCCGGCCGCCGCGGCCGCCGCCGTGGAGGAGAAGACCGAGTTCGACGTCGTGCTGGCCTCGGTGCCCGCCGACAAGAAGATCGGCGCCATCAAGGTGGTGCGCGAGCTGACCGGTCTGGGCCTGAAGGAGGCCAAGGACCTGGTCGACGGCGCGCCCAAGACCGTCAAGGAAGGCGTCAGCAAGGACGAGGCCGCCAAGATCAAGAAGTCCCTGGAGGACGCCGGCGCCACGGTGCAGGTGAAGTAGCCCTCCCGCGGACACCCCGCGTGGACCGAGGGCCGCCCCGTTCCCGGGGCGGCCCTCGGCTTTTGGGGGCTCCTAAGGCGGGGAACTATGGCCCCCCAAGGCCCGTCAGGTAAGGGGGGGGCGGACCGGGCCTGGGGCCCGGCGAGCGCCCAAGGGGGAAGGCATGGACTTTCGAGGACGCATCCTGGCCGCGGCCGCGTTGGCGCTCCTGGCCGCGGCGGGGCGCTGCGAAATGGGGGAGGATTCCCTGGGTTCGGGGGATGCCGGGGGCGGCGTTTCCGGGGCCGCCGTGGCGCCGGCGCCCTCTCCGGCCACGGCTCCGGCAATCTCGCCCGCCGCGGCCTCCGCTGCCACGACCCCGTCCGCTTCGCCGGCCCCGTCCGCCTCCGCGGGGGGGGCCGTCGCGACCCCCAGCCCCACGCCGGATTGCGGACTGTTGCGGGGGGTCGCCGGCGGCGGGGCTTCTGTTCCCGGCGGGTCCGGGGACGGCGGGCCGGCCACGGCGGCCTCCCTGGGCGGGCCCGCGGCCTTGTGCTTCGACGCCCACGGGGTCCTCTACATCGCCGACCGGGGCGACAACGAGGTGCGCAGCGTCGATCCTGTCAGCGGCGTGATCCGGACGGTGGCCGGGGACGGGACCGCCGGCTTCTCCGGCGACGGGGGGCCGGCCGTCTACGCCGAGTTGGACGGCCCCTCGGGGGTGTGCGTGGGCCCCAACGGGAACCTCTACATCAGCGATACCTTGAACAACCGGGTGCGTCGGGTGGACGCCCATGGGGACATCTCCACGGTCGCCGGGGACGGCATGTCCGGGTACAACGGCGACGGGGGAACGGCCCTGGACGCGGCCCTGAACGGGCCCCAGGGGATCTGCGTGGCCCCCTCGGGCCTTTGGTACTTCGCCGAGCCGGGCAACCACGTTGTGCGCGAGGTGGACCTGCGGGGCCGGATCAGCACCCTGGCCGGGACCGGGACCCCGGGGGACGGCGGGGACGGCGGACCGGCCTCCTCGGCGCAGCTCGAGGACCCCGTGGGAGTGGCCTGCGACGACCTGGGGGCGGTCTACATCTCCGACGCCGCCGCCGCGGTGGTGCGCCGCGTGGATCCCTATGGCGGGATCACCACCGTTGCCGGGGACGGCACCCCCGGCGATTCCGGGGACGAGGGCGCGGCCACCCAGGCCTCCCTTGAGCGGCCCTCCGGCCTGTGCCTGGGGCCCGACGGCAGCCTGTACATCGCCGATCCGGGGGCCCATGTCCTGCGGCGGGTCGATCCCCAGGGCATCATCACCACGGTGGCGGGAGGCGGAAGCCCGGGCGGGGAAGGGGATGGCGGACCGGCGGTGATGGCCGCTCTGTCCGAACCCTTGGGTGTGGCCTGCGACTCCCAAGGAAACCTGTATTTTTCGGATGAGGCCGGGAACCTGGTTCAGGAAGTGCTTTGTCCCTAAGGAGCCTTCCCGGCGGGCCCCGAGGGCCGAATATGGATCGAAGAGTATTTCCGAATTGTTTTTGATCCTTGCTTGATTTTTTTTTATTTTGGTTATAATCTTCCCCCAGAATGCTAAGCGCTATTTTGTGAATATTTTACATTTTTGCAAAAGGACTAAAATGAAAAAACTAATTGGGGTGAGTGCGGTCTTGGCCGCCTTCTGGATCAGCTTGGCCCCAGCGGCCCAGGCGGGTCCGGTGGGCCAAAAAATCACCGTATTGTTGCGCAGCGGCAAGGTGGTCCATGGGACACTCTTGGGCGAAGACCAGGGGGTCTTCACGCTGGAAAGTAGCGACGGCATCACCGAGGACATCCCGGCAAGCCGAATCCGCAGGGCCTTCGACGCCGCGGGCCACCCCCTGGACTTGGCTGCGTGGGCGGCCGCCTCCGGGGCGGGCGCCTCCGGAGAGACGGAGGAAAGCCAGGGCCCCACAGTCTACTCCAAACCGGCGCCACCCAGGCACAATGGCGCCTTGGTCGCGGGCAAGATCCTGGGCATCTCCGGGGCCGTGGCCACGGGGCTGGGCATCGTGGCGGCTGTGGGGGGCGCGGTGGAGGAGGGCAACGCCACGAACGTTTATTACCAAAAGGTGGGCTACACCACGTCCGGGGATTACGCCTACGAAACCATCCCCGGATACCCCGGCTACTACACCTACACCCAGTACGTGGACTATTACTCCGGCGCGGCTTGGGTGGACACCGGAATCGCCGTCGGGGTCGTGGGATTGGGCTGCCTGATCACGGGCATCATCCTGGAGGCCCATGGCCATAAAGTGGCCACGGACGCACTGCTGCACTATCAGGACGGGAAGTTGGCCTGGGGCGTGCCCACCCCCAGCCTGGACCCCACCACCCAGGGGTACAGGACCACCCTGGCCACGGCCCGCTTCTAGCCGGAACCAGGACCC
The DNA here is from genome assembly GCA_027451505.1 of candidate division FCPU426 bacterium. GTDB lineage: Bacteria > Oederibacteriota > JAJYGY01 > JAJYGY01 > DAIDJD01 > DAIDJD01. The sequence goes on from DAIDJD010000197.1 coordinate 6,202, forward strand.
GGGCAGGCTTGATTCTGGGGATGGCTGCGCTTTCCGAACCCTGGGGCGTGGCCTGCGACTCCCAAGGGAACCTGTATTTTTCGGATAAGGCTGGGAACTTGCTGCAGGAAGTGTTGTGTCCTTAAACGAGCGGTTTGCGAGGGTCCGATCGGAAGATATTTCCAAAAGGGTTTGGCATACTTGTTTGATTTTTTGGATTTTAGTGTTAGTCTCGCTTCTTAAGTTTGAGTTTCATTTTATAGGTGTTTTACATATTTATAAAAGGTTTTAAATGAAAAATATAATGGGCCTGAGTGCGATATTGGTTGCTGCCTGGGTCGGCTTGGCCGCAGCGGCCCAGGCCCAGCCTGTGGGACAAAAGATCACTGTGGTGTTGAGCAGCGGCAAGGTGGTCCATGGGACCCTCCTGGGCGAGGACCAGGGGGTCTACACCCTGGAAAGCAGCGACGGGATCGCCGAAGACATTCCGGAAAGCCAAATCCGCAGGGCCTTCGACGCTGCGGGCCACCCCCTGGACCTGGCGGCGTGGGCGGCCGCCTCCGGGGCGGGTACCTCCAGTGAGACCGAGAAAAGCCAGGGCCCCACGGTTTACTCCAAACCAGCGCCACCCCGGCACAACGGGGCCTTGGTCGCGGGCAAGATTCTGGGTATTTCCGGGGAAGTGGTCACCGGGCTGGGCATCGTGGCGGTTGTGGGGGGTGCGGAGGAGGAGGGCAACGCCACGAACGTCTACTACAACGGTGTGGGCCCTACCTCATCCGGGTACGCCTACGAAACCATACCCGGCCACCTCGGCTACTACACCTATACCCAGTACGTGAATTATTACGCCGGCGCGGCCTGGGTGGACACCGGAATCGCCGTCGGGGTGGTGGGATTGAGCTGCCTGATCACGGGGATTATCCTGGAGGCCCATGGCCATAAAGTGGCCACGGACGCCCTGCTGCACTACCAGGACGGGAAGTTGGCCTGGGGCGTGCCCACCCCCAGCCTGGACCCCACCACCCAGGGGTACAGGACCACCCTGGCCACGGCCCGTTTCTAGCCGGACCCTTTAGGCGCCCCGGGTAGGGGGCGCCTTTTATAGGGTTGACTTACTGGTGTTTCGTTGTTTAGAATTCATGTTCCTCAACATCTGAAAAGGGCAACTTTGACGCAAGCCTAAGAACCGGCAGGGAGCGTCCTCCACAAAGACTCGGTCTTTGGGGTAGGGGCGCTTTTTGTCCGGGGTTTGCCGTCTAAAAAGTGGCCCTATAGACCCCTCCAGGGGAGGCACGTCTCATGGCGCGTGGCGCGGATCAAGGTCGGATCAAGCGGGAGAGCTTTTCGCGCATCCCCGAGATCATGGAACTACCCAACTTGATGGAGCTGCAGAAGCGCTCCTACGACGAGTTCCTGCAGTTGGAGGTGCTCCCGGAGGACCGCAAGAAGGTGGGGCTGCAGGCCGCCTTCGGGTCGGTCTTCCCCATCTACGACAGCAACGAGAACAGCTTCCTGGAGTTCGCGGGCTACAGCTTCGGCGAGCCGCGCTACGACGTCGACGACTGCCAGGAACGCGACATGACCTTCGCGGCGCCCCTCAAGGTGACCCTGCGGCTGGTGGTGCGCGAAGAGGACCCCGAGACCCGGGTCAAGCGCATCAAGGACATCCGCGAGCAGGAGGTGTTCTTCTGCGAACTGCCCCTGATGACGGAGCGCAACACCTTCATCATCAACGGCGCCGAGCGCGTCATCGTCAGCCAGCTCCACCGCAGCCCGGGCGTGAGCTTCGACGAGGACGACGGCAAGGCCCACACCACCGGCCGCAAGCTCTACACCGCCCGGGTGATCCCCTACCGCGGTTCCTGGCTGGAGTTCGAATTCGACGCCAACGACCTGGTCTACGCGCGCATCGACCGCAAGCGCAAGATCCTGGCCAGCCTGCTCCTGCGCTGCCTGGGCTACGGCTCCGACGAGAAGATCCTGGCCCTGTTCTACGAGCGCGAGGCCCTGCCCATCGAATCCAAGCTGGCGGGCCGCATCACCGCCTGCGAGGTGGTCGACCCCCGCACCGGCGAGGTGCTGGTGGCGGCCAACACCGAACTGACCAAGGAGGCCCAGCTCAAGCTCGAGAAGGCCAAGGTCAAGAAGGTGGAGGTCCTGGTCATCCCCAAGCAGGACCTCTTCGCCAGCCTGCGCCGCACCCTTGAGAAGGACTCGGTGCGCGGGGAGGAGGAGGCGCTGCTGGAGGTCTACCGCAAGCTGCGCCCCGGAGACCCCCCGACCCTGGAGAGCGCGCGCAACCTGTGGGAGAACCTGTTCTTCAACGGGCGCCGCTACGACCTGGCCAAGGTGGGCCGCTACAAGCTCAACAAGCGCCTCAAGCTGGACGTGCCCCTGGCCACCCGGGTGCTGACCAAGGAGGACTTGGTCGAGACCCTCAAGTACCTGCTGCAGCTCAACAACGGCAAGGGCGACAAGGACGACATCGACCACCTGGGCAACCGCCGCGTGCGCAGCGCCGGCGAGCTGCTGGAGAACCAGTTCCGGCTGGGCCTGGTGCGCATCGAGAAGGCCGTCAAGGAGCGCATGTCCATCCTGGACATGGAAGAGGCCATGCCCGCGAACCTGATCAACGCCAAGCCCGTCACCGCGGGCGTGCGCGAGTTCTTCGGGTCCTCGCAGCTCAGCCAGTTCATGGACCAGACCAACCCCCTGGCGGCGCTGACCCACAAGCGCCGGCTGTCGGCCCTGGGCCCGGGCGGCCTCAACCGCGAACGCGCGGGCTTCGAGGTCCGCGACGTGCACCACACCCACTACGGCCGGGTCTGCCCGATCGAGACGCCCGAGGGCCCCAACATCGGCCTCATCGTCTCCCTGAGCACCTACGCCCGGGTCAACGAGTACGGCTTCATCGAGACCCCCTACCGCAAGGTCGAGAAGGGCCGCGTCACCGACAAGATCGACTTCCTCTCGGCCGACGAGGAGGACCACTACATCATCGCCCAGGCCAACGAGGCGGTGGACGAAAAGGGCCGCTTCAAGGAGGCCGTGGTGCTGGCCCGACACAAGGCGGACTATCCCCTCGTGCCGGCCGAGGAGATCCATTACATGGACGTCAGCCCCAAGCAGCTGGTGTCCGTGGCCACGGCCCTGATCCCGTTCCTGGAGCACGACGACGCCAACCGCGCCCTGATGGGCTCGAACATGCAGCGCCAGGCCGTCCCCTTGCTGCGGGCCGAACCGCCCTACGTCGGGACGGGCATGGAGTTCCGCTCGGCCTATGACTCCGGATCGGTGCTGACCGCGCGCCGCGACGGGGTCGTGGAGTACGTCGACGCCGCCAAGATCGTGATCGCCGCCGACAGCCGGGACGAGGACGGGGTGCGCTCCACGCTCGACACCTACAAGCTGACCAAGTACAAGCGCAGCAACCAGGACACCTCGGTGAACCAGAAGCCCCAGGTGGCGAAGGGGCAGCGCGTGCGCAAGGGCCAGGTCATCGCCGACGGCCCGGCGACCCGCCGCGGCGAGCTGGCGCTGGGCAAGAACGTGCTGGTCGCCTTCATGCCCTGGAACGGCTACAACTACGAGGACGCGATCATCCTGAGCGAGTCCCTGGTGTCCAACGACGTGTTCACGTCGGTGCACATCGAGGAGTTCGAGATCGAGGCCCGCGACACCAAGCTGGGCAAGGAGGAGATCACCCGGGACATCCCCAACGTCGGCGAGGAGGCCCTCAAGGACCTGGACGAGGGCGGCATCGTCCGCGTCGGCGCGGACGTGGCCCCCGGGGACATCCTGGTGGGCAAGGTGACCCCCAAGGGGGAGACCGAACTGACCCCCGAGGAGAAGCTCCTGCGCGCCATCTTCGGCGAGAAGGCCGGCGACGTCCGCGACGCCAGCCTGAAGACGCCTCCGGGCGTGGAGGGCAAGGTCATCGACGTGCGCGTCTTCGCCCGCCACGACCGCGAGGAGGTCTCCAAGAAGCAGGAGAACGACCTGGTCAAGGCCGTGGAGCGGCGCTTCGACAAACTCATCGAGTCCATCGACAAGGGGCTCGCCGAGACGGTCAAGGCCGTGGAACGCGAGGGCAAGGGCTCCAAGGACGAGACGCGCCTGGCGGTGGAGCGGGCCAAGGCCATCGCCGAGGACCGCAAGAACGACCTCCTGGTGGAGCGCGAGAAGGAGACCGCCAAGATCCGAAAGGGCGACGAGCTGCCCCCCGGCGTGATCAAGCTCGTCAAGGTCTACGTCGCCAAGAAGCGCAAGATCAGCGTCGGCGACAAGATGGCCGGCCGGCACGGCAACAAGGGCGTGGTCAGCAAGATCGTCCCGATCGAGGACCTGCCCTACCTGTCCGACGGCACCCCGGTCGACATCGTGCTCAACCCCCTGGGCGTGCCCTCCCGCATGAACGTGGGCCAGCTTCTGGAGACCCAGTTGGGCTACGCCGCGCGGGCGCTGGGGCTCTACGTCGAGACCCCGGTCTTCGACGGCGCCAACGAGGAGGACATCCGCGCCCTCCTGGAGCGGGCGGGCCTTCCGGCGGGGGGGCGCAGCCGCCTCTTCGACGGCAAGACCGGCGAGCCCTTCGACCAAGCGGTCACGGTCGGGATCATCTACATGCTCAAGCTGGCCCACCTGGTCGACGACAAGATCCATGCCCGTTCCATCGGCCCCTACTCCCTCATCACCCAGCAGCCCCTGGGCGGCAAGGCCCAGTTCGGCGGCCAGCGCTTCGGCGAGATGGAGGTTTGGGCGCTGGAGGCTTACGGCGCGGCC
>DAIDJD010000198.1 GCA_027451505.1 candidate division FCPU426 bacterium
TTCGTGCGCCACGGCGAGACCGACTGGAACGTCCGGGGCGTCATCCAGGGATGGAAGGGCGGGGATCTGAACGCCCTGGGGCGGCGCCAGGCGGCCCTGGCCGCCCGCCGGGTCGCCCGCATGGGCCTGGATGTCGAGGCCGTGCTGTGCTCGGACCTGCCGCGGGCCCGCCAGACCGCCGAGTTCCTGGGCCGCGCCCTGGGCCTGAAACCGCGTCCCTCCCGGGACCTGCGGGAAAGGCGCTTCGGGGAATGGGAAGGGCGCGCCATCTCCGAGATCCTGGGCCGCTACCGCCTGGGCCCGCGCACGCGCAAGGACCCCTTCCTGGCCTTCGAGCCGGAGGGGGGCGAAACCATGCCGGTCTTCGGGCGGCGCATGGGCGGGTTCCTGCGCCGGGTCCTGCGGGAGCACCCCGGGCGCTGCGTGGCGGCCGTGACCCACGGCGGCCCGGTGCGCATCGGCACCTGCCTGGCTCTGGGCATCCCTTTGGACCGTTACTTCCTTCTGGGCCGGCCCGCCAACGTCAGCCTGACCCTTTTGTGCCACCAGGGCGGCCTGTGGTGGGCCGACCTCTACAACGACCGGGCCCACCTGGAGGGCGGGAGGCCCGCCGGGCCCCGCGGCGGCGCGAAGCGGTGAATCCGCGCACCTGGGCCGTCCTGGGGGGCCTGCGTTCGGGCAAGAGCGCCCGGGCCCTGGAGCGCTTCCGGGCCGAGTTCGCCTCCCGAGGCCTCGGCCGGCCCGTGTACTTGGCCACCCTTCTCCCCCCGGGGCCCGGGGACGACCCCGACCTGGAGCTGCGCATCCTGCGTCACCGTCAGGAACGGCCCGCGTCCTGGCCCTTGGTCGAGGTGGGCCGGGACTTGGCCGCGGCGGGACGGGCCTGCCGGGAGGCCGGGCACGACGCTTGGCTGCTCGACGGGCTGGGGGCCTGGGCCGCGCTGGTCCTGGATTCGGGCCGGGAGGCCGCCCAGGGGCAGTGGGAGGCCTTCGCCCAGGCCTCCCGGGGCGCCGGGCTGGTGGGGGTGGTCCTCGACGAGGTGGGCCTGGGCGGGGTGCCGGCCCATCCCGCGGCCCGCGCCTTCGCCGACCTCAACGGGGAATTGAACCAATGGGTCTGCGCCTGGGCCGAGGCGGCCTGGGAACTGCGCGCGGGCCTGGAGGTCCGGCTCAAGTGAGGCCCGCGCGGAGCGTCCACGGGGCCGACGTGTACGGGCCCGGCGGGGAACTCCGGCGGGCGCTGGAGTGCTCCTCCACGGTGCCCCGGCTGCCTCCGCCCCGGGGATGGAGGCGGCGCGCGCGCCGGGCCCTGGACTCCCTGGGCCGCTATCCCCGGCCCCATGGCCGGGGCCTGGAGGGCCTGCTGCTACGCGGACTGGGACCCGCGGCCGGGGCGGCCCTGGCCACGGCCGGGGCCTCCCAGGCCCTGGACCTCTGCGCCCGGGCCTCCCGGGGCCGCGCGGTGCGGGTGCTGGCCCCCTGCTTCGGCGAGGTCCCCGTGCTTTTGGCGGCGGCGGGGGCCCGCGTGTCGGAAGTGTGGTGGGACTCCGGGCCCTTTCCGGGCGCCGGGGCGCTGCTGAAGGGCCTCAGGCCCGGATCCGAGGTTTGGGTGGCCCAGCCCAGCAATCCCGAAGGCCGCCTGATCCCGGAGGGGGCCCTGCGGGACCTGGCCCGGGCCGCTGCCGGCGCGCGGGTGACCCTGCTGGTGGACGAGGCCTTGCGCGGGCAGCGCCTGGACGCGCCGCAGTGGCGCCTGCCGGGGTGGTCCCGCGGGCTGCCGGTGCTGTGGGTGCGCTCCCTGGGCAAGGCCGCCGGCCTTCCCGGCCTGCGCCTGGGCTGCCTGGCCGGTCCCCGGAAACTGGTCGACGAACGGGCCGCCCTGGCCGGACCCTGGGACGTGGGGTCCCTGGCCCAGGAACTGCTCCCTTGGCTTCTGGAAATCGAGGAACGGGACCGGGCGCGGCGCGCGCGCGTCTTGGGCCGCTGGTCCTTCGACCTCAGGGGCCGCCTCCAGGCCCTGGGACTGGCGGTGCGCCCCGGGTCCACGGGCTACTTCTGCGTGGACCTGGGCCGGCCCGCCGGGCCCCTGGCGCGGCGCCTGGGGCGCTCCGGGATCCTGGTCCGCGATGGCGCCTCCTTCGGGCCGCGGGCGCGCACCTGGTTGCGCCTGAACCCGGGGCCGGAGTCCTCCAACCGCCGCCTGGCCCGGGCCCTGGCCCGGGCCCTGGGCCGCGGCTGGGCGGCGTCGCCCAAGGCGGGGGGCCGGCGGTGAGGCGGCCCTTCCAGGTCCTGGTGCTGGGCACGGGTTCCCACGTGGGCAAATCCCTGGTGGCGGCCGGGCTGTGCCGCCTTTTGGCCCGCCGGGGCTGGCGCACGGCGCCGTTCAAGGCCCAGAACATGGCGCTGAACTCCGCGGTGGCCGACGACGGCTCCGAGATAGGGCGGGCCCAGTGGCTCCAGGCGCGGGCCGCGCGGGTGCCCTCCGAGGCCCGCATGAACCCGGTCCTGCTCAAGCCCGACGGCAAGGGAAGCAGCCAGTGGGTCCTGCTGGGGCGTTCCCGGGGCTCCTTCGCCACCCGGGAGTACTTCCGGCGCTGCTGGCCCGAGGCGGCGCGGCGGGCCCGGGAGTCCTGGGCCGGGCTGGCCCGGGACTACGACGCCGTGGTGCTCGAGGGGGCCGGATCCCCGGCCGAGGTCAACCTCAGCCGCCGGGACCTGGCCAACCTGGAGGCCGCCCGCTTCAGCCGGTCGCCCTTCGTGTTGGTGGCCGATGTGGAACGGGGCGGGGCCTTCGCCGCCGTGGTGGGCACCTTGGATTTGCTCCCGGCCTGGCTGAGGCGGCGCTGCCTGGGGGTGGTGTTCAACAAGTTCCGCGGGGACGCCTCGTTGATGGATGCCGGGCTGGCCTGGCTGAGGCGCCGGGGGATACGGCCTTTGGGGATCCTGCCCTGGGTCGAAGCTTTGGCCTTGGATGAGGAAGACAGCTTGGGGTTGCCTTCGGGTAAAACATCACCAGATAACGAAAAATCATTGCTAGTAGATGTTATTTCAAATCGATTCATAGCTAACTTCAACGACGTCCTGCCGCTGGCCCAGGAAGCCTTGCGCCTGCGTTGGGTCCGTCCGGGTCAGGAGCGCTCCCAGGCCGATCTGGTGATCTTGCCGGGGAGCAAGAACACTGTCGAGGATCTGCGCATCCTCAGGGAGTCCGGGGAGGCCGAACGCCTCCTGAGCTGGCGCCGGCGTGGCACCTGGTTCCTGGGGATCTGCGGGGGATTCCAGATGCTGGGACGCAGGGTGGAGGATCCCTGGGGCCTGGACGGTCCCGGAGGCGGCGCGGCCGCTCAGGGTTTGGGCTTCCTTCCCGTGGCCACCCGCCTGGAGCCGGGCAAGGTGCTTTCCCGCCGGAGGGTTCCTTTGGCCCGCGCCTGGGGGGGCAGCCTGGAGGGCTACGAAATCCACCATGGCCGCACCCGGAAGGTGGGGTCGGGGCTGGCCGTGGAGGCCGTCGGGCCGGACGGGGAAGCCCTGCTGGCGCGCCCCCGGGACGGCCGCATCTGGGGCACCTACCTGCACGGCTGCCTGGACGCCCCGGGCCTGCGCACGGCCCTTCTGGCCGCCGTGGCCCGGGGCCGCGGCCGGGACGCGCCCGGACCCGGCGCCGGGCACGCCGACGCGCTTAGGGAGTTGGCGTTGGACCGCTGGGCCGACCACCTGGAGCGCCACCTGGACCTGGGCTTCCTGCCGGCGCCGCGGGGGGCGCCGGAGTGACCTTCGGGGTTCTGGCGGCGGCGCTGGCCTTGGACGCCGCGGTGGGGGATCCGGACGGGCCCCTGCACCCGGTGCGCCTCATGGGCCGCTTGATCGACGCCTCCGCGGCCTGGGCCCGTCGGAGGGCGGCGGGAAGCCCGCGCCGCCTGCGCCTGGGAGGGGTGGGGGTCGTGGCCCTGGTGCTGGGGGCGGCGTGGGCCGCGGGCGGGGCCTGCCTGGCCCTGGGGCTTTGGGCCGACGCCCATGGGCTCGACGGTTGGGGATCCTTCGCGGCCCAAACCCTGATGGTGTGGTCCTGCCTGGGCGCCCGTTCCATGCGGGAGCACGCCCGCGCGGTCCTGGGGGCCCTGGGGCGCGGCGACCTGGCCGCGGCCCGGGCCGCGGTGGGGCTCATGGTGGGCCGCGACACCGCCGGCCTGGACGAGACCGGCGTGCTGCGGGCCTGCCTGGAGAGCGTGGCCGAGGGGCTCGGCGACGGGGTCCTGGGGCCGCTGTTCTTCGCCTGGCTGGGCGGCGGTCCCCTGGCCCTGGTCTACCGCGCCGCCAACACCCTCGACAGCATGCTGGGCCACCGCGACGAGGCCCGGCGCGACCTGGGATGGGCCTCGGCCCGCGTCGACGACGTCCTGAGCTGGGTGCCGGCGCGCGAGGCGGCCCTGGCCGCGGCTCTGGGGGCCTGGTGCCTGGGGCTGGACGCCCGGGCCGCGCTGCGCGCCGCCCGCCGCGACGCCAAGCTCCAGCCCTCGCCCAACAGCGGCTGGCCCGAGGCCGCCTTCGCCGGGGCCCTGGGCGTGCGCCTGGGCGGACCCTTGAGCTATGGGGGCGTTCCCGCGGACAAGCCCTTCCTGGGCGAGGACCTCAGGCCCCTCACGGCGGCGGTCTGCCGCCGGGGCCTGGATCTCTTCGTCGCGGCCTGCGTCGTGGCCGTGGCGGGGCACGAGTTGCTGGGCCTGGCCCTGGGGCGTTAGGGGCCGGGCCGTTTCCGAGGGGGAAGCATGAAGCTGGAGAAGGGCCTCATCCACGTCTACACCGGCGAGGGCAAGGGCAAGACGAGCGCCGCCCTGGGCTTGGCCATGCGGGCGGCGGGGCGCGGGCTCAACGTGCTGGTGCTGCAGTATTTCAAGCCGGCCGCGGAACCCAGCGGGGAACTGGCCTTCCAGGAGGCCCTGCGGACCCGCGCCGCGGTCGACGGGGGGGAGCCGGGGCACCTGGTCTTCCGCCGCGGCGGCTACCGCCATCCCTTCTTCGACAAAAACGCCGACCGCGAGGCCCTGCGCGTCGAGATCCAGGAGCAGACCGCGCTGGCCGCGGCCGAGATGCGCGCCGGGCATTGGGACGTGGTGGTCCTCGACGAGGTGAACAACGCCCTGCGCGACCGCCTCCTCCTGTTCGAGGAGTTGGAGGCCCTTCTGGAGGCCCGCCCGCCCCACGTGGAGCTGGTGTGCACCGGGCGCGGCGCGCCCAAGGAGCTCCTCGAGGCCGCCGACTACGCCACCGAATTCACGGCCCTGAAGCACCCGGCCTCGCGCAAGATCGCCGCCCGCAAGGGCATCGAATTCTAGGGCCCCCGCCCGCCGCAAAGGAGGAACCTTGATCCCGCCCCTGGATGCCGCCGCCGCCGACTTCGTGCGCGCGCGCCTGGACCGCAAGACCAAACCCACCCATTCCCTGGGGCGCCTTGAGGAGCTCGCCGCCACCCTGGCGGCCCTCAGCGGCAGCCGCGACCTCGACTTCCGGGGCAAGGTGGTGCTGGTCACCGCCGCCGACCACGGGATCGCCCGCCGCGGCGTGAGCCTGTACCCGCCCGAGGTCACGCCCCAGATGGTGCTCAACTTCCTCTCCGGCGGCGCGGCCATCAACGTGCTGGCGCGGCGGGCCGGGGCCCGCGTGGTGGTGGCCGACGCGGGCGTGGACACCGACGGCTTCCCGGAGCATCCCGACCTGCTGCGCCTGAGCCTGGGCCGCGGCACCCGGGACTTCAGCCGGGGGCCGGCCATGGACCGGGCCACGGCCCAGGAATCCCTGGAGCGCGGCCGGTCCGCGGTGCGCGAGCTGGCGCGGGGCGGCATGGACCTTCTGGCCGTGGGGGAGATGGGCATCGGCAACACGAGCGCGGCCGCGGCGCTGACGGCCTGCCTCACCGGGCTGGACCTGGAGGAGGTCACGGGCGCGGGCACGGGCCTGGATTCGGAGGGCCGGCGGCGCAAGGTCGAGGTCCTGCGGGAGGCGCTGAGGGTGAACGCGCCCGACCCCCGGGACCCCCTGGATTGCCTGGCCAAGGTGGGCGGCTTCGAGTTCGGGGTCATGGCCGGGGCCCTTATGGAGGCGGCCGCCCTGCGGCTGCCGGCGGTGCTCGACGGGGTCAACACCGGGGCCGCGGCCCTGGTGGCCCAGGCCCTGGAGCCCGGGCTGGCCGAGCGCTGCGTGGCCTCGCACCAGGGCCGTGAGCCCGGCCACCGGAGGCAGTTGGAGCGCCTGGGCCTGCGCGCCTACCTCGAGTTGGACCTGCGCCTGGGCGAGGGCAGCGGGGCCGCGCTGTTCCTGCCCTTCGTGGACGCCTGCCGGGACATCCTCAGGGACATGGCCACCTTCGAAAGCGCCGGGGTCAGCGACAAGGCATGAAGGCCCTCGGACGCGCCTTCCAGTTCCTGACCCGCCTGCCCGTCCCGGCGCCCGGTTCGGCGCCGGGACCGGGCGACCTGGGCCGGGCGGTGCGTTGGTTCCCCCTGGTGGGCCTCTTCGCGGGGCTGGCGCTGGAGGGCCTGCTGGCGCTCCTGCGCCTTCCCGGGGTCTTGGGGGGGCGGCCCCTGGCCGCGGCGGCCCTGGCCCTGGCCTTTTGGGTTTGGTGCTGCGACAGCCTGCACCTGGACGCCTTGGCCGACACGGCCGATGCGCTGGCCTCCCGCCGCGGGGGGGAGGCCATGCTGGAGGTGCTGCACGACAGCCGCGTGGGCGCCTTCGGGGTCCAGGCCGTGGTCCTGGCGCTGGCCCTGAAGGGGGCTTGGCTGGCCAGCCTTCCGGCGGACGCGGCCTGGGCCCTGCCGCTGCCCCTTCTGTGTTCGCGCCTGCTGGCCGCCCTGCTGTGCCGGGTCCGTCCCTACGCCGGCCGGCCGGGCAGCCTCAGCGGGGCCTGGATCCTGGGGACCCGGGCCGGGGACGCCTGGGCCGCGGCCGCCGCCGCCGCAGGGGGCTTCGCCGCGGTCTGCGCCCTGGCCCTGCGCGGCGGAGGGGCCGGGCCCGGGGCGTGCCTGCGCGCCCTGTCCGTGTGCCTGGGGGCGCTGGCCCTGGGCTGGGCCGCGGCCGCGCTCCCGCGCCGGCGCCTGGGTGGCATCAGCGGCGACCTGGTCGGATTCGGCCTGGAGGCCTGCGAGATCGCGGCGGCCATGGGCCTGCTCCTGGTCCTCAAATGACCCCGCCCGGCCTGCTCGTGGCCGCGCCCGGTTCCGGCTCGGGCAAGACGACCCTGTCCCTGCTGCTGGCGGCCTGGGCGCGCGGCCGGGGCCTGGACGTGCGCCCCTTCAAGTGCGGCCCGGACTTCCTGGACGCCCAGTACCTGTCCCTTGCCGCGGGGGCCCCGGCCGCGGCCCTGGATCCCTGGTTCCTGGCTCCCGAGGCCCTGCGCCGCCACTATCACGGCCGCAGCGCGGGCGGCGGCTTGGCCCTGGCCGAGGGCGTGATGGGCCTCTACGACGGCAAGCGCGGCGCGCCCTTCGGGCGCTACTCCAGCGCCGAGGTGGCCAAGACCCTGGGCCTGCCGGTGGTGCTGGTCCTGGACGCGCGCCGCGCCGGGCCCACCCTGGCCACCCAGGCCCTGGGGCTCAGGCGGGCCGACCCGGCCTTGGACATCGCCGGGGTGGTGCTCAACCGGGCCTCGGGGGAACGGGCGGCCGCGCCCCTGGCCCGCGCGCTGCGCCGGATCGCCGGAGTGCCCACCCTGGGATGGCTTCCGGAACTTCCGGGCTTGCGCCTGGAGGAGCGCCATCTGGGGCTGACCGCCCCCAGCGAGGCCGGGGATTGGGCGCGGGCCCTGGCCGCGGCCCTGCCCGTGGCCGCCCGGACCGTGGATTTCGCTGCCGTCCTGCGCCTGGCGCGGCGGGCGCGGCGGTGGACCGCGGCCGGGGGCGCGCTGAATAGGTCGGGGCCGCGCTTCCGCCTGGCCGTGGCCCGCGACGCCGCCTTCCACTTCTACTACCCCGAGAACCTGGATCTGTGGAAGGGCCTGGGCGCCGAATTGGCGTTCTTCAGCCCGCTCAAGGACCGCGCCCTCCCTTCGGGGTCCCAAGGCTTGCTTCTGGGCGGGGGTTTCCCCGAGAGCTTCACCCGGGAGCTGTCGGCGAACCTCCCCCTGCGCCGGGAGGCGCGGGCGCGGATCCGCGCGGGGCTGCCGGTGTGGGCCGAATGCGGCGGGCTGATGTGGCTGTGCTCGGCCCTGGTCGGTCTGGACGGGGTCCGCAGGCCCCAGGTCGGGGCGCTGCCGGCCGTGGCCCGCATGACGCGGCGGCTCCAGCATTTTGGCTACACCCGCGCGGTGGCGCCCGCCGGGCCCGCCTGGCCCCTGGGCGGCGCGCGGGGCTTCTCCCTCAAGGGCCACGAGTTCCACCACAGCGTGCTGGAGTTCGCCGGGCGCTCCGCGCCCCTCTGGAGCCTGGAGCAGTCCGGGCGTCCGGCGCGGCCCGAGGGCTACCGCGCCGGTCCCCGGGCCTTGGCCACCTACTTCCACGCCTACCTGCCTTCGGATCCCCGGGCCGCGCGGGCCTTCGCCGCCGCCTGCGCCGGGGCTTGAGGTTCACGGGGACCCTCGGGCGCCTCGGGGTTCTCCGGCCGCCTTAACCTGGGTGAGGGTGTTTGATATTTTTGTAAATGATACAATGACGTTGGTGCCGATCATGGCCGGATAGGAATCATGGCTAAACGCCGCCTTGCTTTGGGCGATTCGGTCTTGATTTAACGAGGAGCGGACATGTTTACAAAACTCACCATCAGGAATTTTAAATTGTTTAGCAAAGCTGAAATTGAATTGGGTGAGAGGGTCGTGCTTATCGGCCCGAACAACGCCGGCAAGTCCTCGGCGCTGCAAGCGCTGGCGTTATGGCAGGTCGGTCTAAACCGCTGGGTCGAAAAGCGCGGCGAGGGGGATGTTCCCGAAAAACGGCCCGGAGTGACCATTAACCGAAAAGACCTTATCGCGGTTCCGGTACCGGCAGCGAACCTGCTTTGGAAGGACTTGCACACTCAGGAATCAGCCGCAGAAGGTGGAACCAAGAGGATAAATATTCAAGTCATTGTCGAGGGTGTTTCTCCTGAAAAGAGTTGGATCTGTGGTCTGGAATTTTATTACGGCAACGAAGAGTCCTTCTATTGCCGACCCATCCTTCAGATTGGCGAAAGCCATTTCGAGATACCGGTGGAGGCTAGGTCCCAAAAGATTGCCTATTTGCCGCCCATGTCTGGCTTGGCCTCCACGGAGCTGCGCTTAGATGCGGGAGCAATAAATGTGCGGCTGGGCGAAGGCAGGACTGCGGAGGTATTGAGAAACCTTTGTTATGAAGTTTTGAGCCAGGGGGATGGCCAGAAATGGTATATCCTTGTCCGACAAATGAAGACTCTATTCGGGATAACGCTCGAAGAACCGAGATACATTAAAGAACGTGGCGAAATCGTGATGAATTTCAAAAATTCCAGGGGAATACGCCTGGACATTTCTTCCGGCGGGCGCGGACAGCAGCAGACCCTGTTACTTCTCGCTCACATGGCTGCCAATCCCGGTTCCATACTTTTGCTCGACGAACCTGACGCTCACCTTGAAATCCTAAGGCAGCGCCAAATCTACCAAACATTAGGTGACGCGGCCCATGAAACCGGCAGCCAGATCATCGCGGCCAGCCACTCGGAAGTTGTCCTTAATGAAGCCGCGGAACGGGATGTTGTTGTCGCATTTGTGGGGGAACCACATCGCATTGACGATCGCGGGAGCCAAGTTTTGAAAGCTCTTAGGCTTATCGGATTTGAACAGTATTACCAGGCCGAAGAAACTGGCTGGGTTCTTTATCTTGAGGGATCCACGGACTTGGCCATACTGCGGGCTTTCGCCGAACGCCTTAATCATCCTGTTAAAGCCAAGCTCGATCGTCCGTTCGTGCATTATGTCGGCAACCAACCGAATAAAGCGAGGGAACACTTTTTTGGTTTGAAGGAAGGCAAGCCCGACTTGGTCGGATTGGCCATATATGATCGCCTTGGGCAGCCCGTTCCAGACGAGGGCCAACTCCGGCACTATGCATGGCGTCGAAATGAGTTGGAAAATTATCTTTGCCAAAAGGATACCTTGCTCGCGTTCGCTGAGGCTAGGGGACGGGATAACAAAGGAGACTTATTTGGGGTTGCTTGGCGTGAAGCCATGGAACGCTCGATTTCCGAGATAGAGGCCGCACTGGCGACTTTAGGCGGCCCGTCACCGTGGGACCCCGACATTAAGGCAAGTGACGAATTTTTGGATAAGCTTTTCAAGAATTTTTATAGCAGATTGAACCTTCCCAATCTGATGCGAAAAACGAACTACTATGAACTGGCCCCTTTTGTGCCTGTTACAATGATCGATTCTGAAATTTCGGATATTTTCGATCTGATTGTTCGTACGGCTGATGCCGCGAAGCCACTAATGGGTTGAGGAGATTGCCTCTACACCTCGAACTAAGAATTCCTCGGACACTCGATCCCAGCGCCTTTTGAGAGGCCTTCCAACGTGCGTGGGACTGGCCATCCGGGCCGCGTTTCTGGTATACTCCCTTCGTCCATTTAAACGATTCAGCAGGAGGAAACTGTGCCCAAAGACTGGCGCCTTCCGGTGACCGGGGTCAACTTCGGAGGCTGGCTGTCCCAGAGCGACCTTACGGCGAAGCGCCTGGAGACCTTCATCACCCGTGCCGACTTCGCCTTCGTGCGCGAACGCGGCTTCAACACCGTGCGCCTGCCCTTCGACGCCCGGCTGGTGCAGGCCCGCGACGGCGGCCTGCGGGCCGAAGGGGTCGCCTGGCTGACCAAGGCCCTGGAATGGTGCCGGGCCGAGGGCCTCAGGCTCATCCTGGACCTGCATGAGATCGAGGGGCACAGCTTCACGGACATGTCCCAAAACGACCTCTACCAGGACCCGGCCCTGCGCTCCCGCGCGCGCAAGCTTTGGGTGGCCCTGGCCCGCCACTTCGCCAAGGAGGGGGAGTACCTCTTCTTCGAACTGCTCAACGAGGCCGTGGCGCCGGAGGCGCGGCTTTGGCAGGACCTGGCCGAGGACCTGACCGCGGCCATCCGCGGGGTGGACCCTTCGCGCCCCCTGGTGGTGGGCTCCAACCTTTGGAACTGCGCCGGCGAGTTCGCCAACCTCAAGCCCACCGGGGACGCGCGCACGGTCTACACCTTCCATTTCTACGAGCCCATCCACGTCACCCACCAGGGCGCGCCCTGGGTGAAGTGGGCCGCCGGCCTGCCCTTGCCGCAGCCCTATCCGGGCAAGGCCGTGGGGATAGAGGCGGTCCTGGGGCGGGGGGACACGCAAGCCGAGGCCCAGGCCCGCCATCTCAAGGGCGTCTGGAACTCCCGGAGGCTGGAGGAGGCCCTCCAGCCGGTGCTCGAGTTCCGGGCCCGCCACCGCGTGCCCATCTTCTGCGGCGAGTTCGGGGTCTACCTCAAGGCCCCCCGCGAAACCCAGTTGGCCTGGATGCGGGACTTCACCGGGTTGCTGGTCAAGCACGGCTTCGGGTTCACGTACTGGAGCCACCGCGGCATGGATTTCGGGCTCTATTACGAGGGCGCGCCCTGGGGCCACCTGCCGCAGTATTCCAACCCGGCCCACCTGGACACGGAACTGGCCGACCTGCTGGCGGAACGGGCCCGGCGCGTGGCCCCGGCGGCGGCGGCGCAGGGGGGCGCGGCGGCGGCCCGGGCTGCCGCCCGGAACCCGACCCCGGCGAAGAAAGCCCGGCCCCGCGGCCAGGCCGTCCCGGCCGCCAAGGCCCGCAAGCGCCCGGCCCGATGACCTGGGCCGGGCCGCCGCCCGGGGGGCTCATCCAAGCGCCTTAAGCCCGGCGGTATCCCGGCGTCGGGGTCGCGGTCCGTCCCGGGGCTCAGCGGTCGCTGCGGACTGGCAGGTGGGGCCGGTATGGGTTAGTTTGGAGTCCTCTCCCTCCCGGAAGGGGCGCCCATGGAATCCAAAGTGACCAAGACCGAGGCCCAATGGCGGGCCGAACTGCCTGAGCCGAGCTTTTGCGTTTTGCGCCAGGGCGACACCGAACGGCCCTTCACCGGGCGGTTTTGGGACCACCATGAAGCCGGGATCTACGCCTGCCGAGGGTGCGGGACCGAACTTTTCGGCTCCGATTCCAAATTCGACAGCGGCCCGGGCTGGCCCAGCTACTTCCGCCCCCTGGCCCCGGACGCTTTGGCCCTGGTCCGGGACCGCAGCCACGGCATGGAGCGCGTCGAGGTCCGCTGCGCCCGCTGCGAAGGGCACCTGGGGCACCTCTTCGACGACGGCCCCCCGCCCACCCGCCAGCGCTACTGCATCAATTCGGCGTCCCTGGACTTCCGTCCGGCGGGGAAGCCATGAGCGGGCCGGGCCCGAGCGCGGGGCCCGCCACCGCGATCTTCGCCATGGGCTGCTTCTGGCAGCCCGACGAGCTCTTCCGCGTGGTCGCGGGGGTGCTCTCCACCGAGGTGGGCTACACCGGGGGCCGCACCGAGCGGCCCACCTATGAGGACGTCTGCTCCCACACCACCGGCCACGCCGAGGCCGTCCGGATCCTCTTCGACCCCGTCCGCGTCCCCTACCGCGCCCTGCTCGACGTCTTCTGGAACAACCACGACCCCACCACGCCGAACCGCCAGGGCCCGGACGTGGGGGAGCAGTACCGCAGCGCCATCTTCTGCGTGGAGGAGGCCCACCTCGCCGAAGCCCTGGCCAGCCGGGAGGCCGTGTCGCGCGCCCGGCTTTGGGGTCCGGCCCCGGTGGTGACGGTGATCGAGCGCGCCGGTCCCTGGTGGCCGGCCGAGGAGGTCCACCAAAAGTACCTCATGAAGCGGGGCGTCACCCACTGCCACCTGCCGACCCCGCCGCGGGGACGGGCTTGAGCCCTGGGCGCCGGACCCCATCCCGGTCCTGGCTCAACTCGGCGGTGCTGGGCATAGGCTTGGCGTCGCTGCTGGGGGACCTGGGCAAGGAGGCCGTGACGTCGGTGCTGCCGGCCTATCTGGCCGCGCTGGGGGCCTCGGCCGGGGTGCTGGGTTCGGTGGAGGGCGGGGCCGACGCCCTGGCGGCGTTGGCCAAGCTCGGAGGGGGCTGGCTGGCCGACCGTCTGGGGCGGCTCAAGACCTTGGTGGTGTCGACCTACGCGGCCACGGCGGCGGCCCCGCTGGTGATGGCCTCGGCGGCGTTCTGGCCCCTGGTGGCCGCGGGGCGGGGGCTGGCCTGGGTGGCGCGCGGCGTGCGTTCGCCCTCGCGCAAGGTCCTGCTGGCCTCGGCCGCGGAGCCGAAGGCCTATGGCAAGGCCTTCGGGTTGGAGCGGGCCATGGACACCTGCGGCGCGGTGGCGGCGCCCCTCCTGGTCCTGGCCCTTCTGAGGGCCGGCTGGAGCCTGCGTGGGATTCTGGTTTTGTCCGCCTTGCCGGCCTTGGGCGCGGGCTTGGCCGTCTGGTTCCTGGTCCGTGAGGCCCCGCGCCGTACCCGCGCGTCCACGGCGGCGGCCCTGGACCCCGAGGCCGCGCGCGGCCGGGCCGGGTGGTCCGGGTTTCCGGCCCCGTTCCGGCGCTTCCTGGCGGGCGTGGGGCTCTTCGGCCTGGGCGATTTCGCCGACACCTTTTACATCCTCTACGCGGTCCGGACCCTGGCCCCGCGTTTGGGGGCCCCCCGCGCCGCGGCCCTGGCGGTCGGGTTCTACGCCTTGCACAACGCCGCCGGCGCGGCCTGCTCCGCCCTGGCCGGGGCCTGGGCCGACCGCGGACGGCCCGCCCCCATCCTGGCCTTGGGGTACGCCTGCACCGCCGCCGCGGCCCTGGGGATGGCCCTGGGGGCCGCGGCCACCCCGGCCGTGGCGGCCGTGTTCGTCCTGGGTGGCTTGGGCGTGGGGTTGAGCGAGGCCGTGGAGGACGCGCGGGCCGCGGCCCTGCTTCCGGAGGGCCGCAAGGGGCGGGGCTTCGGGCTGCTGGCGGCCGTGTCCGGGACCGGGGACTGGGCCAGCAGCGTGGGCGTGGGCTGGCTGTGGGCCTGGCTGGGGCCGGGGCCCGCCTTCGGCGCGGCCGCGGGCGTGATGCTGGCGGGGGCCGCCGCCATGCTGGCCCCTTGAGCGTGGGCTACCGCCAGGTCCCCTTGGGCCGGCGCTTGGGGCCCGCCTTCGACGGGGGCCACGCGCGCGTGCGCATGGACTCGGCGGAATGCTTCATGTATTTCGTGGCGGGCATGCAGCGCCTCTTCGCCTCCGGTGACCTTCTGGTCGTGGAAGGCGCGGGGCTGGATCCGGAGGTGGAGTCCTTATACCGGTCCCGGCCCGCCCGTCCCGTGCCCGCGGCCCTGGCGCGGGTGCGTCCATCGGGCACGCGCCTTTGCCTGGAACTCGGGCCGGCGCTGACCCGCCCCCTCAACGCGCTGGCCGCGCGCAAGACCTACGCCCAGATCGGCGAGCGGATGTGGGTCTTCGACCCCGGGGGGAAGCTGCTGATGGACGGGTCCCGGCTGGGGGAACGTCTCGTGCTCTTCGCCGCCGGGCTGGGCGAGGCGCGGGTGCGCCGCTTCGCCGCGGGCCCCCTGGCCGGCGTGGTGGAATGGGTGCCGGCCCCGGGCTAGGGTCCCGGCGGGTCCGCCGCCGCGCCCTTTGACTTCCCGACCCTCTCCGCGCGACAATCCTCACTCAACCGTCTAAGAAAGGGGTCCCATGCCCAAGGTCCTGCGTTCCTCCCGGCTCGTCGAAGGCGACCAGCGTATGCCCAACCGCGCCATGCTGCGCGCGGTCGGGTTCAAGGATGAGGACTTCAAGAAGCCCATGGTGGGGGTGTGCTCCACGTACAGCGACATCACCCCCTGCAACATGCACATCCACGGCCTGGCGTTGAAGGCGCGCGGGGGCGTGGACGCCGCCGGGGCGGTGGGCATGATCTTCGGGGCGCCCACGGTCAGCGACGGCATCTCCATGGGCACCGAGGGCATGAAGTACAGCCTCATCAGCCGCGAGGTCATCGCCGACAGCGTCGAAACGGTGGGCAACGCCCAGGCCTTCGACGGCATCGTGGGCATAGGCGGTTGCGACAAGAACATGCCCGGCATCGTGATGGGCATGGCCCGGCTCGACATCCCCTCGGTCTTCGTGTACGGGGGCACCATCCTCCCCGGCCGGGCCCTGGGGCGGGACCTGGACATCGTCAGCGCCTTCGAGGCCGTGGGCCAGATCAGCGCGGGCAAGATCAGCCGGGCCGAGTTCAAGACCATCGAATGCAACGCCTGCCCCGGGGAGGGAAGTTGCGGGGGCATGTACACGGCCAACACCATGGCCAGCGCCATCGAGGCCCTGGGCCTGAGCCTCCCGGGCTCCAGCAGCCAGCCCGCCGCCAGCAAGGAGAAGGCCGGGGACTGCGAGCGCGCCGGGAAGGCCGTGGTGGCCCTCGTCCGGAGCGGCCTCACGCCCCGCCGCATCCTCACCCGCAAGGCCTTCGAGAACGCCATCCGCGTGGTCCTGGTGCTGGGCGGCTCCACCAACGCCGTGCTGCACCTGATCGCCATCGCCGACGCGGCGGGCGTGCGCCTGGGGCTCGACGACTTCCAGCGCCTGAGCGCCACCACCCCTTGGCTGGCCGACCTCAAGCCCAGCGGCCGCTACGTGATGGCCGACCTGTTCAAGGCCGGCGGCCTGCAGCCGATCATGAAGATGATGCTCGACGCCGGCATGCTGCACGGGGACTGCCTCACCGTCACCGGGCGCACCGTGGCCCAGAACCTCAGGGGCGTCCGGCCCCTGGCGGACCACCAAAAAATCGTGCGTTCGCTCAAGGAGCCCCTCAAGGCCACCGGGCACCTGCGCATCCTGCGGGGCAACCTGGCCCCGGAGGGCGCCGTGGCCAAGATCAGCGGGTACGAGGGCGAGCTCCACAGCGGGCCGGCGCGCTGCTTCGACGGCGAGGAGGCGGCCTTGAAGGCCATCCTCAAGGGCGCCATCCGCAAGGGGGACGTGGTGGTGGTGCGCTACGAGGGGCCCAAGGGCGGTCCCGGCATGCGCGAGATGCTCAGCCCGACCAGCGCCATCGCGGGCAAGGGTCTGGGCAAGGATGTGGCCCTGATCACGGACGGACGCTTCTCCGGGGGCAGCCACGGCTTGGTGGTGGGGCACGTCACGCCCGAGGCCGCGGTGGGCGGGCCCATCGGACTGGTCAAGGACGGCGACCGCATCACCCTGGACGCGGTGCGCAACACCCTCACGCTCCATGTCCCGCCCGCGGAACTTGCGCGGCGGCGCAAGGCGTTTCGCCCGCCCGTCCGGAAACTGAAGGGGGTGGCGGCCAAGTACGCGCGGTTGGTGTCCTCGGCCAGCCTGGGCGCCGTCACCTGCGCGGATTGAGCCTATGACGCGCCGGGCATGGGGGGTGCCGCTGCTTTTGGCGGTCTGGTTCGCGTCGCGGGCCGGGGTTTGCTCCGCCGCGGCGGGGGTTCCGGCCGCGCCGGGGTGCCCCCCGGGGTCCGAGGCCGAGTCCTTGGGCGAGAACGCCGAAGGGCTGCTGCCGGCGACCGAAGCCTTGCTGGTGGCTTGCTTCGACGATTCCAACAACCTGGATTTCGGGCCGGCCGAGGCCGAGGCCCGGGCCGCCATGGCCCTGCAGCCGGATTCGCCCGTTCCGGTGCTGGCCCTTCTGGCCGAGCTCACCAACCAGATCCAGGAGCTGCGCACCGCGCACGCGGGCTTTTCAGCGCCCCAGGCCCGATTCCAGGCGGCCCTGGCGGAGGCGTTCAAGCTGGACCGCGCCCGCGGTGCCCGCACCCACGACGCGCAGTCCCTGCTGTACCTGGGCGACACGCTGGGGCTGCAAGGGTTGGTGGAGCTCAGCGCGGGGCATCTGTTCGCGGCCTACCGCCACGGCCAGCAGGGCTACCAGACCCTTCTTAAGGCCAAGCGCCTGGACCCGAACCTCATCGACGCCGACCTGGGCATAGGGGAGTACCTGTTCTATTGCGGACGCCTGTCGGGCTTCGTGCGGACCATCCTGGACATGCCCGGGAACGTCCCCAAGGGCATCGCCATCGAGGAGCGATGCGCGGCCAAGGCCGGTCCGCTGACCGCGCGGCAGGCCCGCGTGAACTTGGCCGAGATCCTGACCGAGGAGGTGCCCGACTACCGCGCGGCCCTGCCCTACGTGCGGGAGGTGGAGACCCTCTATCCCCGCAATTGGGCCAGCGAAAAGGAGGCTTTGGACGAGGCCCGCGGCCTGGGCCTGGATGATCCGGCCGCCCGCGCCCTGGTGGAGGCGGTCGCGGCCCGCTGGGACTCGGGCTGGCGCCCGCCGGCCTACAAGCCCTTGGATCCCGGAACCCTGCGGTTGGCCTTGGCGCGCTGGTACCTGGCCCACGGACGCGGCGCCGACGCCCGTCGGCACCTGCAGGCCTTGGCCTCCGGGGGCGGCCCCGAGGCCGGCCAGGCTTCCGGCATCCTCGGGGCCTTGGGGCAGCCCTGAGCCCGGGCGACCGAACGGATCCCGTAGGACGCAATTTCCGGTTGGGCTTGGCGCACGAGGGCCTTTGGGGAGCCGCCACCGGCTTCGTGAATCCCTTCACGATTGTGCCCCTGGCCGCCCATGCCCTGGGCCGCGGCGTGGCCGACGCGGGCCTTCTGGAGGCCTCCCTTTTCGCCGGGATGAACCTGGTCCAGCTCGGCGCGGCCTTCGCCCTGCCCGCGCGCTTCTGCGAACCCCGCCGCACCGCCCTGCTGCACGCGCCCGCCGTGGCCATGACCTTGGCCACGGCCGTGGGGCTGGCCCTGCCCCTGCCCGCCGGGATCCGCTGGCTGGTCCTGCTGGCCGGGGTCACCGGACACTGGGTCTGCCTGGGCCTGGTGGTCCCGTATTGGGCCACCTTGAGCGGGCGCAACATCCCCGGTTCGCTTTTGGGTCGGTATTTCGGCTGGTGCTTCTCCCTGGCCGGGCTTCTGGGCGCGCTCGGCGGGGGCCTGGCCGCCCACTGGGCCGCCGAAGGCGGGCTGGCCTGGGGTTATCCCGCCTGCTTCGGGGCGGCCGCCCTGCTCCAGGCCGTGAGCGCCTGGGTCCTGTCCCGGACCCGTCCGGTGAATCCCCCGCCCAGGGAGGCCCCGCCGATGGGGACCTTCCTTAGGGAACGCCTCAGGGACTTCCGAATCGGGGCGTTCTGGCCCCTGTTCGCCGTGTTGATCGTGCTCCTCCAGGTGGCCACGGCCTCCACCCAATTGTTCACCAGCTTCCTCAAGGACCGCGGCCTGGGCACGGCCGATTTTGAGCTCTTGGCTCCGGCCCTGGCCCTGGGAGGGACCCT
>DAIDJD010000199.1 GCA_027451505.1 candidate division FCPU426 bacterium
GAACGCCGGAGGCGGGGATGGGTCGTGCGCCCGGCATCCCGGGTTCGGGTCCGGGGGGTTGGTGCGGGCGGAAGGGCCGCCCCGGAGGGCTCCCCGGCCGGGGCGGCGGCGGGGGCCGCGGAAGCCGGGGCGGGGGCTTCCGCGGGCGCCGGCGCGGCCAGGCTGAGTCCGGCCCAACGCGCCAGGGAGTCCTCGTCCGGGGCGGGCGCCACGTACGGATCCGCGACTTGGTCCGCGAACGGGGCGCCGCCGGCCGCGTCCTTGGGGACGGGTCGGCCTTGGGCGGGCGGGGCCTCGGCCGTTTCTAACGCGGCCTCGGGCTCGCGGGTCCACAGCACATCACCGCGGTCCTTGCTCTGGAGCACCAGGATTCGGGTGCCCTCGACCTCGAGCAGGTGCAGGGTCGAACCCGGTGCCAGGCCGCGGGTCTCGATCACCTCCAGCGTCCCGTGGCGGCGCTGCGGCATCCCCAACCCGGCCAGCGCGGGCCAGCGCCGCTTCAGGAACCAGGCCCCCGACACCAGCGCGCCGAAGCACAGGGCCAACGCGCCGATCAGCTTGACGGCGAGCCCCAAAGGAAGGATCTGCGGGTCCATTTCAGCCCTCCACGAGCTTGAGGATGCGCAGCCCATAACGGTCCCCGACCACCACGATCTGGCCCTGGGCGTAGAGCTGGTTGTTCACGAGCAGGTCCACGTTCTCCCCCACTTCGCGGTCGAGGGTCACCACGGAGCCCTCCCGGAGGTCCATCACCTGGTTCAGCCTCAGGTGGGCGCTGCCCAGGCAGACCTGCGCCTCCACGTCCACCTTCATGAGCTGGCTGAGGCGTTCCTCGCGGTGCCCCGGCGCCTCGGGCGCTTCGGACTGGGCCTGAAGCGGCTGGAATTCCACCGGGTGCATCACCTCCGCGGCGGCGGTTTCGGGTTGCTTGCCTTCGTCCATCTCAGCCTCCATGCTTAACGTTCGCGGCGCCGACGATCTGCACCGCCAGGCGCCGTCCGTTGCGCCCGGGTTTGACCCTGAAGACCGCCTCGTTCCCCAGGCGCAGGACCGCCCCTTCGGCCGGGCCGCCCTCCAGGAGCACGCAGTCCCCGGGCCGGAGTTCGTACAGTTCCTTGAGCCGCAGCCGGACCGTCCCCAGCATGGCCTGCACCCTCAAAGGGGTGCCCGAAAGCCGTTTGAGGGGGTCGGAGGGCGGGGCCCCGGCGGGGGGGCGGGTCGCGGCCGCCTTCACCGCGGCGCCCCCCTCCAGCAGGTTCAGGCTCACCAGGATCTCCAGGCCCACGGTATCCTCGCCGGCCAGGGCGAGCTGCAGCCGCAGCATCGGCCAGGCGGACTCCGGAAGCGGGGGCGCGTCCTCGGCCGGGAGCACCCAGACATCCGCGGCCTTCGGGGCGGCCGGCGAGCCCGGCAGGCAGGCGATCCATCGGGCCCCGAGTTCCGCGCCCAGCAGGGTTTCGGTGGCGCCGAAGGCCCTGGGCCTGGGCCGTTCGGCCGCCGCCGGGATGGCCGGGCCCGAGAGCATGGACTCGTAGTACCGGAAGAAGAACCCGCCGGCGGCGTAAAGCCTGGGCGCGGGGGGCCCCCCCCTGAGTCCCAGGGCGACCCGGCCAGGGGTCGGGTTGGAGGGTCCGTAGGCGATCTCGGCGCCCAGGAACTTCATGCTCGGCTCGGGACCCAACCAAGCCTCCATCCTGGAGTTGAAGGTCTCGGCGAGGCGCGACCCCAGCGTCCGGGCGGCCTCCACCAGGCGGGTCTGTTGCTCCCGCCGGGGGTCGAACTGCCGGGCTTCGTTTCCGGAGGAGGGCGCGCTCATTGGAAGGTGAAGAGCTGGAAGTACACGCCGTCGAAACCCGCGTCCGGCAACAGCGCCTTCAGCCGATCGAGGATCTGCTGTTTGACCTTGTCCCGGCCCCGGTTGTTGATGAGGTCCGCGGTGGTCTGGGCCCCGAGCACGTCGATGACGGCGTCCCGTATCCTGGGGACCTGGGCCTTGATCTCGGCGGCGGCGGCCGGGCGGGTGTAGCCCAGGCTGATGGTCGTGCGGACGTAGCGGTCGCCCTCGGGGTTGGCGAGGTTGACCAGGAATCCGTCGAGGTCGTAGAAGCGTTCCGCGGGCGCGGCCTGGGCCCCCGGGGTGGGAGCCGGGAGGGCCGCGGCCTGCTTGTGGCAGGACGCCGCCGCCATCAGCAGCGTGAGCGCCAGCGCGACCCGCGCCGCGGCCGCGCCCGGACGCCGGGGACGGCGCGCCTCAACGCTGGACGACGATGCGGACATAGTCGCGCCCTCCCAGTCCCATGGGGGCCTTGACCCCGAAGCCCGTCGCGGAGAGCTTGGATTCGGACACTCCGGCCCCGCCGAGCACGTCCACCACGGCCAGGGCCCGTTCGGTCGAGAGGCGGAAGCCCGCCTTCGCGGAGGCGCTGCAGAAGCCCTCCACTCCCACCAAGCGGATCGAGGCGGGGAGCACCCGGGCCAAGTCCCGCAGCACACCAACCGCCCGCGGGGTAAGCTCCGCGCTGTCCTTTGAGAAGAAGATTTCCCCTCCGGCCAGCTCGATGGTCCACATCCCGCGGCCCTCGCGGAGGCGGGCCGTGCCGTGGGGGGCGAGCAGGTTCCGCGCCTCGGCGACCGCCGCGAGCAGGGCCGCCGGGGGCGCGGCCATGGCCGGGGAGCCCTGGTCGCGGCGCTCGGGTTGGCGGGTGCGGGCAGGCTGGTCGATGGGGTGGATCGCCGGCTTCGCGACGTTCACCTGCCCCTTCTCCACGATCGAGGGCCCGGCGAGGGACTGCTGGGGCCCGTCGAACCCGGAGCGCACGCTCACGGCCAGTTTCCGGAACTTGGCCATGTTCAGCACGCTCATGGAGTACAGCAGGATGAAGAAGGCCGTCAGAAGGGTGATCATGTCGGCGTAGGTCAGAAGCCAACGCTCCAGGTTCTCGTGCTCCTCCTCGGGCTCGAAGGCGGATTTGCGTTCGGACACGGCGGCCTCCTCAGGCTTTCTTCTTCAGGGCCGCCGCCATCTCTTCGCGTTCCTTGGGCGGCAGGTAGGAGAGCAGCTTCTCCTCGGTGACCTTGGGGTTGTCGCCGAGCTGGATCGAGACGATGCCCTCCAGCACCAGCTTCATGACCACCAATTCGGCGCCGTGCTTGGCCTTGAGCTTGTTGGCCAGGGGCAGGAAGACCAGGTTGGCCGACATCACGCCGTAGAGCGTGGCGATGAAGGCGGAGGCGATCAGCGGGCCCATCTTGCTCGGGTCCGAAAGGTTGGCCAGCATGTGGACCAGGCCCATGACCGTCCCGATGACCCCCAGGGTCGGGGCGAACCCGGCCATGGTGGAGAAGAACTTCTCGCCGTCCTTGTGGCGCAGGGACATCAGGCCCAGGTCGGTCTCCAGGATGGACCGGACCTGCTCCGGCTCCACGCCGTCGACCAGGAGGCGTATCCCCTTGCGCATGAAGGGGATTTCGATGGTCTTGACCTGCTTCTCCAGGACCAGAAGCCCCTCCCGGCGCGCCAAGCGGGCGAATTCCACCAGGTTCAGGATGAGCTTGCGGGAGTCCGGGATCTTGCCCAGGAAGGCCACCTTGATGACTTTGGGAAGGGATTTGAGGTCCTCCAGGGACATTCCCACCAGGGTCGCGGAGAAGGTGCCTCCGAACACCAGCAGCATGGCCGGACCCATGATCAGGCTGGTGAGGACGGTCCCTTCGATCGCGGCCGACCCCAGGACGCAGGAAAGCCCAACGAAGATGCCGATGAGGGCCAGCAGGTCCATGGATCCCTTCCCTACCGCTTGGGTTTGCGGGGCGGCTTGCCCGCGTGGCGCGCGTCCCAGCCCAAGATGCGCTGGGTCAGTTCCTTCCGCGACTGCTTCACGATCAACTTGAGACCGTTCGAGAAAATCAATGTGGTATCAGGATTTTCCTCGACGGCCACAAGCCACGTCTCGTTGATCAGCACTTCCTTCCCGTCCATGCGGGTCAAGGTGATCATCGCCCCTCCCTGAGCTTCATCGGCGCCGCCGACTCAACCCTGTTGTTGCAGGGACAGCAGTTCCTGCAGCATCTGGTCGGCCACGGAAATGACCTGGGAATCGGCCTGGTAGGCCCGCTCCGAGGTGATCATGTTGGTGAACTGGGTGGCCAGGTTGACGTTGGACGACTCCAGGGTGCCGGCCTGGATGGATCCCAGCCCCCCGTTGCCGGCCGAGCCCACGTCGGGCAGGCCCGAATTGGCCGAGATCTGGTAGTTGCCGTCGTTGGTCTGGGTCAGCCCGCCGGGGTTGGCGAAGGAGGCCAGGGCCACCCGGCCCACGGTCTGGGTGATGCCGTTGGTGAAGGTGCCGGTGATGGTCCCATCCTGGCCTATGTCGTAGCTCGTGAGGGACCCCGCGGCGTAGCCGTCCTGGCTCAGGGGCGAGGCGGTGCTGGCCGCGTCGAATTGCGACAGTTTGGTGAAGTCGATGGCCACGTTCTGGGGGGTCGCCGCGCCGTCGGTGTTGGTGATCGTGAGGGGGCCTCCGGTGGCCAGGCTTAGCCCGCCGGCGGCCGTGAACGTCAATGTGCCGTTTCCGGATATCGCGGGCCCGCCGGTCGGGCCGGACGCGGTCCAGGTCCAGGCGTCCCCGCCCGTGTTCGTGAAGGTGAGGGTCGCGGTGACCGGGGTCCCCAGGCTGTCGTAGAGGTTGACGGCGCTGGTCACCGTGGCCCCCACCGCCGTGGTCGAATTCAGGTTGCCCTGCATGACGACATGCGAGGAAGGATTGGCCACCAGGGTGCTGCCCAAGGGGATCGAGACGGCCTGGAGCGGCCCCTGCGCGTTGAGGGCGCCTCCGGGCCCGGCCATCCAGCCCATGACCGAGAGCCCGTTGCTGCTGACGAGTTGGGAGGAGGCGTTGAGGTTGAAGTTCCCCGCCCGCGTGTAGAACTGCTGCCCTCCGCTGTTGAGCACGAAGAACCCGGCGCCGTTGATGGCCAGGTCCGAGGGGTTGCCCGTGGTGGTGAGGGAACCCTGCTGCTGGGAGACCTGCACGCTGCCGATCTGGACCCCCAGCCCTTCCTGGACCGGGTTGGTTCCGCCCATCGCGCCGTTGGGCGCGGTGGCCCCCTGGTCGGTCTGCACCAGGGCCGATTCGAACATGGCCGTTTCGCTCTGGTAGCCGTAGGTGGACA
>DAIDJD010000200.1 GCA_027451505.1 candidate division FCPU426 bacterium
ACCCTTCTCGCTGCGCACCATGGCCACGAGCCCGCGGGCGCGCAGCTCGTTCTGGAATGCCACCACGGCCCCGAAGTCGGGCGCGGTGAAGGGCAGCCCAGCCACGCTGTTGTAAGGGATGAGGTTTACCTTGGCGTCGACGCCCTTGAGCAGGGCCGCCACGCCGCGGGCCCGCTCCAGGGAGTCGTTGACGCCCTTGAACAGGGCCACTTCGAAGGTGACCTGGAGGCCCGTGGCGGCCTGGTAGTCCCGCACCGCGCGCATGAGCTCCTTGACCGGGTAGCGGCGGTTGATCGGCATCAGGGCCGAGCGGGCTTCGTCGTCGGGGGCGTGGAGGCTCACCGCCAGCCGCAGCTTCAGGCCGCTGCGCGTCAGCGCGTCGATGCCCGGGACCACGCCGCAGGTCGAAAGGGTCACGTGGCGCGGGCCCCAGTGCCGCCCGGCCGGGTCGAGCAGCGCCTCCATCGCCTCGCGCACGTTGTCCCAGTTGTGCAGGGGCTCGCCCATGCCCATGAGGACCAGGTTGTGGATCTCGGCGCCCTGGTCGGCTTCCATGGCGTCGATCTGGGCCACGATCTCGCCCGGGCTGAGGTTCCTGCCGAAGCCGCTCTCCCCCGTGGCGCAGAAGGCGCAGGCCATGGCGCAGCCCACCTGGGTCGAGAGGCAGGCGGTGTTGCGGCCCTCGTGGGGAAGGAACACCGCCTCCACCAACTGTCCGTCGGGGCAGCGCAGAAGGTACTTGGCGGTCCCGTCGCGGGAACTGCGCTGGACGCGGTCGATCGCGAGTTCGGCGAAGGCGTAGCCCTCCTCAAGCCTCTCGCGCAGGCCCTGGGGAAGGTCGCTCATTCCGGAGAAGCTCCGCGTGCGGCGCTTGTAGGCCCACTGGAAGATCTGCGCGGCCCGGAAGGGCTTCTCTCCGGCGCGCCCAAGCTCGCCGACGAGGGTCGCCTTGGAGAGGCCCAGGAGGTCTTTTTTGGGGATCGTCGCGTGGTCCGCTGGTGGGGTCGCCATGGGGTCACTATATCCCAAGCGCGCCGGACGGGGAAGCGGGCGCTTAAACGCCTAATTTAAACGCCTAAACTGGAACAGGAACGATTTATGTCGCGACCGCGGCTCCCCCGGGATTGCGCGGTGGGATAATGGGGACCGGATTC
Source organism: candidate division FCPU426 bacterium (assembly GCA_027451505.1). Taxonomy (GTDB): domain Bacteria; phylum Oederibacteriota; class JAJYGY01; order JAJYGY01; family DAIDJD01; genus DAIDJD01. The sequence continues at coordinate 1,155 of DAIDJD010000200.1, forward strand.
CCCCGCAGGAGCCAAGGAGGTGCGCGATGGGACCCAACCTGGACGTCGCCGCGGCCGTGGTCCCCCAGGCCCGGGACCGCCGCCGCCACAAGCGCGCGGACCTGCGCTTCAGGGTGCGCTTCGAGGTGCTCGGCGGGGAGGACGCGCTGCGCCTGTTGCGCGGAATCGGCGAGGACGCGGGCGTCCCCTCGGGAGAGGCCTGGTACGTACGCAACCTTTCGGACGGGGGCCTGGGCCTGAGGGGGCCGACCCAGGCCCTGGATGGGCAGGCCTTCAAGGAAGGCGCCGTCCTCAAGCTCGAGATCCTCCCTCCCCGGGGCCGGGGCAGGATGCGCTGCCTCGGCGAGGTGTCCTGGGTCGAGGTGGACGAGCGGACGGGTTCCTTCCGGGCGGGCGTCTCCTTCGTGGGCGTGGACCCCCGGGACCTGGAGGCCCTGCGCGGGGAATCCCCGGAAGGGCTCTCCGCCGACCCTGTGCCAGCCTAAAGCCCGAACAAGCCTTCCAAAGGCCTGGCCCGGGCCGCCCGCCCGGGCGCGGCAGCCCCGTACCAAAGGCACAGGGTGCGCAGCAGCCCGTAATGGTTGATGGGGGCCGGGGTGCGCCCCGGCCGCACCCCGGCGCCGTAGACCAAGGTGGGAATGCGGTTCCCCTCGGCCCCGTTGTCCTCGTCGAAGGTCACGATCAACACGCTCCCGTGGCTGCGGCACCATCGGGCATAGCCCGAGATCCGGCGCCGCAACCAGCGGTCCCCCTGGGCCGGGCTGCCGTTGTGCATGTCGTGCTCAAGGTCGGGCACCACAAAGGCCACCGTGGGAAGAGCGTCGTAACGCTTCGGGAAATCCCGCAGCGGAAGGTTGTCCGAGGCGGGCACATCCGAGAAGTCCGACCAAGGGTTGTGCTTGCGGCGGTAGCCGTTGGGGTGGGAATCGGCGCACTCCCGGGATCCCGCGGAGGGCAGCCCTTCGCTGTATCCCTTGAAGGAGCGCCCCACGGCGCGCAGCGCCGAATCCAGGTCCGGCCCCGGGAAGGGGCTGCCCGCGGGGGGGCAGGTGTCCGGCGGCGACCCGAAAAGTCCGCCCGCGAAAAGGGCCAAGTAATTGGGAAGGCTGGGGTGGGTGATCGCGCGGGAATCGGTGAGCAGCAGGCCCCCGCGGGCCAACGCGTTGAGGTAGGGGCAATCCCGCGACCCGATGATCTGGCTGTAGGAGTGGTTCTCCTCGATGACCAGGACCACATGTCGGGGGGCCCTCACGGCGGCGGCGCCCGCCGCCGTGAGGGCCGCGAGGCAAGCCGCGGCCAGCGCCGTGGCGGCCCTCATAGGATGGGCCCGGCCCCCTGGGGCCAGCGGTGCGAGGCGTTCTTCCGCAGCAAGATGACCAAGGCGTTCTTCCCTCCCACGCACGCCAGGCGCAGGGGCTGGCCCTGGCCCAGCAAGGCGGCGATGAGGGTCGCCAGCATGCAGCCCGTGCCCCGCGTGTTGGGCGTCTCCAGGCGCTCCCCCTCGATCCACAGGCCCTCCCCCTCGTCGGCGAGGTAGTCCGGCACGCGGGCGCCCGGCAGGTGCCCACCCTTCATCAGCACCGCACCGAATCCCAGACCGCGCAGCGCCCGGGCCGCGGCCTTCATCGCCTCGGCGTCCCGGGGCGGGACGGTCTTGAGCAGCACCCCCGCCTCCAGCAGGTTGGGGGTCACCAGGGTCACCCGCGGTCCCAGGGCCCCGGCCAGCGCGCCCACCGCCTCGGCGGCGGCCAGCGCGCCCCCCGGGGTGGCGGAAAACACGGGGTCGAGGACCACCGGGCCGCGATAACCCGCCAGGGCCTCGGCCACGGCGGACACCTGGGCCTCGCCGGGCAGCAGCCCGATCTTCACCGCCGCGGGCGCAAGGTCCTCGAGGACCGCGGCGATCTGCTCGCGCAGGAGGTCCGGGGCCACCCCTTCGACCCGGCGCACCCCGCCCCGGCCCTGCACCGTGATGGCCGCGGCCACCGGGCTGACCAGGGTGTTGAGCGCCGCGCCCGCGCGCACGTCCGCCGCCAGTCCGGCGTGTCCGGTGGGGTCGATTCCGCCGATGGCGAGCACGGCGATGGCGCGGGGCACACGGACTCCTGGGGGTCAAGGGTACGCCCCCAAGGAAAGGGGCCGGGCAAAGTATAGCACCCCGCGTTGACTCCTGCCCAGACCGGGCCGCATACTCCTGGCATGCCCACCGATCCGCAAATCCCCCGCCCCTCCCGCCTTCCGGGGTGGCCCCTGGTCGTCCTGGCGGCCCTGGCCGCCTTCCGCGCCGTCGCGCTGCCCCCCCACTCCGCCGGCCTCCCTGGCCACCGCACGCTGCTGCGGCATGTGACCCTTTGCGACCCGTCCTCAGGGTCGGCGCTGCCGGACCGGGACGTGCTGTGGTCCGGGGGGCGGGTGCTGCGCGTCGCCGCGGGAGGCTCCCTGCCCCCCCGCGGCGCGGCCGTGGTGGACGGCCGCGGGCTGTGGGCCTTTCCGGCCCTGGCCGATGCCGCCGTGTTCCTGGGGTTGGAGGGCCGCTATCCCGGGGTCAGCGAACCCTCGAGCGCGGGGGACAGCCTCCGGGCCCAGGCGCGCAGCGGCATGGACTCCGTGCTCGACCTCAACTCCGACCGGGGCTTCATCCGCGAAGCCCGGAAACTGGACGCGCCCGGAGTACTGCCCCGGGCCCTCTTCGCCGGGGCCCTGTTCGCGGCCCCGGGTGGCTGGCGGGTGCCCGGGCAGACGCCCTGGGCCGCGGACATCGCCGAGGTCCAGGAGCCCGCGGACCTCGCCGATCCCTGGTCCCGGGCCGTGAGGTTCGGGGACCAAGCCATCTTCGCCGACGTCGACGGCGGCCCCGGGGGCCTGGCCATCCCCCTCCCTGTGCTGAAGACCCTGGGCGCCCTGGCCCGCTCCCGCGGGCTTCCCTTCATCGTCGGGACCGGCAGCGCCGGCCGGGCCCTGGCAGCCCTGGCCGCGCATCCGGACGCCCTTCTGGGCCCCCTCACCGACGCCGACGGCGACACCACCCTGGCGCGGGCCATGCTCACCTCGGGATGCGCCTACATCCCCGCCGTGGGTTCGGTGCTGGACGCCTTCCCGCCGGGGCCGCAGCGCGCCTGGCTGCGCTCCCTGCCGGCCTCCGCGGCCCTTCCCCCGGCCGTGCTGGGGGAGATCACGGACCCCGCGAACCGGGCCGAATGGGCCGCCCACTGGACCCGCATGGGCGTCGATCCCGGCCGGATCGCCGCCGGCCTGCGCTTCCTGGCCGATGCCGGGGTGCGCCTCGTCTTCGGCACGGGCTCCGGGCTGCCCCTGGTCTTCCAAGGCTGGGGCGCCGAGGCCGAGATCTCCCAATGGACCCGGTGCGGACTTTCCCCAAGCAGCATCCTGGTGGCCGCGACGGTGGCAAGCCACCGCTTTCTGGGGCTGGAGGGGGGGCGCATCGCCCCCGGGGAGCCCGCGGACCTGCTCCTGCTGGCGGAGGACCCGTTCCGGGATCCGGCCGCGGCGGCGCGGCCCCGGGCCGTGTTCCTGGACGGGGTCCAGGCGGTGCCCGGCCCCGCGGGCCCTCCTTGGTGATGGCCTTGAACCGCGCCTCGGAGGGCGCCCCGCCCCCGCTCCTGGACTCCGAGCTCGCACGCCTGCGGGGCCTCGGCGACCAGGAACGGGCCGAATGGATGGTGGAGGAAGTGCTGCGCCGGGGCGAGGCCTGGGGCCTGGCCGACGGCGAATCCTGGGTGGTATTCGGCCTGGAAGACTGCCCTCCGGAGCGGCGGCCTTGGGCCCTGCCCCTGTGGCCGCGGATGGAACTGGCGGCCCTGGGCGCGCGCGCGGCCGGGGAGCGGCCGGTCCGGGTGGGTTTGGACGAACTTTTGGGTGAGCTTCTGCCCGAACTGGAGGGCCGCGGCTGGCAGGTCCAGTCCTTCCCCCAGGAGGGCACTGGGGTGCTGGAGCAGGCCGGGCGTTTCGCGCGATTCCTGGAGGAGGCGCGCGAGGAGTGGGACGAGGATTCCTGAGGCTGGCGTCGGGCCCGGCGTCGCCGGGCGTGGGGAACCTAAGGCAGGCAGTGGCCCGCTTCCCAATACAATAGGTCGCGCTCGACCTTGTCCGCGCTGAGTTCTGCCAAATCGGGGTAGCGCTCCAGCAGCGTGCCGTTCTTGCTGACGACATAACCGGATCCCCACTCCAGGCCCTCGGGAACCAGGGCCGGGTGGAGGCAGGGAGGGAAATCCGGGGCCGGCCAGGGTGTGAAGACCGCCCGGGGATTCGGGAAGGAAGCCGCCACCTCAAGGTCCAGCCACCGGAAAAGCTTGGCCCGATCCTGGATGAGGCCGATGAGGGCCCGCGCCTCGGGCGCCGGCGGGGAAAGCAGCAGCACCAGGGCGTGCTTGCGGCGGCGCAGGTCCATCAGCTCGAAGGACGTGCCGTCCGGACGCAGGAGGAAAAGGTTGGGGAAGGCCCCGCCCTTCTCGATCATTCCACCAGGTCCTCGGCCCCGACCGGGAGCTCGCCGAAGGTGTAGGTGTGGGTCGTGGGCTGGAGCGTGGCCAAACGCGGCACCGGCGGCGGCGGGGTCTTCGGTACGCGGGGCGTCCAAGGGGGCACATAGGCGGGGGACGCGGGGCGCGCGGCGGCCGGGGCGGCGGGAGGCGCGGGGGC
>DAIDJD010000201.1 GCA_027451505.1 candidate division FCPU426 bacterium
CTCCTGGCCCTGGCCGACGGGGTCAAGGGCTACCGCGAGGTCCGCTACCGCGGCATGGACGCGGCCGAGGCCCGGGCGAGGGAGATCTTCGCCTCCCTCGGGCCGGCGGCCCCGGCCCTTCCCGCCGCCGCCTGACGTGGACCCGGATCCCCGGGAGAGCGTGGGGCTCATCGCCGGGAACCGCGACCTGCCCTTCCTTTGGGCGCGCCGGGCTCGTGAGGCCGGCCACCGGGTGGCGGCCGTGGGGTTCCGGGAGGAGACCGACCCGCGCCTGGAGCGCGAGGTCGACGCCTTCGCGTACGTTTCGTTGGGTGAATTGGGGAAGATGCTGCGTTTCTTCAGGGCCCAGGGCGTGTCCCGCGCCGTGATGCAGGGCCAAATCCAGCACCGCCAGATCTACCGGAACCTCCGCGCCGACTGGCGGGCCAAATGGCTGCTGGCCCGCCAGGCCCTGTTCGTGCGCGACTTCCGCACCGAGGCGCTCCTGAAGTCGGTGGCCCGCGAATTGGAGGGCCACGGCGTGCGCCTGGAGCCGGCGACCTGGCTGATGGAACCCTGGCTGGCGCCGAAGGGGAAGCTGGCCGGCCCGGCGCCCTCCCGGGCCCTGCGGCGCGACATCGACTTCGGGCTGCGCCTGACCCGCGAGCTGAACCGCCTGGACGTGGGCCAGACCGTGGTGGTCAAGCGCCAGAGCTGCGTGGCCGTGGAGAGCGTCGAGGGAACCGACGCCTGTGTCGCGCGCGCCGGGCGCCTGGCCGGCCCGGGCTGCGTGGTCGTCAAGCTGGCCCGTCCCGGCCAGGATCTGCGCTTCGACCTTCCCGTGGTGGGCCCCAGGACCTTCGCGGCGCTGGCCAAGGCCCGGGCCGCCGCGCTGGTGCTGGAGTCGGGCAAGACCGTGTTCCTGGACAAGGAGCGCTGCCTGGGCCGGGCCAAGGAGTCCGGGCTGGCCGTGTGGGGGGCCTAGGGCCCGCCCCACGGCCGGCCCCCAAGGTGCCTTAGGGCCGGATCCAGCCCGCCCGGATGACGGCCAGGCTCGCCGAGGCGACCACGGCCCAAAGGGACAGGGCCAGCGCCAGGGGCCTCCAGCCCACGCTGGCCAGCGAACGGCGGTCGAAGCCGGCGCCGATCAGGAAGAGCGCCGCGAGGAGGGCGCGCTGCCCCGCTTGGGCCACCTCCCCGCCCAAGGGGCGCAGCGCCGGGACGGCCGTGGCCAGGGCCGCGGCGCCCAGGAAGCCCAGGATGAACCAGGGGCGCCTGGGTTTGGGACGGGGCTCCTCCCCGGCGGCGCCCGTCGCGGCGCGGTCGGCGTACCAGCCCGCGGCCAGGGTGACGGGCACGATCCACAGGGCCCGGGCCAGCTTCACCGTGATGGCGATGCGCTCCGCGGCCCGCCCGTACGAGAGGGAGGCGCCGACCACGGAGCTGGTGTCGTGGATGGCCAGGGCGCACCACAGACCGAAGGCCCCCTGCCCCATCCCTAAGCGGTGGCCGACCCAGGGGAAGATCCACAGCGCGGCGGCGTTCAACAGGAAGACCGCGCCCAGGGCCACCGAGGTGTCGCGCGGCCGGGTCCGCAGGACCGGGGCCACCGCCGCGATGGCGCTGCCCCAGCAGATCGCGGTCCCCACCCCGATCAGCGCCGAGACCTCCCCGTCGGTGCGCCACAGCCGGCTCAACAGCCAGGCCAGCGCCAGGGTCAGGCTGATGCCCGCCGCGGTGATCCCCAGCCCGTGCAGGCCCGAGCGGGCCACCACCCCCAGGTCCATGCCGGCCCCCAGCGCCACCACGGCGAGGGCCAGAAGGCGCGGACTCCAGTGCCGGGCGCGCCCCTCCCAGGGGTCCCCCAGGGCCAGGGCGAAGCCCAGCCCGCCCAGAAGGGCCAGGCCCGGGGACAGCCCCGCCATCGCCGCCGCTCCGGCGCCCGCCACCAGTCCCGCCCGCGCCCAAAATTTCCCGTCCAGGGTTCCCATGTCCACCTCCGCCCGGGGCGCGCGTCTTGGCCGGCCCTTCCGGCTGCCGCCGCTCCCGTTGGATGGGTAGTGTGCCCCCGCCGGTATCGGATATGGTAGACTCAATTTCGGATTTGATATCAGGTTTCCCTATATCAGGAGGGCTGCTTGGCCCCCACGCATGAGGTCGACTTCCGGCGCCTGGAGGCGTTCCTGGCGGTGGCCGAGACCGGCAGCATCCTGGGGGCGGCGCGGCGCCTGGGGCGCTCCCAGCCGTCCGTGACCGCCCAGATGCGCTCCCTGGAGGGGGGCCTGGGCGCCGCCCTCCTGGAACGCGGCCCCGGGGGCAGCCGCCTCACCGAGGCGGGGCATCGTCTCGCCGGCCACGCCCGGCCCATCCGCGCCGCCCTGGAGGCGGCCGCCGACGACGTTTCCGGCGCCCGGGCCCCGGGCGGGATCCTGCGCCTGACGGCCAGCACCACCATCGCCGGGCACGTCCTGCCGCGGGTGCTGGGCCGCTTCCGGGCGCGCTACGCCAAGGTCCGGGTGCGCTTGGCCGTGGCCAACAGCGACGCCGTCCTGGAGGACGTGCGGCGGGGCCGCGCCGACCTCGGACTGGTGGAGGGGGCCCCGCGCGCCCGCGGGCTGCGCCTGGAGCCCTGGATCGACGACGAACTCCTTTTGACGGCGCCCGCGTCCTGGCGCCGGGATCCGGTCCGCGCGGCGGATCTGCGGGGGCTGCCGCTGCTGTGGCGGGAGCCCGGCTCCGGCACGCGGGCCGTGGTGGAGCGGGCCCTGCGCGGGGCCGGATGGCGCGAACCGGCCGCGGGGGCCGCGGTGGAACTGGGCTCCACCGAGGCCATCAAGACCGCGGTCGAGGCCGGGATGGGGGTGGCGTTCCTGTCGCGTTGGTCCATCCGCGCCGAACTCGCGCTGGGCACCCTGCGCACCGTGGCGGTGGAGGGGGTGCGCATCCCACGGCCCTTCTCCTGGGTCCTGGGGGCCGGGGCCCTGGGGCCCGCGGCGGCGGCCTTCCGGGACCTGGCCGCGCGGGAGCGGCCGGAACCGGGGACCTGAGGCCGCCCCCCACACCACGTCGAGTCGACGGCCCAAGGTGGCGACCTGGAGGCGTCCTGCCTTCGGCGACGACAAGGAAGGAGGGGGAATCCTGGCGCGGAAAAAAGGATTGGATATAATAGGACATATGCTGAAAAAAACGGCCTCAACCCGGGTGCTTTCGGTAAAGGCGCGTCCATTCCCGGCTCAGGAAGCCTCCCCGGCTCCGGCCGTGAGGACTTCCCCTTTTTTCCTGCGCATGCTTTTGGGGGCCGTTGGGCTATGTCTCGCGGTCCAACTGCTCCTGGTCGTGCGGCTGAAGGTCCGCCAGCACTTGGTGGTCGTTCCGTTGGCCCAGGCCCTGCCCCAAGGGGACGCACCGGGCCAAGTCTCCAGCCCGGTTTCGGTGCAGGCCTGCCCGGATGGCGGCGTGACGACCCTGTCCGATCTACCCGGTGGTTGGATCCTGCAGAGGTTCCGCCCCAACCTTTCCCTGGACGTGGCCCAACGCTTTCCGCGCCGGAGCAAGGATATCCTGGGCGATCTGGTGGGGATGGCGGTGTTGCCGGACGGGGAAACGGCGCTGGACCAGCGGGAGGGGCGTATCCTCCTTCTGGACCGCGGGTTCGCCGTGGCCCGTTCGTTCCAATTCAACACCACTTCGCTGGGCGCGATGACGGCGGGCCCGGATGGCACCTTCTACGCGCTGGAACCCTTGGACCATCGCGTGGTGGCGTTTCCCCGGGAAGGCCTCGGGTCCCCTTGGGTATTCGGCGCCGATGACCTTCAAAATCCCCGGGCGCTGGCCCTGACCGCCTCGGGCGATTTCGTGGTCCTGGACGACACCGGCGGACGGTACAAGCTCCGGGTCTTCGGACCCAAATTAGCTTTGCTGCGGTCCATCAGCGTGCGGGAGGTGCCCACGTCCCCTTACGTGACCATCGCACCGGCCGGGGGCGACCTGGTCGCGCTCAACGACTCCGCATGGGTCGGGATCGTCCTCTACGACGCCGCCCGAGGGACGTTTCGGGGCCGGGCCTGGGGCGACTCCGGCGCGGACTCCGTGTATCCCGCGTTCGCCTTCATGAATCCCGGGTTCGTGGGGGGGGATGCCCGCACCGGCGACATGTATGTCCATTTCTCGCCGGGGCTGCTCAAATGCCGACTGCGAAACGACTGACGGCGCCGCGGCGCGCGAAGCCCGCGCGGCCGGCGCCCGCCCCGTCCCAGCCCCTGGTCCCGCCCTCGCCGAACCTCCCGCAATTGTTGAACGCGGCGTTCCTGGCGCTGTGGAGCGTGGGCTGGCTCGTGGGGCTGGAGTGGAAGGGCTTTTTCCAGGCCGCGGAAACCGATGGGGGGGTGCTCTTTGCCCTGGCCGTCCTGGGCTTGGGAACCCTCTTCATCTCCGCAAGCCTGGCCCTTTCCGGCCGCTGGAGGGACCCCCCGGTCGGGGTCATGGCCCTGTTCGGGCTGGTGCCCCTTTTCCTGCTTAGGGGTGCCGCCGCCTCCACCGGGGTCGCCGCCCTTGATCCCGCGGCCCTTCCGTGGTTCCTGGGCGCCAACGTGCTGTTCGCCGCCTTGCTGGCGTTCACATCCCCTTCGGAAGCCCTCGGGGAACACCGCGGCACGGGCCGCGCCTGGATCCTGGGGGTCGCCGTCTCCCTCGGGCTGGGGCTGGCGGTGGTGGCCTTGCGTGGCTTGGCGTTTGCCCGGTTGGATGTTTCGCAGGGCATCAATTCTCTCAACCTTTTTTTCCTGCCGCGCTACGTCGACGCACCCTACCCCAGCAATGCGGACGACATCTATGGAAGCCCCTTCACGGCCTTTTCACGGCTGACCCTGCCCGCGCTTTGGCTGCTGCTGGTGGCGATGTGCCTCCGTTTTCCAAGGCTGTGGAAAGGCCGTCGGGGGGATGGGCTGCTCGTGGGGCTGGCCGTGCTCGGGAAGCTGGCCATCGCC
>DAIDJD010000202.1 GCA_027451505.1 candidate division FCPU426 bacterium
CGCCCGAAACTGCGTGCGCCTCTTCCTCGCCAAGCCCCTCCTGGGCGCCGAATTCCACTCCGCCCGCGAAGTCCTCATCGAGTCGGCCGAGGGCGGCCCCCTTTCCGTGCACATGGACGGGGAACCCGGCGGTTCGACCCCGGTCGCCGTCGAGGTCCGGCCCCGCGCCCTGCGCGTCCTGGCGCCTCCGGCGCCCTAATCCCCCCCGTCCTCCAGGCGCCCGGCCCCGGCCCGCAGGGCCAGGACCGCCGCCGCCGCCGCGATCAACGGCCCCAATGCCGCCACGGCCCACTCCCACGCGCCCGCCGGGCGCCCCAGGTACGCCGAACGCAGCAGGGGCGCCGTCCCGAGGTCCGCGGCCGCGGCCAGGAGCAGGCCCAGCGCCGCCGCCAGGATGCCCCGCGCCGACGCCAGGGCCGCTTCGGGGTGGTCCGCCGGGGAGGCCCAGGCTTGGCCCAGGCCCGAGTGCAGGCCAGCCAGCGACGCCGCGAAGGCCAGGGACGCCGCGGCCAGCGCGCAGGCCACACCGGGGGGCGGCGTGAAGACCCTCGCCAGGAGCAGGTCCAGCGCGCCCGCCAAAGGCAGAAGCAGGCCGGCCGCCAGCACCGCGTCGGCGCGCAGCCGGTCCGACGGCTTGGCCGGGGTCTGGAGCGTGAGCCAAGCCCCCCCCTGCCGCAGGCTGGCCGCCGGGTACACGAAGCGCGCCGACACGGCCGTGAGCAGGGCCTGCGCGCAGAAGACGGCCGGAAGCAGCACCCAATCCTTGAGCTGCTGGTCGCGGCCCAGCGGCAGCCGCAGCATCGCCGCCGCGAACAGGGCCAGGAGCGCCGCCAGCAGAAGGGCCTGGGCGGCCTGGCCCGGCGCGCGCGTCAGTTCCACGCGACCGTGCTCCAGATGCACCCTCCACGCCCGCCGGATCCGGCTCCCGCCGAAGGCCGGCCGTATGCCGCCGCGCCCGCCCCGTCCCGCCCCGTCCCCGCCGTCCCAGGCCCCGAACGCGCCGGGCCCGTGCGCGGCGACCACCCAAACCAGGCACGCGGCCGCGGGGATGAGCCCGGCGGCCCATCCCGCCAGGGCCGCGAAGGGGGCCCGGGCGGCCAAGTCCACCCACCGCGCGGCCCAATACCCGGGCAACCAGACCCGGTCCAGGACCCCCAGCCCGCGGAGGTAGGCCGCGGCCGAAGCCGAACGCGACGGATCGAGGAGGTTTTCGGGCCGGACCAGGACCAGGGCGGCCACGAAGGCCCCCAACATCAGGGCGCCCAGCGCGGACAGGGCCGCCCGGACGCGGCGCGGAGGCAGCGCCTGGAGCGCGGCGCAGAGGCAGGCCGCCCCCAGGGCCGAACCCAAGGCCGCCGCGGGCAGGGGCGCGGCCAGGGTCAGGAAGGCCCCGACCGCCCCGCCCCCGAACCTCGGCGCCAGGGCCAGGGCCGCCGGAACCCAAAGCGCGGCCAAGGCCGCGGCCGAGCCGAGCGTGGTCTCGGCCAGCCGCAGCCTGAGGTAGACCCTGGGATCCATGGGCGAAGCCGCGTAGAAGGCGGCGTCCCCGGATTCGGCCAGGCGGTTCAGCAGCCCCGGGAGCGTGGTCAGCGCCGCCAACGCCCCCACGAGGTCGATGCTGGCCCCGAGGGCGCGGGCCCCCAGCTTCGGGCCCAGCCCGGGCTGGGCCCACAGCGCCGCGGCCCAGGCCCGGAAGATCCCGTAGAGGAAGGCCTCGAACAGGAGGCCCAGCAACCCGAACACGGCCAGCGGCAGGGCCCGGGAGGGGTCCGGCCTCATCAGGGCCCGCCGCAGGGGCCCCCAGCGCGTGGCGGCGAGGATGCGCGCCGCCCCCCACGCCCGGGCCTCAGGCACCGCCGCCTCCGGACGCCAGGCCGCCGAGGTCGCGCTCCCTTCCGGTGATCCTGAGGAAGGCCTCCTCCAGGCCGCCTTCCCCGCCCACCCCGGCCCGGCGCCGGATGGCCTCGGCGTCGCCCTCCGCGGCCAGGGCCCCGTGGTGCAGGATGCCGAGCCGGTCGCAGAGGCTTTCGGCGATCTCGAGGGTGTGGATGGAGAGGAACACGGTCAGCCCGCCCCGGGCCAGGCGGCGCAGAAGGTCCTTGACCTGGCGCCCACCCTGGGGATCCAGGCCCACCAGGGGCTCGTCGAGGATGAGCACCCGGGGCTCGTGGAGCAGCGCCAGGGCCAGGGCCAGCTTCTGGCGCATGCCGTGGCTGAAGCCCCCCACGGGTTCGTCGGCGAAGGCCTCCAGAGCGAAGGCCTCCAGGAGGGACATCCCGCGGGCCTCGGCCGGTCCCGGCGCCATCCCGCGAAGGCCGGCGGCCAGGCGGAGCGTCTCCCGGGCGCTCAGGCGCGGGAACAGCTCGGGGCGGTCCGGCACGTAGCCCATGAGGGCCTTGGCCCGGCGGGGCTCGGCCAGGAGGTCGACCCCGCAGACCGAGATCTCCCCGGCGTCGGGGCGCAACAGGCCGGTGATGAGGCGTATGGTGGTGGTCTTGCCGGCGCCGTTGGGGCCCAGGAAGCCGTACACCCCGCCCGCGGGGACGTCCAGGTCGAGCGAACGCAGGGCCTCGAAGGCGCCGTAGGATTTGCTTAAGCCCCGGACCCGGATCACGCGCCCCCCGGTCCGGGGGCCAAGGCCGCCGCGCTGCGCAGGG
>DAIDJD010000203.1 GCA_027451505.1 candidate division FCPU426 bacterium
TGGTCACGGTCACGCCCGAAAGCCCATCGGTGTCGTAGACGTAGTAGTAGACCTGGTAGACCCCGTCCGGGACGTAGTTGCCGTTTCCGTCGGCGCCGTTCCAGATGGCCCAACCGTGCAGCGTCTGGGCCCCGTTGGGGAAGACATAAGCCGGCAGGGTGACCGGAACCATCGGGTAGGCCGGATGGTTGTCGGAGGTGACGTTGGTGGTCAACGCCGGGGAACCGCCGATGGTGACGAGGACGGTGGTGTTGGCCTTGTTCACGGAGAAGTTGAACTGTGCCTGGGCGCATGAGGCCGCCAGCACCGGTTCGACCGCCGCCGCGTTGGTCACGCTCTGGCCCTCCACCTGGCTGGAAAGGTAGAGGTCACCGTTGTAGTTGCTGTTGGTGGTGGTTTCCGACTCCGTAAGGATCGCGGGCAGCTCCATGTCGAAACTGACGTCCTGGCTGCTCTGAAGGCCCTCGTTGGAGGCGCTGACGCCACCGACGAGGCATTCCCCGTAGAAGTAGGCATCGGTCACGACGCTGCCCAGGTTGGGGGTCTGGTACTGGGCCGTCCAGATCCCGTCCCCGGCCACCGCATCACCGTTGCCGCCATTGTCGTAGAGCACCACTTGGGCGAACTGGCCGATGTCCACGCTCAACTGGGCTTGGGGCGTCGCTTCGGTGACCAGGGTCCCGGTGTAGACTGAAAAAGTGGTGTTGGCCAAGGACGAATAGTCCGCCACGGGCCAGGACGCGGGGATGTCGCCGATGGACTCCCCCTCGGCCGTGGGCAGCAGGTCGGCCGCGTCGAGGGTGATGACGTTGCCGCCGGCGTAGGTCACCCGCCAGACCCTCAGGCCGTCGGAGACGTAGATGTAGGCGCCCGAAGAAACCGTGCCCGCGAACAGACCGCCCAGGGTCACGGATCCGGACGGGCCAGCGGTATAGGCCGTGACGCTCACGGGGATGGGTTCGGCGGTGCCGGTCAAGGGCTGGATGGCCGTGACCTGCACGCTCAACGTGGATCCTATGTACTGGCTGGGGAAGGTCGAATTATAGGAAACCGACAGGATCACCGGGGCCTGGGCCCGGGCCAAGGACGGCGCGAGGGCGGTTCCCAGGGCGGCCAGGACGAACGCGAGGAGGGCGCGCGGACGGAGGGTCATGGTCTTGGATACGCTTCCGGCTCCAGGTCTGTGATGTCCGCCGCGCATTTTCCCCGCTTCGGATCCAAACGTGCGCGGAGTGTATCTAATTTTCCACATATTGTCAACAGGTTTAGAACAGCCTGATTTTTGACAAAATAGTTTTCAAACTGCCGTTCCTCCCCCATGACAATGCTTATACTTTTTGCCGCTTCCGCAAGGGCAAGGCTCGTTGCGCCCCACCTTGGGGAGCTTGCGCCGCACCGGGGCCTGGGCCGGAAGGGGTGCCGGCGCGTCCTCGGACGCCGCGCCCAGCGGCCCCGCGCCCCGGCCCCCGGGCAGGCCCAGGTCCATCTCCGGACGGCTTTCCTTGATCTGGCGCAGGCGCGGGTCCTCCTGCGGCACCGGCGCCTCGGTTTGGTGCACCGCCTCCATGCGCAGCAGCAAGGGCACCACCGACTCCTTGATGCCCGCCATCATGCGGCTGAACATCTCGTAGCCCTCGCGCTTGTACTCGATGAGCGGATCCAACTGGCCGTAGGCGCGCAGCCCCACGCCCTCCTTGAGGTGGTCCATGGAGTAGAGATGGTCCTTCCAGGCCCCATCGATGGCCTCCAGGACGATGTGCCGCTCCAGAACGCGCAAGGCCTCCGGGCCCAGGCGCCCCTCCTGCGACTGGTAGGCCCGTTCGGCCGCGGCCAGATAGAGCCGCTTGATCTCATCGGAAGGCGCCTTGCCTAGCGCCCCCGACTCGGGAGCCTGCGTCCGGTAGGTCTCCTCGAACCAGCGGGCCATGCCGGCGAGATCCCATTCCTCGGGGGCGCTCCCCTCGGGGACGTGCAGGTCGAAATGGCTCTCGGCCAGATCCAGGACCATGGCCACCACGTCGGCGCGGATGTCCTCGCCCTCGAGCAGGGCCCGCCGCCGGGTGTAGACCACCTCGCGCTGGCGGTTCATGACGTCGTCGTATTCGAGCAGGCGCTTGCGGATGTCGAAGTTGTGGCCCTCCACGCTCTTCTGGGCGCGTTCGATGCTCTTGCTGATGAAGGGGTGCTCGATGGCCTCCTCGTCGGTCATGCCCAGGGTCCCCATGAGGCCCTGCAGCTTGTCCGACCCGAAGATGCGCATCAGGTCGTCCTCGAGGCTGATGTAGAAGCGGCTGCTGCCGGGGTCGCCCTGGCGCCCGGAACGCCCGCGGAGCTGGTTGTCCACGCGCCGGCTCTCGTTGCGCTCCGTCCCCAGGACGTGCAGCCCCCCCAACTCGGCCACGCCCGGTCCCAACTGGATGTCCGTGCCGCGTCCGGCCATGTTGGTGGCGATGGTCACGGCCCCGGGCCTGCCGGCCCGGGAGATGATCTCGGCCTCGCGCTCGTGGTTCTTGGCGTTGAGCACCTCGTGCGGGACGCCCCGGCGCTTGAGCTGTTCGGAGAGCATCTCGTTTTTCTCGATGCTCACGGTGCCCACCAGCACGGGCTGCCCCCGATGGTGGCAGTCCACGATCTCGTCGACCACCGCCGCGAATTTGCCCTTGGTGTTCTTGTAGATCAGGTCGGGGTGGTCCTTGCGCACCATGGGCCGGTGGGTGGGGATCGCCACCACGTCGAGGTTGTAGATCTCGTGGAACTCCCCGGCCTCGGTCATGGCCGTGCCGGTCATGCCCGCGAGCTTGGCGTAGAGGCGGTAGTAGTTCTGCAGGGTGATGGTGGCCAGGGTCTGGGTCTCGCGCTCGACGGTGACCCCCTCCTTGGCCTCCACCGCCTGGTGCAGGCCGTCGCCCCAGCGCCGCCCGGGCATGAGGCGCCCGGTGAACTCGTCGACGATGATGACCTTGCCGTCGCGGACCACATAGTCGGTGTCGCGCTTGTAGATCGCATGGGCGCGGAGGGCCTGCTGGACGTGGTGGACCCAGACCGTGTTGCGGTCGTCGAAGAGGTTGTCCAGGGACAGCGCGCGCTCCACCGCCGAGACCCCCTCGTCGGTGAGGCTCGCCGAGCGGGCCTTCTCGTCGATGGTGAAATGGGTCTCCTTGACGAGCCTCGGGATGATGCGGTCCACCTTGCCGTACTTGTCGGTGCTCTCCTCGGAGGGGCCCGAGATGATGAGGGGGGTCCGGGCCTCGTCGATGAGGATGCTGTCGACCTCGTCGACGAGCGCGAAGTTCAGCGGGCGCTGCACCCGGTGCTGCGCGTAGCTGACCATGTTGTCGCGCAGGTAGTCGAAGCCGAACTCGTTGTTCGTGCCGTAGGTGACGTCGCAGGCGTAGGCCGCGACACGCGCCTCGTGGTCCTGGTCGTGCACGATGCAGCCGACCGTCAGGCCGAGGAAGCGATAGATCTCACCCATCCCCTTGAAGTTGCCCTTGCCCATGGAATCGCGCTGGGCGAGGTAGTCGTTCACCGTGACCACGTGGACGCCCTTGCCCGTGAGCGCGTTGAGGTACACGGGCAGCGAGGCCACCAGGGTCTTGCCTTCGCCGGTGCGCATCTCGGCGATCTTGCCCTCGTGCAGGACCATACCGCCGATCATCTGGACGTCGTAGTGGCGCAGGCCCAAGGCCCGCTTGCCCGCCGAGCGCACCACGGCGAAGGCCTCCTCCAGGAGGTCGTCGAGGCTAAACCCGTGGGCCAGCCGGTCGCGGAACTCGCCGGTCTTGGCCCTCAATTCCTCGTCGGATAGGGCGTCCATCCGGGCTTCCAGGGCGGCGATGGCCTCCACCCGGGGCTGGAGCCGCCGCAGTTCGCGCTCGTTCTTGTTGGGGAAAACCTTGCTCAGCAGGGACAGGACCACAGGGACGGGCCTCCGGATGCGTTGGGTCGAAAATATTAGCACAAAAGGGCGCTTGAGTCGGCAATCCCGGCGCCCGAAAGGCGGAGGGACCATTTTGGGCGGTGCCGCCGAAAGGCCCCGACGGGGCTTCCCGCGGGGCGCGCCCAAAAAAAGCGGGCCCGGTCCCGCCGAGGCTTCCCGCGGCGGAACCGGGCCCGTCCAAGCGCCCGGGGTCGGCCTCCCGTCAGCGCAGGGGCATGACCCCCTCCTCCAGCCAGGCGTAGCGCCCCTCCATGACCTTTTTGGAGAAGGCGTAGCGGGCCCGGTCGTCGTTGCATCCCAGGCCCCGGAAAAGGGCCTCCACCTTGCGCCGCGCCATGCGGGCGTACTGGTCGGCCGGCTCCAGGGCCTCGGGGCGCCCCTCCCCGGCCATGTGGCGCGCGCGGGCGCAGGCGCAGGACACCGCGAAGAGCTCGACCCCGATGTCCACCACGCGCCCCAACAAGGCCTGGCGGCGCTCCAGGGCCGGGCCGTTGCGCAGCATCAGGTGGAAGAGCCGGCGGGCCAGCCGGTTGGAGCTGCGCCGCACCCAGCGCATGTGGCGCGCCAGGGGGCCGTAGCCGGAATCGGAGGCGAGCAGGTTGTGCGGCATCCAGCGGGCCGGATACCAGCGCCCATAGAAGGCCACGGCCCCCAGGGCCGCCTTGAGCAGCCCCCCCGCACCGCCGGCGGACTTGGGGTTGACCAGGGCCCCGGCCGCGCGCAGGTGCGGATCCAGGGCCTCGCGGGCGATGAACAGGCGCATGATCTCGCTGGAGCCCTCGATGATGAGGTTGATGCGGTTGTCCCGCAGCATGCGCTCCACGGGCCAGGGGTCCTCGCCGCGGGCCCTCAGGCTGGCCGAGGTCTCGTAACCCCGGCCGCCGCGGATCTGGAGGGTCTCGTCGACGATGCGCCAGGCCCATTCGCTGCAGAAGAGCTTGGCCATGGCCGCCTCGATGCGGATGTCGGCGTGGCCCCGGTCGGCCAGGGCCGAGGCGTAGAGGGTCACGCTCTCCATGGCGAAAGCGGCGGCGGCCATGTCGGCGATCTTCTGCGCCACGGCGTCGTGCTCGGCGATGGGCGCCCCCCACTGCACGCGCTTGGCGGCCCAGTCCCGGGTGATGGACAGGCACTTCTTGGCCGCCCCGGCCGAGGCCGCCGGGAGGGTGAGACGCCCGGTGTTGAGGGTCATCAGCGCCAGCTTGAGGCCCTTGCCCGGGCCCAGCAGGATGTTCTCCTTGGGCACCCTCAAGTTCTCGAAGCGGATCAGGCCGTTCTGGATGGCGCGTATGCCCAGGAAGCTGCAGCGGTGCTCGACCTTGAAGCCCGGGGTTTTGGTGTCCACGACGAAGGCCGTGATCTGCTTCTTGGCCCGCCCGTTCACCACCAAGTCCGGGGTGCGGGCCATGACCACGATGGTGTCGGCCACCAGCCCGTTGGTGCACCAGAGCTTGACCCCGTTGAGGAGGTAGGCCGCGCCGTCCTCCACCGGCGTCGCGGTGGTGGTCATTTTGGCGGGGTCGGAGCCCACCTCAGGCTCGGTCAGGGCGAAGGCCGACACCGCGCCGGCCGAGAACTTGGGCAGCCACTGGCGCTTCTGCTCCGGGGTCCCGAACAGCTTCAGCGGCTGGGGCACCCCGATGGACTGGTGGGCGGAGAGCCACACCGCGGTGCTGCCGCAATGGCTGGCGACCAGGGCGATGGCGCGGTTGTAGTTGACCTGGCTCAGGCCCAGGCCGCCGTATTCCTTGGGGATCTTCATCCCGAAAAGGCCGAGGTCGGCGAGGCCCCGGATCACCTCCGCGGGGATCTCCTGCTCCAGGTCGATGCGTTCGGCGTCGACGTTGGCCTTGAGGAAGGCCTCCAGGCGCAGCAGCAGTTCGTCGCCGACGCTCTTGTCCTCCGGGCTCTGGGCCGGATAGGGCCAAACCAGTTCGGGGCGGAAGCGCCCCATGAACAGCTCACCCGCGAAGCTGGGGTGCTCCCAGGTCGTCTGCCGGCTGTCCTCGGCCACTTCCATGGCCTCGGCCTTGCCCTTGCTCATGTTCGAGGTGTCGATGGCGCCCACGGCTCACTCCCCCTTTGGAATGCGGGGCCCCGTTCCGAAAAACGGGATTCCGCGGAAAGAAACCCGGACCCGACCGCAAAAAACCCCGCGACCTGGGCCGCGAGGTTGCGGGGTCCTACTGCGAGACGGCCACGAGTTTGCCCTGGTCGTCGAAGAGGAAGTCGCACCGGTTCGAGGCGACCCGCAGCACCGAGTAGGTGACCACGCCGCCCTTGTAGTTGGCCCCCCATTTCTGGCGGGGCCTTTCCTCCACCGGGATCTTGGCCTCCTCGAAGATGCGCTTGATGCGTTCGTAATGGCTGTCGCTGTCCACGGGTTCCTCCGGTGCGGGCGGGTTCCGAACCCATCTTACGGCGCGACCCGGTTTTAGGCAAGACGGGCTCAGGACGTCAACCGCCCAGACGCCGGAAGTAGAGGGTAAAGCCGATCTCGGCACCGAGGCCGGAGTCGTTCAGTCGCCAATTACCCGGACCCGAGCCGCTGGGGATGGCACCTTGCCCAGGCACGTCGACCGCGCCCAGGGCCGCGTATCGGTAATCCAGCCCCAGGTCCAGGCCAAAACGGCCGCCGAAAAGGATTTGGAACAGCGCCTCCGGCGAAACGAAAAATCCGGAAGCGGACGCGTTGGTGATGTTGTTCCCGGAGTCGGCCAGTTGCGCCTGGGCCAGGCCCACCTTCATGCCCACGAGAAGCCCCAGACGCCGACTGAAGGTGAAGCGGTACAGGGGCTCGGCGTAGTAGTCCTGCTCATTGACCCCGATCGCATCGCCCCCAGACCGGGAGGTGACCACCAAACCGCCCCCCGTGCTCACGATGGAGGTGTATCCGCTCCCCACGACGGCGTTGCGGCCGAAGACCGCGATGCCACCCGCGATGCCAAACCCCGAGGACCAAAGGTAGCCCAACTGGAGCGCATCCCATTGGAAGGCGGAATCCGAGGACGGCGGAGACCCTCCGGAGGCCGGATAGTCCGCTAGGTCGCCGCCATCAGGGAAGACCTCGCTGAGTTCAGTGCCAAGGAAAACGGATCCGTGACGACGCCCGTCCTCACGGGCTGGATCGGCCCGCGCAATCCGGGATCGGCCGCGGGGGTACGCCGCGACGGCGAAGGGGCGATTGTCGGGCACCGCCCCCAAACGCAGCGCGAACCGGCGCAAAGCCGTGTCTCCCGGGTAAACCGCAAGGTAGGCGTCATACTCCTCCACAGCCGCACGGTTCTCCCCCTGATAATAGAGGCAGTTACCCAGTTCTCGGTGGGCCCGGGCTAGGCCGGGATCTTCGGCCAAGACCATTCTGAAATCGTTTTCTGCCTTTCGATAATGTCCGGCATGCTCCTTGGCAAGCCCCTTGATGAAGAGGCGCCGGATGTCGCGGTAGCTGTGGCGGTGACCAAAGGCGGGGCCGGAAGCGGTGAGAAGGCAAAGACCCAGAACGATTTTTTTCAGGCGCGTCACCGACCGCCGCCAGGGAAATGGGGGAAGTGCCCGCGGCCCTCCCCGGTTGGTTCCAGCAACTTCTTGAGAGCCGAAAAGACCATTATCCTCGAATCATGTTGGCTTCGCCACTTTTGCGTCAAAGCCGCCGCCGCCGGATCATAATTTTTATTGCCCGGATACGCCGATCCCTGGGGATAGCCGGCGAACTTTTCGACAAGCCAGCGATCTTCGCGCAGCCAACGCGCCGACTCTTCGATACGCGTCCTTGCTTCGGTCCCGAAATTCCCCAATTCCATCCATCGCTCGATCCAGGACTCCAGCCCCATGGGCCCCAAAGGATAACAAGCTTCGCCAGGCAGCGTTTCGATCGTCGAATATCGGTTATAAAACTGCTCCAACGCCTCAAGATCCGACCGCAGGCGTTCCCGCGCCCGTATCCGGCCCAGGCGCTTGTCCCGCCAACGCAGGACCAGGGACCCAGGCGTTGCGATGGAAGCGATCAGAGTCAGCCCTCCTAGGACAGAACCCATCAATCGCCCCGCCGGATTCGGCTCTCCCCAGGAATGCGGTCGCCTTCCTTGCGGGTCAAAGCCTTGAAGCCGGCCATCAGCGCCTTGGTGACGGTCCCGGGAGTCCCCGAGCCGATGGCGCGGCCATCCAGGCTGGTCACCGGCACGATCTCC
>DAIDJD010000204.1 GCA_027451505.1 candidate division FCPU426 bacterium
GTCCTCGGCCAGGAAACGCTGGGCCAAATAGGCCAGGTCCTCCGCGCGCTCGCGCAGCGGGGGGACCTCGATCCGGAATTCGGCGAGCCGGAAGTACAGGTCCTGCCGGAAGCGGCCCGCGGCGGCCTCGGCCTCCAGGTCCAGGTTGGAAGCCGCCACGAAGCGCACGTCCAGGGGCACGTCGCGGGACGAACCCAGGGGGCGCAGTTCGCGCTCCTGGAGCACCCTCAGCAGCTTGGACTGGAGACCGAGGGGCAGGTTCCCGATCTCGTCCAGGAAGAGGGTGCCCCCCTGGGCCAGGAGGAACTGTCCCTCCTTGCGCCGGTCGGCGCCGCTGAAGGCACCCTTTTCATGGCCGAAAAGCTCGCTTTCCAGGAGGTTCTCGGGGATGGCCCCGCAGTCGACGGCGATGAAGGGCTTGCGTGAGCGCAGGCTGAAGTCGTGCACCGCCCGGGCCAGCAGTTCCTTGCCCGAACCGGTCTCGCCGTGCAGCAGCACGGTCAGACCGCTCGTGGCCACCTGGCGCACCCGCTCCTGCAGTGCCCGGACGGCCGCGCCGGGCCCCATGAGGCGGGGCAGGCCCTCCAGGCGGGACTTGAGGCCCTCGACCTCATCGAGCAGGCTCCGCCGCTCCAGCAACTGGCGCAGCGCCGCGGCGATCTGGCCGGTGACGATGGGCTTGAGGAAATAATTGGCCGCCCCGAGTTGGATGGCCCGCACCGCGCTGGGGATCTCGGCGTCCCCGCTGAGGATGATGACCGGAAGGGCCGGGCGTTCCCTCTTGAGCTGCTCCAGGACCTCCATCCCGTGGAGGTCGGGGAGCCCCAGGTCGAGGAACACGGCCGCCAGCGAGGGGCGGGCCGAAGCCAGCTCCAGGGCCCGGCGCCCCTCCTGCGCCACCACGGCCCCGCACCCCTCACTGCGGACGAGGGCCTGGAGCATGCGGGCGCCGGCGGGGTCGTCCTCGACGATCAGGATCTCGGGTTCCTGGTCCATGGCGCCAGCATAGCCGACCGGACCCGGCGTTGCAAACACGTCGGGGTCCAAACCCCGCCGACCCCCGGCCCATCTGTGACCCCGGTCATACTCCTTCCCCGCATGGACGCCCTACAATGCCAGCATGCACCCCGCCGCCCCGCAAGTGAACGCCCCGATCGACGATGCCCCGCCCCTGCGCCTGGTCTTCTGGGAGACCACCCAGGCCTGCAACCTCGCGTGCCGCCACTGCCGCGCCGAGGCCAAGACCTACCGCGATCCCGCCGAGCTCTCCGGGGCCGAGGCCCTGGGCATGATGGACGCGATGGCCCGCCTGGGACGCCCGGTGCTGGTGTTCTCCGGCGGCGAGCCGCTGATGCGGCCCGACCTGTTCGACCTGATGGGCGGCGCCCGCGAACGCGGACTTCCCTTCGCCCTCTCCACCAACGGAACCCTGCTGGACGACGAGACCGCCGGGCGGGTGGCCGCCACCGGCGTCCACCGGGTCAGCGTGAGCCTCGACGGGCCGGACGCTTCCACCCACGACGCCTTCAGGCAGCAGTCGGGAGCCTTCGAGGCGACCCTGGCCGGGGTGCGGCGGCTGCGCCGCTTGGGCGTCCCGGTGCAGGTCAACACCAGCGTGACCACCCACAACAACGACCGCCTGGACGAGATCCTGAAGCTGGTGCGTTCGGAGGACTGCCAGGCCTGGCACCTGTTCATGCTGGTCCCGGTGGGCTGCGGACTGACCATCCCCGACGGCCAACGCCTCGCGGCGGGGGCCTACGAGCGGACCCTGCGCTGGTTCGTGCAGGCCCAGGCCCGCAGCCCGCTGGAGATGAAGGCCACCTGCGCCCCCCACGTGGTGCGCATCGCCCGTCAGCTCTTCCCCGCGGCCTCGACGCGGGGCGGCGGCCGCGCCCAAACGGGGCCGGGAGCCCGGCACGCTCCGTCGGCCCACCCCTCCTCGGGAGCGGGCAAGGGCTGCCTGGCGGGCCGGGGGATCTGCTTCGTTTCGCGGTTCGGGGAGGTGCGCGGCTGCGGCTACCTCCCGCTGGCGGCCGGTTCGCTGCGGGAGCGCCCCCTGGACGGGATTTGGAGGGACTCGGAGCTGTTCCGGCGGCTGCGCAATCCGGGGTCCCTTTCGGGCAAGTGCGGGGCCTGCGAATACGTCGAGGACTGCATGGGGTGCCGCGCCCGAGCCTATTCCGCGACCGGGGACGCCTTCGCCGAGGAGCCCCACTGCGCCTGGGTGCCCGCCGCCGCGCGCCCGCGGCGAGCGCCCGTCACCGCCTGACCCCGGGGGAACCATGCTCAACTGCACCAAAATGCTGCACGACCGGGCGAGCTCCAGCGACGCCCTGCGCTACGGGCGCGGCTCCGTGGCCGCGCGCGAGCGCAAGCCGGTGGTCGTGTGGACGCTCTCCCGCCGCTGCAACCTGAACTGCTCCCACTGCTACACCGCCAGCGAGGACCGCGCCTACCCCGGGGAGCTCACCACCGACCAGGGCTACGCCCTCCTGGAGGACCTGGCCGCCTTCGGCGTGCCGGCGCTGCTGATGAGCGGCGGGGAACCCCTGTACAGGCCGGACTTCCCCGACTTGGCGCGCCGGGCCGCCGGACTGGGGCTGCGGGTGACCCTGAGCACGAACGGGACCCTCATCGACGAGCGCATGGCCGCGCTGCTGAAGGAGGTCGGCGTCACCTACGTCGGCATCAGCCTGGACGGGCCGCGGGAGGTGCACGACGCGTTCCGCCGCCGCGAAGGCGCCTACGACGGCGCGCTGCGGGGGGTCCACCTGAGCCGCGCCGCGGGCCTCAAGGTGGGGCTGCGCCTGACCCTGACCCGCCACACCTACCAGGGGCTGGATTCCATCTTCGAGACCATAGACCGCGAGGGGGTGGAGCGGGTCTGCTTCTACCACCTGGTGTACTCGGGCCGCGGCCGGCGCCTGATCGACGTGGACCTCTCGCGCGAGGAGACCCGCGACGCGCTCGACCGCATCCTGGAGCTGACGGACCAAAGGGTCCGCGCGGGCCGGAAACTGGAGGTCCTCACCGTGGACCAGTCCGCGGACGGACCCTACCTGCTGCTGAAGACCCTGGCCGCCGGAGACCGGGACCGGGCCGAAGCCATCGCCGCCCAGCTCAGGGCCAACGGGGGCGGTGCCGCAGGCAGCGGCGTGGGCATCGCCAACGTGGACCCCGTGGGCGGGGTGCATCCGGACCAGTTCTGGCAGGCCGACCTCGGCAACGTCCTGGAACGGCCCTTCTCCCGAATCTGGACCGACGGCCGCTCCGAGCTGTTGGAGCGCCTGCGCGACCGGCTGGGCCTGCTCAAGGGCCGCTGCGGGCGTTGCGTGTTCCGCGACCTGTGCGGCGGCAGCTTCCGGGCCCGGGCCCTGGGGGCCTTCGGGGACCCCTGGGCCGAGGACCCCGCCTGCTACCTCACCGAAGCGGAAATCTCGACCCCCCCAGCCCTCCCGGCGTTCCAAGGGCTGGGGGTCTAGACCGTCCAAGCCGGACCGAAAGGAGCCGTCATGTCGCCCAGAACCACCGCCATCACCCTGGCCGCGGCGTTCGCGTTGGCCGGGGCCGCCCTGTTGGCCGTCCCGGCCTGGGCCTCCCAGACCCGCGGGGACCCCGCGGCGCGGATCCTGGTGATCAAAAGCGGGTGCTTCACCTGCCACGCCCTGGACCGCAAGCTGGCCGGCCCCTCCTTCCGCTCCATCGCCCGCCGCTACCGCCACAAACGCTGGGCCTTGGCCCGCCTGACCAAAAAAGTCGAAACCGGCGGACCCGGCCACTGGGGCAAACTGCCCATGGAGCCGCACCCCGACCTGACCAGGGCCCAGATCCGTTCCATGGTGCGCTGGGTGCTGGCGCAATAGGGACCGAAGGGACCGGGCGCCTTTTCAAGGGCCCGGAGGGGACGGGGCATGGGGCGTCTCGGGAGGCCCGCAGGGGTGGATGCCGAGGTGGACGTTCGGGGCCTGGAGCATGAGGCCGCCATGGCGCGCGTCTTCGGCGCGCTCGGGCGGTTGCGCCCGGGGCGCTCGATGCTCCTGATCCACGACCTCCGCCCGACGCTTCTGTACCCGCGCCTCGAGGCCGAAGGGCTGCGCCACGCCACGGACGAGCCTTGCGCGGGACTGGTCCGCGTCGTCATCAGCCGCCCCGCCCCGAGACGGTCGCGGGGACGGGAGCGCTAGGGCTCCCCGCTCCCACGCGCCAGAAGGTCCCGCAGCCGCAGCACGGCCTCCGCGGGGATGCCCTCGCCATCCTTCCCCCTCCATCCCACCACGGGGTGCACCCGGCCCGCCCTCGAGGCGGCCACCCGGTCCCACCCCTCGATCCCGAACCAATCCCGCACCGCGGCCTCGCCCCCGGGTTCCGTGTCCAGGAGCACCACCTCCGGGTCGAACTCCAGCACCTCCTCCCAGGAGGGCTCGAAAGGACCGGGATCCGCCGCCCCGGGTCCGGGGAGAAAGGGCTCGCCCCCGGCGTCGCGCACCGCCTCGGCGACGGCCCGCCCACCCGCGCGCGGGGGCCGCAGGCCCACCAGAACCAACACCCTAGGACGGATCGCGTTCAAGGCCTTCCCCCCTTCGTCGCCCCAAGCGCGCGCAGCAACCCGAGGGCCTCCGGCGACCCCGGGGCGTCCGCGAGCGCGCGCCGCGCCGAGGCCAGGGCCAGATCCGGGGCCCCGCGCCTCCACTGGGCCAGCCCCAGGTCGGCCCACGCGGCCGCGTCCCCCGGGGCTTCCCGCGCCGCCCGCTTCCAAAGCCCCTCGGCCCCGCGCGCGTCCCCCCCGCGCCACAGCAAGGCCCCGCCCTTAAGCCAAGGCTCGTCCCTCCCCGGCGCCAGGATTCCGGCGCGCACGTAGTCGCGCACCGCCTCGGCGTCCCGGCCGCGGGCCTCGGCCCACCGTGCCGCCAGCCAGGCGGCGTCGGCGTAGCGTTCCAGCACGAGGCGCCGGGTGAGGGGGTCGGCCGTGGCCCAGCCCCGACGGATCCCCCGCAGAGCGAAGGCCGGCCAGGGATCGCCGGTTGGCGCGGGGGAACCCGCCGCCAGCAGCAGGAGCCCCCGCGGACGCAGCGCTCCCGGATCGGCCGGGTCCGGCAGGGGCCCCACACTCCAGGCGAAAGGCCTGCCCGGCTCGGCCCGGGCCATCCACGCCATGTCCCCGTAAGGGCCCAGCGCCCGCGCCGGCCAGCGCAACCCGGGGTCCGCCCGGGAGGCCCGCTCGCGGTACCAGGGCTCGTCGCAGAGCCCCGCCGCCAGCACCGTGACGTCGGGGCGCTCCCGGTAGAGGAGGCGGGGCACGAGCGGGCAGGCCGCCGCCGCGTCGTCGACGGCCAGGACCACGCACCCCGCCGGGGCGCTCGCCAGGAGATTGCGGGCGTAGTCCCACCCCAGGGTGTCGTCGCGCCGGTCGCACCGGGGCCATTGACGCAAGGCCAGGCCCAAGGCGCCCAGGACCAGCAGGCCCGGCAGGAAACGGCGCGCCCGCGGCACCGCGAACCAACCCGCCAAACCCAGGCCCAGGCCCGCCTCCAGGGGGAGGAGGTAGGGATCCACGACCCAGACCGAATCCGCGGGGGGCTTGGAGCCCGCGGCCACCGCCAGGCCCAGGCCCAGCGGAACCAAAAGCAACCCGCAGGCCAGCCAGGGCCGCCGCCGCAGGAGCAGCGCCCATCCCCCGGCCAGCGCCGCCAACCCGGGCCAAGTCCAGTCCGCGGCCAGGTCCCGGGCCTCGCGCCCCAGGACCGCGAAAAAGGACCCCAAAGTCTTCCCCGACTCCGCGGCCGCGTACTGCCGGCGCGCCACCAGGGCCGCCAGCCCCGCCAGGCTCCTGGGGTCGCCCCAGCCCAGGGGAACCGCGGCTCCGGAACGGAGGGGGACCACGAGGTAGAGCGCGAGGCCCGCCAGGAGCGGAAGCGCCAAACGCCACGCCAGCCCGGCCCAGGCGCGCGGCGCCGTCCGGACCCCGCGCCGGAAGCCGGGCTCGGCCAGGACCAGGGCGCAGCCCGGGACCACCGCGACCTGGCTGGGCCAGTGCGCCGCCAAGCCCAATCCCAGGAGCAGGGCGGCCAGGCCCAGGGCGCGCGGATCCGCGGCCGGACCGGGCGCGCCCTCCGGGCGGGTCAATCCCTCGTCGCGCGAGCCCAGCGCGGCCAGCAGGATCCCAAGGGTGAGGGCCAGATTGAGGGCGTAGATGCCGCCCTTGGCGATGGTGGCTTGGGACCAGGGGCCGCCGACCGCGGCCAGGACCGCGCCCCCGGCCAAGGCGAAGGCCGCGCGCGTGCCGGCCTGGGCGGCCCAGGGCGCGAATTCCCCGGCCAGGACGTAGAGCAGGCCCGCGGCCTCCACGGCGCAAAGCGCCCCCAGGGAGGCCGCCAACACGTTGACGTCGAAGGGGACCGGACCCGGGCCGAGGACCACCGCCAGGCGCCCCAACAGGGTCGGCAGGGGGTAGCCGGGGGGATGCTGCACCGACACGGTCGCGGCGCAAGCCTGGGTCTCGGCGGAGTCGTCGGGGTGGAAGGCGGGGGACAAGGTGTGGAGGTAGAGCGCGAACACGGCCAAGTAGAGGCAGCCCAGCCCCAGGGCCAGACGGCGCCCGGGACGGATCAGGCGCGTCCCCCCCCGGGCCGACCGGATCACGGCCGCGCCGGCAGGCGGCGGAGAAGGCGCACCTTCATCCTGCGTCCGCCCGAGGCCAGGAGGCCCGCGGCGCGGCGCATGGGGATCCCGCGGCGGAGGCAGGCCTGCAGCAGGTGGGTCCGCAAGGCGCGGCGGTTGGCCCAGGCCGCGCCCGTTCCCGGGGCCTCGCCCTCGACCCGGCACAGTCCGGCGAAAAGGTCGGCGAGCTGCACGCAGGCCCGGTCCCGGGAGGAGGCCCCTTGCACGACGAGGCCGTACGGGGCGGGGCGCCCCAGGGAACCAAGGACCCCGTCGGCGATCCCGCCCCAGGGCATGCCCGTGCGCTCGTCGGGCCAAAGGCTCCAGTCCCCCCGCGGCCAGGCCCGCAGGGAGGCGCGCCAGAGGCGACCGTAGACGGGGGCCAGCCGGTGGACCTCGCCGCGGGAGCGCGCCGCCGCGCTCTGGCGGCCGGGGCGCCAGAGCAGCACCTCCACGCGCAGCCTGCCGTGGGCCGCCGCGGCCACGGCTAGGTCCAGGAACTCCCGGGCCGCGGCCAGACGCTCCCGCCGCGTGCGCAACGCGGACCATTTCAGCTCCCGGACCCCGGTGCGCTCCAGGACCCCCCTCAGGGAACGCTCAAGCTCCGCCACGGCCCCGGCCGGGCCGCTGACGCAGGCCGCCGCGCGCAGGGTGTCCCGTTCCCCTCCGGAGTCGTCGCAGAAGAGCGCGAAGGCCGGGACGCCCCGGGCCGGTCCGGCGCCCCGGGAAGGCCTGGGCGCCGGCCGCTCAGACCGGAGCCGGGTCACGGGATTCCAGTTCGTCGCGCATACGCTCCAGGCCCCTCCGGGGCCCATCGGGCGACCAGCCCAGGTGGCGGATGAGCTTGTCGATCCGCAACCCGGAGGAAAGGGGCCGGGCCGCCTTCTGGAGGAGTTCGGCCGTGCGCACGGCCCGCACCAGGCCGGGGTCCAGCCCGAAGACCTCGGCGGCCATGCGCCCGAAGGCGTGGCGGTCCACGGCTTCGGGGCCGCAGGCGTTGAAGACGCCGCCGAAGCCCGCGGCGACGAGGTCGCAACTGGCGCGGGCCAGGTCGCGGTTGTAGGTGACGGTGGTGACCTGATCCGAGGGCAGGGCCACCGGGAGCCCGGCGCGGAGACGGCCCAGCAGTTGGTACACCGTGTTCTTGCCCTGGGGCTCCGGGCCGTAGACGACCGTGGTGCGAAGGACCAGGGCACCCGGGAGCGCGGCGAGGACCCGATGCTCCCCCTCGAGCTTGGAGCGCCCGTAGGCGCCCAAGGGAGCGGGCTCGGCTTCCTCCGGATGGGGTCCCCCGTCCTTGCCGAAGACGTAGTCGGTCGAGTAGACGACCAGGCGCGCCCCGGACCGCGCGCAAGCTCGGGCCACCGCTTCGGGAGCCAGGGCGTTGAGCAAGCGGGCGCGTTCCGGGTCGTCCTCGCAGCCGTCCACCCAGGTCCAGCCGCTGGGCAGGAAGACCGCCCCGGCCCCCGACCCTTCCACGGCCCGGGCAGCCGCGGCGAGATCCCCCAGGTCGAGCCTGAAGAGGCCCCGCCCCACCGGGTGCTCGTGGTAGGAGCCCGCCCATTCCCAGCCCCTGCGGCCGCATTCCCGGATGAGCGCCTGGCCCACCTGCCCGGAAGCGCCCAGGATGAGGGCCCTCACCCGCGGGCCTCCAGGTCCAAAAGGAAGCTCTTCCACCGCGGGCCGCAGCCGAATCCGCCGACGCCGTCGGCCGCGACCACGCGGTGGCAGGGCACCAGCAGGGGCAGCCGGTTCCGGTTCATGGCCGTCCCCACGGCCCGGGCCGCGCGGGGGCTTCCCGCCAGCGCCGCGAGCCGCCCGTAGGTGATCCTCCCGCCGTATTCGACGTCGCCGAGCGCCCCCCACACCCGCGCCTGGAACCCGGAACCGGGCTGGGCGAAGGGCACCGTGAAGTTCCGCAGGCGGCCCCGTAGGTAGAGGGCCACCTCCCTCGCGGCGGCGGCGAGCAGCGGATCGGCGGGGCCGTGGGCGGCCCCCTGCGGGGCGCTCCCCCAGGGCAGGAGGTCCACGCGCACCACGCGAGCCCCGTCGCTCTCCAGGCGCACCGCCGCGGCGCCGACGGCGACGGCCGTCCGGCGCACGGCACCGGCGGCCCCGGGAAGGCCCGCCCACGCGCTAAGCACGTTCCACCCGCCCCAAGCTCCCCCCGGGATGGAAGGCGCGGAACTGCTCGGCGGTGAAGCCCTTGTGGCGCTGCAGCGCCACACCCAGCGCGTTCAGGACCAGGATCTCGGCCAGGACGCTGTTGCGGGGGGCCAGGTTCAATTCGTCCCCCTCACGGCGCACCCCGGCCCGCAGGAACACCTCGCTGCGCCGCGCCAGCCAGCTTTCGGGCCGTCCGCCGACGCCCAGGATCCTGGCCCCGTTGCGCTGAAGGGTGTCGACCGCGGCCTTGAGCTCGCCGGTCTCGCCGCTGTTGCTGATGGCGATGACCACGTCGCCGGCGGACACCTGCCCGCTGGCCCCGTGGCCGGCCTCGGTCGCGTGCAGAAAGAACGCCGGGGTTCCCGTGCTCGAGTAGCTGCTGGCGATGTAGCCGGCCACGTACTCGCACTTGCCCACGCCGGTGACGTGCACCCTGCGCCCGTGCGACTCCGCGTTGAGGACCATGCCGCAGGCCCGCGTTAGGGGCTCGGGGGGGTAATCCCGCCCCAGGGCCTCCAGTTCGGCCAAGGCCACGGCGAGGTGTTCGCGGGCCGGAACCGAGAGGTCCTCGCCTTCGGCGGGGGCGGCCGCCCCGGGGAGCGCGCGGGCCGCCGGCCGCGGCGCGGCGCCGGGGTCCAGGGCGGCCAGGGCCTCCTTCACGCCGCGGTATTCCCTGAGCCAGGCGTCGCGCTCGGAGGCCTCGAGGGCGGGGGTACCCGGCGCGGTGGCCGGGGACGCAAGCACACCCTCCTCCGCG
Source organism: candidate division FCPU426 bacterium (assembly GCA_027451505.1). Lineage (GTDB taxonomy): Bacteria > Oederibacteriota > JAJYGY01 > JAJYGY01 > DAIDJD01 > DAIDJD01. Next base: position 9,584 of record DAIDJD010000204.1, read on the forward strand.
AGGGCGAGCTTCACGCAGGCGACACCCTTGTGGATCCCGCCGAAACGGAAGGCCCGGTGCAGGCGACCCAGCACCCGGGCATATTCCGCCATGCGCCCGCTCTCTCCGGCCATGCAGGCGGCCCAGGCCCTCCGCCAGTCCCCGGGGAAAAGGTTCGCCGAGAGGGGCACGATGCCCTGGGGCGCCTCCGGGGCGACCCAAAAACGCCGCCACCGCCCGCGGATCCTTCCCCAGACGCCGCGGTCGGGCTCGAAAAGGGGGAAGGCCTGCAGGGCCTGGCCGAGGTAGACGCCGAACTCGTGGCGCGCCTTGAAATTCCGGGCGCCCTTGAGGTAGTTGCCGGCGGTGCGGGCGTCGGCGCTGACCTTGACGCCGCAGACATAATCCAGGCGCGAAAGCTGCTTGACCTCCTCGGTGCGGAGGCGGTCCTGGGGCCCGTGGCGGTAGTGGTCGGGATTGTCGTACAGGAAGACCGGGAGTCCGCGGCCCAGGCGCTGGTACAGGGGACTGATGTGGTTGTGGAACAGGTCGAGGACGTCGGCGACGTCCTCGACGGCCAGGGGAGCCACCACCGCGGCGGCGGCCCCGATCCGCATCGCGTGCTCCAGGCCCCGGCCCACCCCCGCCGCGGTCCGGTCGTTGACGCCCGCCCAGAGGGACGGTCCGCGGCCGCCCGAAAGGGCGTAATGGGCCGCCTCCGTGCACCTGAAGCGCACGTCCGGATCCAGGCCCATCCATTCCCCCGAGGTCCCGTTGGTGAAAAGGGCCGGGGCGCGGGCCTCCTCCCCCGCCAAGCGGGAGACCAAACGCTCCTGGGACACGGCGTCAAACCCGCCGCGGCCGTCCAGGGCCGTGACCATCGGCACGCAAAGCCCCCGGATGAGGGGCGCGGGTGGGATCTGATATTCCATCTGCATTCGAAGAAAGGGGCCTGCGCGGACGCGAGCGTACCGAAGCCCACCCGTCCGCGCCCGCGTGAGCGCGCCTAGGGGCGCGGAGCCTTGTCCCCGGTCTTGGGGCGCGCCGACTCCTGCTTGGCGACCCAGGCCTTGATCTCCTCGATGGATTCCACCACGAGGCGGGCCTTGCTCAGGCCGAACTGGAACGGATAGGGATCCTCCGGGCCGCGCTTGAGCACCAGCATCGGATTGCCCTTGAATTCGCCTTCCTCGACGATCGCCATGCCTGTTCCTCCCCTTCCGTGGGACGGCCGCGGCTTCAGGCCCGGCCCGCGGCGCGGCCGAAGCCCGCGGGCCGGTAGTCCCGGACATGGCCCGACAGGCTCAGGAACCCCCGCCACGCCAGGTCCCATTGGGAACGCGTGCGCAGGGTCATGAGGCTGCGGACCAGGAAGTACGGGTGCAGGTTCAGGGACCACAGTCGGCGCACCCAGGCGCGCCGGTCGACCGGGCAGGTCAGAAGGTCCTCGGCCATGTCGTAGCGGCCGTAATCGACGGGATCGCCCACGAACCAGCCCTTGGCCACCGCCTCCCGCCACAGCGGCGACCCGGGATAGGGCACCACGACGCTGGCCTGCAGGCAATCCCCGAACCTGGGGCGGTACAGGAGCAGTTCACGCGCGGTTTCGTAGGTCCTGCGGACTCCGGCCTCGTCCTGCCAGGGGTAGCCGACCATGGTGGTCAGCAGCGTCACCAGCCCGCGGTCCCGGGCCGCGCGGACCCCCGCCTTGATCCGTTCGAGGCCCTCGAGCTTGGCCAGGTGCCTCAGGCTCTCGTCGTCGCCGGCCTCGATGCCGACCTTGAGAAGCCGGTACCCCGTGTCGCGCATCAGCCCCGCCAAGTCGGCGTCGAGCAGGTCCCCGCGGGCGTTGGTGCTGAGGGCCACCTTGCCGATGAGGCGCCGGGCCTTCATGAGCCGGTGGAACTCCGCCATCCAGGCCCGGTCATAGATCGGGCCGGTCTCATTGTCGTCGAAGACCTCGCGCGCGCCCAGGCCGGCCAACGTCTCGATCTCGTCGACCACCCCGGCGGGGGAGCGCAGGCGCGCGGTGCGCTCCCAGAGGGCGTGCTGCCACACGCAGAAGGTGCAGGTGCTGACCCGGCCGCCCCCGAGGCCGCAGCCCCGGCCGCTGAGGATGTAGGCGGTGTCCCTGGGGAGGTAGGCCTCGCCGTACATGCGCCAGCGGGTCAGGCCGCGGTCGATGAAGGGCAGGCGGTCGAGGTCGGCGTCCAAGGGGCGCGGCCCCCGGGTGGCCGGCTCCCCAGAAGCCCCCCGCCACCACACCCCCAACGGCAGGGGGCCTTTCCCTTCCAGGTGCGCGGCCAGCTCCCGCACCGTCAGGTCGTAGTCGCCGCCGGTCAGGACGAAGTCCACGGGACAGGCCCGCAGGCTTTCCCCGGGGAAATAGCTGACGTGGTCCCCGGCGAGGGCGAAGCGCGCGGAGGGCATCCTGGCCTTGGCCCGCCGAAGGTAGTCCCAGTGGTCCGGCAGCACCGGGGCCTTGGTCTCCATCAGGACCAGGTCCGGCCGGAAGCCCTCCAGCTCGCGGTCGAAGCCTTCGGCGTCCATGCGGCCGTTGATCCCGTCGAGCCAGAGCACCTCGTGGCCGTCGGCCTTGAGGTTCGTGGCCGCGTGCGCCGGCACCAGGGGGAAGATGCGCACCTGGAGGCTGTGGGAGAACTTGAGGTGCCGGTTTTGGGACAACAGCGGGTAGCGCCCGTCCCGGGTCACCGGAGGATAGACGACCGCGGCCCTCATCCAGCCCTCCCCTTCCGGATCCAAGGTCCGCCGGCCCCCCGGGAGAGGCCGGGCCGGCCCATCATCACCAGAGGTATTTCAGCGGATT
>DAIDJD010000205.1 GCA_027451505.1 candidate division FCPU426 bacterium
GGGCAGGGCGAAGTGCACGTCCTCCGGGACGGCGTCGGATTCCTCGACCCGGGCGTAGCCCAGGGCGGCCAGGCGGTCCAGCACCCCCCGCACCAGCACCTCGGGCGCCGAGGCCCCGGCCGTCAGGCCCACCGTGGCGACGCCCTCGAGCCAAGCCGGGACGATCTCCCCGGCGTCGTCGATGAGCGCGGCGCGGGTCCCGGCTTCGCGGGCCACCTCGACCAGGCGGTTGGAGTTGGAGCTGTTGCGCGACCCGACCACCAGGACCAGCCCGCAGAGGGGGGAAAGGGCCCGCACCGCCCGTTGGCGGTTCTCGGTGGCGTAGCAGATGTCCTGGGACGGCGGGGCCTGGATGGCCGGGAAGCGGCGCTTGAGCACGGCGATGACCTCCTCGGCCTCGCTCAGGCTCAGGGTCGTCTGGGTGAGGTAGGCCACGCGCCCGGGGTCGGGCACGGACACCGCCTCGGCCTCGGCCGCGTTGGAGACCACCTGGGTGGCCTCGGGCGCCTCGCCCATGGTGCCCTCCACCTCCTCGTGGTCGCGGTGGCCCACCAGCAGCAGGGAACGTCCCGCCTTGGCGAAGCGCACGGCCTCGAGGTGCACCTTGGTCACCAGCGGGCAGGTGGCGTCGATGACCCTCAGGCGGCGTTGTTCGGCCTCGCGGCGCACCTCCGGGGAGACCCCGTGGGCCGAGAAGATCACCCGGGCGCCCTCGGGCACCTCGGAGACCTCGCGCACGAAGACGGCGCCCCGGGCGGTCAGGTCGGCCACCACGTGGCGGTTGTGCACGATCTCCCGGCGCACATAGATGGGGGATCCGTGGATCTCCAGGGCCAGGGAGACCACGTCCACGGCCCGGACCACGCCGGCGCAGAAGCCGCGCGGCCTGAGCAGGATCACCTTGCGATCGTTCGGATGGGAATTCACGGGCTGGGTCGGTTCCTAGAGGGCGGGATGCTTGGGCGCCCGCGGGCCGCTTGACACCCGGCGTCCAAGGGTGCTACTATCGCATGCATTCATTGAAAAATCAATGATCGCATCGCCGGGGTCGGCCCCGGCCGAGGTCCCGATGCCCGAGATCCTCCGGCACTTCCAGGCCTTCCGCAAGGCCTTCGCCTCCGCCTTCCGCAGCAGTTGCCGCAGCCTCAACCTGGACATCCACCAGGCCGCGGTGCTCAAGGCCTTGGCGGAGCTGGGACCCTCGCCGGCCGTGGACCTTTCCCAGGCCACCCTGCTCGACCCGGCCACGGTCAACCGGACGGTGGCCGAGGCGGTCAAGCGCGGCTGGGTGCGCCAGGTCAAGGACACCCGCGACCGCCGCTGCTGCCGGTTGACCCTCACCGACGAAGGCCTTGGGGTGGCGCGGCGGGTGCTGCGCCGCATCCGCCGGCTCGAACGGCATGCGCTCAGCCCGTTCAGCCCGGAGGAGCGCAGCCGCCTCGGCCGGGACCTGACCCTCCTGACCGAACGGCTCGCCAGCGTCGACGGCAACGCCTGAGGCGTCCGGCCGGCCCCCGGGGCCGGCCGGCATACCCGAAGGGAAGCAAACCGTGGAAACCCCCGCCTGCACCGATCCCACCGTCAACGGCATCCTGGCCGGCTGGCGCTACGACATCTCGGGGCTGCACCCCGAGATGAGACGCGACTACGAACGCCACCTGGAGGAGTGCGGCTACTGCGCCTCCCGCCAGCGCTTCCATCGGCGCCTGGACCTGAGCTTGGCAGCCCTGACCGGCCTGCTGTTCGCCTTCTTCGGGGTCTTTTCCCTGGCCTTGGCGCGGCACGTGGGGGCGGTGCGCGACGCCGCCGTGGCCGTGCTCGACCTGGCCGACGCCTCGCGCTTCTCCCCCCTTCTCCTGGCGCTGTCCCTGTGCGGAGCGGCCCTCTCCGTGGCCGCCTTTGTCCTGGTGCTCACGGCCACCCCGGCCCCCGGGTACCTGGGCAACCTGGCCGCGGACCGGGTCCGCCGCATCGGCGAGCGCCTGCCGTCGGGCCTGCGCCCGCGCCGCCCGCGCTGAGCCCGGGTCCTGTGCTTCGGCTCGCCCTGCGCTACCTGCTGGCGCGTCCCCGCCAGTCCCTCCTGATGCTGCTGGGCGTCCTTCTCGGCACGGCCGCCTTCATCGCCCTCTCCGGCCTCCTGCTGGGGTTCAAGGAATACCTGGTCGACCAACTCGTCAACAACTCCGCGTCGGTGATCATCTCCGCCCCCCGGGAGGGGGGGACCCTCCGCGACCCCGGGGCCTGGGGCCGCCGCCTGGCCGCCGACCCGCTCGTCGCCGCCACCTGCCCCCAGCTCGGGGCCCCGGCCCTGCTCAGCCGTGGGGGCGCCACCGCCTCCGGCGTCCTTCTGGGTTGCGACCCCGCGGGCCTTCTGCGCGTGACCCGCTTGGCCTCCTACGCCACGGCCGGCTCCTTCGCCGCGTTGCGGGGGCGGGAACTGGCCGTGGGCGATTCCCTGGCCTCGCGCGCGGGCCTGACCCTGGGCTCCCGCGTGCGGGTCTCCTGCGCCGGGGGCGCCTCGGAGACCTTCCGGGTGGCGGCCTTGTTCAAGACCGGGGTGGAGCGGGCCGATTCCGTGGCCTACGCGCCCCTGGGCGCGGTCCAGGCCCTGCTCGGGCGTCCGGGCGCCGTCGGCGACATCGCCGTGCGCCTCAAGGACTATACCCGCGCCGACGGGGAGGCCCGGGCCTTCAACCGCCTGGGGGGCTGCCGGGCCGAGAGTTGGGAGCGGCGCAACGCCACCCTCATCTCCACCTTCAAGGCCGAGGACATGGTGCGCTTCCTTTCCCTGGGCGCGGTGCTCCTGGTGGCCGGCTTCGGCATCACCAACGTGCTGCACATGACCGTGGTCCAGAAGCGCATGGACATCGCGATCCTGCGTTCCCTGGGATACCGCCGGGGCGACATCCTGGCGCTGTTCCTTTGGCAGGGCCTGGTCTTGGGGCTGGCCGGGGTGGCGCTGGGGTGCCTGGCCGGGTGGGGGGCGGGGTTGTACTTGCGCACCGTGTCCATCGGCGGCAACCCCATGGGCGCCGGCACCGGGCACCTGGCCGTGTCCCTGGCCCCGCGCATCTTCCTGGAGGGCGGGCTCTTCGCCCTGGCCGCGGCCTGCGTCTCGACCGCGCTGCCGGCCTGGTCCGCGGCCCGGCTGGAACCCATCGAGATCATCCGCGCGGGCGCCGCCTGATGGGGCTGGAGGCCGAGGGGCTGGGCAAGTCCGTGGGGGACCCCGCCGTGCGCATTTTGGGCGGGATCACGCTCTCGGTCGAACGCGGGGAATTCGTGGCCCTCACGGGCCGTTCCGGTTCGGGCAAGAGCACCCTGCTGCACATCCTGGGGACCCTGGACCGGCCCAGCGAGGGCAGCCTGCGTCTGGACGGCAGGGAGTCCTCCTCCTTCAGCCCGGCCGAGTTGGACGCCTTCCGCAACCGCCGTCTGGGCTTCGTCTTCCAATTCCACTACCTCATCCAGGAGCTCGACGCCCTGGAGAACGTGCTGCTCCCGGCCCGCCGCGCCGGCGAGGCCGCCCGGCGCCGGCCCCTGGCCGAGGAACTCCTGGGGCGCTTTGGGCTGGGCGGCAAGGCCCGCCGCCTGCCGCGCCAACTCTCCGGCGGGGAGCAGCAGCGCGTGGCCATCGCCCGGGCCCTGGTGATGCAGCCCCAATACCTGCTCGCCGACGAGCCCACCGGGGCCCTGGACTCGGCCAACGGAACGGCGGTGATGGACATCCTCAAGGAGGCCCACAGCCGCCTGGGCGCGGCCGTGATCCTGGCCACGCACGACCCGGAATTCGCGGCCATGGCCTCGCGCCGCCTGCACCTGGTCGACGGGGTCCTGCGGGGAACCTAGCTTCGGGGCGCGGGGAAGGCGGGATCCGCCAACTTCGGTCCCAAAAGCCGCGCCATCCCCCGGGCCGCCTCGCGGCTGTCGCGGGCCAGCCTCAGAAGTCCGGGCCAGGCCCATGGCGCCAGGGCGGCCCGGGCGGCGAAGGCGGCGGCGTGGAAGCTTCCATCGGGATCGAGGTGGGGGCCCAGGTCGGGCAGGGCGGTCTCGGGGCCGTCGCTGACCCCTTTGAGGCAGGCGAAGGGCAGGCCCCGCTCCCGGGCCAGGCGGGCCACCGTGGCGGCCTCCAGGTCCACCAAATGGGCCCCGTGGTCGCGCCTCAGGCGCGCCTTCTCCCGCGGAGCGGCCACCCCGGCGGCGCTGACCAGGACCAAGCCCCTCCCGGCGCCCGGCGGGGCGCAAGCGGGGTAGCGGGTCCCGTCGCGGGCGTCGACCACCTCCGAGACCCAGAAGGCCCGGCCGGGCTCGAGTTCCGGGTCCAGCGCCCCGGCCCAGCCCAGCGAGGCCGCCCAGCGCGGCTCCCCTTCGGCCGAAGCGGCCGTCCAGGCCCGGTCCGCGGCCACCGGCCCCATCCCGGCCCAGGCCGCGTAGGCGGCCCCGGAGGGCTCCCGGCGGACCTCCACGCGCGGGCCGCGCACGCGCCGCCAGCCCCGGGTCAGGGGGCCCAACTCGCCCGGCAGGGCGGCCACCAGGATCCCGGCTCCGGCCACCCGGGCCTCAGGCGTAGCCGTGGCCCCGGAACCAGTCCACGGCGTCCTGGAGGGCGGGGAAGGCGGGAGCGACGCGGTAGCCCAGTTCGGCCTCGGCCCGGGCGCTGGAGACGTACATCTTCTTGGCGCCCATGCGAACCTCCTCGACCGTGGCGCGGGGTTCCCGCCCCAGCAGCCGGCCGGTGACGGTCTCCTCGACGGCGGCGTAGGCCAGCGCCACGGCGTAGGGGATGCGCAGGCGCGGGGGCTTGAGCCCGGAGGCCCGTCCCAGCCCCTCCAGGAGCGCCGTGAGGGTGAGGTTCTCGCCGCCGAGGATGTAGCGGCGCCCGGGACGGCCCCGCTCCAGAGCCCGCACGTGGCCCCGCGCGATTTCGCGCACGTCGGCGACGTTCAGGCCGGTGTCCATGGTGGCGGGGAAGCGGCCCCTGAGGAAGTCGACCAGGATGCGCCCCGTGGGCGTGGGCTTGGCGTCCCCCGGGCCCACCGGCGCGCTGGGGTTGACCACCACGACCTCGAGGCCCTCCGCGGCCAGGGCCTCGCGCTCGGCCAGGAATTTGGAGCGCTTGTAGTGGCCGATGAGGTCCTCCAGGCGCGTGGGCGTGTCCTCGTCGCTGGGGGCGCCGTCGGTGCCGAAGCGCAGCGTCGCGACGCTGGAGGTGTGGACGACCCGGCGGACCCCGGCCTCCCGGGCCAGGCGCAGGAGTGCCCGCGTCCCCTCGACGTTGACCCGCAGCATGGCCTCCGGGTCCGGGATCCAAAGGCGGTAGTCGGCGGCCACGTGCACCAGGGCGTCGCAGCCCTCCAGGCCCTCCCGGAGGCCCTCAGGGTCGGCCAGGTCCCCGGTGACGAACTCGGCGTCCAGCCCCTTGAGGTGGTCCACCCGGCTGGAAGGGCGCCGCAGCAGGCGCAGCCGCCAACCCGCCCGGGACAGGGCCTGGGCCACATGGCCGCCGACGAATCCGGTCGCACCGGTCACGAACGCGCGCATGGCCCCACCCTAACGTCCCGGGGGCCGGTTGGCGAGGCCAAAGTGGGCATTGACGGTCCCGGGTGGGCCGTGGTTTTATCGGGATTTGAGGGCCGGCCTTTTCCCCCACCCTGAGGGGGGCGGCCCACGGGGGATCCATGCCGTTCGACTTCCAACGCTACCTCGATGCGCGCCGCGCCCTTGTGGAGCGGGCCCTGCGCCGCTGCGTTCCGCGCGGCGTCTCGCCGCGCCTGCGCAAAGCCATGGCCTACAGCCTCCTGGCCGGGGGCAAACGCCTTCGGCCGGTGCTGGTGGTGGCCGCCGCCGAGGCCTGCGGGGCCGATCCCGGGAGTGTGCTGCCCACGGCCTGCGCCTTCGAGGTCCTCCACACCTATTCCCTGATCCACGACGACCTCCCCGCCCTGGACGACGACGACCTGCGCCGGGGCCGCCCCACCTGCCACAAGGCCTTCGACGAGGCCACCGCCATCCTGGCCGGCGACGCGCTCCAGACCCTGGCCTTCGAGTTGGTGGCCTCCAACGGGGCGCACCCCCGGGTCGGGGCCGCGGCGGCCCTGGAGGCCTCCCTGATCCTCGCCCGGGCCGCCGGGATGGCGGGCATGGCGGGGGGGCAGATGGAGGACGTGCTGGCCGAGGGCCGGCGCGTGGGGCTGGCCCGGCTCAAGGCCATCCACGCGGGCAAGACCGGCGCCCTGCTCACCGCGGCCCTTGAATGCGGGGCGGTCCTGGCCCGCGGCGGGGCCGCCCGGCGGCGCGCCCTGGCCGCGGCTGGGGCCCACCTGGGGCTGGCCTTCCAGGTGGCCGACGACGTGCTCAACGTCGCCGGCGACCCGGCCAAGCTCGGCAAGAGCGTCGGCAGCGACGCCCGCAAAGGCAAGGCGACCTACCCGGCCCTGATGGGGCTGGAGCGGGCGCGGGCCGTCGCCGGGCGGGAACTGGCCGCGGCCCTGGCGGCGCTCAAGCCCCTCGGCGCGCGGGGCGAGGCCTTGGCCCATCTGGCGCGCTACGTCGTCGAGCGGGACCGCTGAGCCTTCGGCCCTCCCGCCAACCATCCCACCCTCCCACCCCATCGGAACGGATCCCATGGCCCTCCTCGAAGGCATCACCTCACCGGCCGACCTCAAGGCCCTCGACGCCGCCGGCCGCCGCGCGCTGGCCGCGGAGATCCGGCAGGTCATCCTGCGCACGGTCTCCAAGAACGGCGGGCACCTGGCCACCAACCTGGGGGCCGTGGAGCTCACCTTGGCGGTGCACACCGTCTTCGACTCGCCCCGGGACAGCATCGTCCTGGACACGGGGCACCAGGGCTACACCCACAAATTGGTCACCGGGCGGGCGGGCCGCTTCGCGACGCTGCGCCAATTCGGCGGCATTTCGGGCTTCCTGAGGCGCGACGAGAGCCCGCACGACGCCTTCGGCGCGGGGCACGCTGCCACCAGCGTCTCGGCCGCCGCGGGCATGGCCCGGGCCCGGGACCTGCTGAAGACCTCGGGGCGGGTGGTGTGCATCATCGGCGACAGCTCCATCCCCAACGGAATGGCCTTCGAGGCCCTCAACGACCTGGGGCACCGCAAGAGCGACATCCTGGTCATCCTCAACGACAACGATATGTCCATCAGCCGCCCGGTGGGCGCGCTGTCGCGCTACTTCTCGCGCATCATCACGGGCAAGTCCTACAACAGCTTCCGCGAAAGGGCCGAGCACTTCGTCAAGGGCCTGCCCGGGGTGGGGCCCCAGATGGCCAAGCTGGCCCACCACGCCGAGGAGTTCGCCAAGAGCGTGATCAGCCCCGGGATCCTGTTCGAGGAGCTGGGATTCACCTACGTCGGCCCCATCGACGGCCACGACTGCGAGGCCATGATCGCCATGCTCAGAAGGGTCCGAGACATGAAGGGCCCCGTGCTGCTGCACGCCGTGACGCGCAAGGGCAAGGGCTTCGCCCCCGCGGAGAAGGATCCCGTCTGCTACCACGGGGCCAAGGGCTTCGACGTGGCCACCGGGGAGATGCCGGCCCCCAAGCCGGGCGCGCCCCAGACCTGGTCGGCGGCCTTCGCGGCGGCCCTCCTGGACACCGCCCGCCGGGATCCCCGCGTGGCCGTGGTCACCCCGGCCATGATCGAGGGGTCCAGCCTGCGCGACTTCGAGCGCGAGATCCCGGCCCGGATCTTCGACGTGGGCATCGCCGAGGAGCACGCCGTCACCATGGCCGCCGGCATGGCCACCCTGGGCATGCGGCCGGTGGTGGCCATCTACAGCACCTTCTTCCAGCGAGGTTTCGACCAGGCGGTCCACGACGTGGCCCTGCAAAAGCTGCCGGTGGTCTTCGCCCTGGACCGCGCCGGCCTGGTCGGCGACGACGGCCCGACCCACCACGGGGTCCTCGACATCGCCATCCTTCGCCCCGTGCCCCACATGGTGCTGATGGCCCCCAGCGACCGCACCGAGATGTCGCGCATGCTGGCCACGGGGCTGAGCCTCAACCGACCCAGCGCCGTCCGAATCCCCCGCGGAGCGGTCCGCGAGGGTTCCGGCGAGGCCGCCGACGAGCCCCTCGAGGTGGGCAAGGCCCGGATCGTGCGCGAGGGGTCCGACGCCTGCGTGCTGGCCTACGGCGCGCCGGTGGCCGACGCGCTCAAGGCCGCGGAGGCGCTGGCCGCCGAGGGCCTCGGCGTGCGCGTCGTGGACGCGCGCTTCGCCAAGCCGCTCGACGCGGGCCTCATCGAGGAATGCGCCCGGGACTTCGGCGCGCTGCTGTGCGTCGAGGACGGGTCCGTCGCCGGCGGGTTCGGGTCCGGCGTGCTGGAGCACCTCACCGACCGGGGGATCGTGCCGCGCAACTTCGCCCGCCTGGGCGTCGGCGACGCCTTCATCGAGCACGGCACCCCCGAGCAGTTGCGGGCGCGCTGCGGCTTCGACGCCGAGGGAATCGCCGCCAAGGTCCGGTCCCTGGTGGCCAAGGCCCGCTTCAAGGTCGCCTGAGGTGCGCGAGGGCCGGGACGGCGCGCGCGGCGGCGGGACGGGGGCCTGGATCCCGGCGCTCCAGGCCCTGTTCACGGTCTACGGACTCGCCTTCATCTGGAACACGAGCTTCCTCATCGGGTCGACGCGCTTCTTCTGCCTGTTCGACGACGCCATGATCTCGATGCGCTACGCGCGCAATTTCGCCCACGGGTGCGGCCTTCTGTGGAATCCCGGCCAGCCGCCGGTGGAGGGAATCACCAACTTCCTTTGGACCATGCTGATGGTGCCCTGGCACCTTCTGCCCGTGCCCTTGAACCTGGCGGCCCTGCCGGTCCAGCTCACCTCGCTGCTGTGCCTGGTGCTGGCGCTTCGGCCCTTGAGCCGGATCGCGATGCGCGTCTCCGGGGGCAGGCCCGCGGCGGCGGTCTTCGCCATGGTCTGCTCGGCCTTCTACCTGCCCCTCGTCAACTGGTCGCTCCTGGGCATGGAGACCGGACTGCTGGCCCTGCTCCTGTGCCTGGCCTGCGACGCCGCGCTGGAGGACCTGGACGCGGGGCGCTTGGGCGCGCGCCCCTACGCCTGGCTCCTCCTGGCCAGCTTGGTCCGGGTGGACGCCCTGGTGCCCCTGCTGGCGCTCGGGCTGCTCCTGGCGGCCCTGGATCCGCTCCGGCGCCGGCAACGCCTTCTGGTGGCCTTCGGACTCACGGCGGCCATGGGGCTGCTGCAGTGCGGCGCCCGCCTCTGGTACTATGGGGTGCCCTTCCCCAACACCTACTATCTGAAAATGACCGGTTTCCCGATGGGCCTGCGCCTGCTGCGGGGCCTGTGGGTGGGCCGGAACTTCCTGCTGAGCCTGGGATGGGTCCTGCCGGCGGCCCTGGTGGGGGCCTGGTTCCTGGGCGGGGACCCGTTCCTGGCCCTGCCGCTGGGGCTGTTCCTCACGGCCTTGGCCTATAGCGTCTATGTCGGGGGCGACGCCTGGGAGTTCTGGGGCGGGGCCAACCGTTTTATTTGTCCGGCCATGCCGATGTTCTTCGCGTGGGCGGGCGCGGTGGCGGCGCGGACCCTGGAGCGTTGGGGGGGCCGGCTGAGGTCCTGGCCGGGCGCGGCGGCCTTGGCCCTGGCGGTCCTGGCCCTGGCCGGGGCCACGCCGCATCCCCGCGTGCTGCTGCTGCGCTCCAAGACCCTTTACGTGGAGGACAACCTCGCGCTCACCGGCATGGGCTTGATGGTCCGCTTCGTCACCCTTCCGGGGGCCACCGCGGCGGTGCTTTCGGCCGGGGCCATCGCCTACTTCTCGGGGCGGACCTGCGTCGACCTCCTGGGCAAGAACGACCCCACCATCGCGCACATGGCCATGCGCATCGACCTCTCGAAGCCCATTTACGACCGGTTTTACCCCGGCCACCTGAAGTGGGATCTCGGCTGGAGCATAGGGCGCCTGCGCCCGGACGTCCTGGCGCAGACGGAACCGAGGGACCGGTCCGAGTTGAGGCGGGCCCTGCGCGGGTACCTCTACAGCCCCTTCCTGCACATGTACTTCCGGCAGGGGTCGCGGCTGGTCCGTTGGGGGCGCCTGGGGCGCTTGGGGCGCCTGGTCGCGCCGAACGTGTGACCCGCGCCGGGCGCCGCGGTCCGGACGGCCCTTCAGGGTCCGCGACGGGGCGCGGTCCGCGCCTCGACGACGTGCTGGTGGGTCGCGGACTGGCCCGGGACGCCCGCGAGGCCCGGGCCCTGCTCCTGGCGGGGCGGGTGCTCAGCGGCGACACCCTTCTGCAGGCCCCCGCGTCGCGGGTGGATCCCGCCCTGCCGCTGAGGGTCCGCGGCCTCAAGACCTACGCCAGCAGGGCCGGCGCCAAGCTTGAGGCGGGCCTGGAGGGCGGCGCGATCTCCGTGGAGGGGCTGCGTTGCCTGGACCTGGGCGCCAGCGCCGGCGGTTTCACCGATTGCCTCCTGCGCCGGGGCGCGCGCGAGGTGCTGGCCGTGGATGTGGGCCGCAACCAGATCGACTACCGCCTGCGCACCGACGCGCGGGTGCGCGTTCTCGAGGGCACGGACTACCGGTCCCTGGCCCTGGCCGACCTGGGCGCCCCGTTGGGCTTCGCCTGCGCCGACCTCTCCTTCACCAGTGTGCTGCCCGCGTTCCCCCGCCTGAAGGCCTGGCTGGACCCGGGCGCGCCGTGGGTGGTCCTGGTCAAGCCCCAGTTCGAATGCCCTCCGGAATTCGTCGGGCCGGGCGGGGTGGTGCGCGACGCCGGGGCGCGGCGCGAGGCCCTGAGCCGCGCCGAGGCCGCCGCCGCCGCCGCCGGGATGGGCGCCCTCGGTTCGGTCGAGAGCCCCCTTCCCGGGGCCAAGGGCAACCGGGAATGGCTCCTGTGGGGCCGCGCCTGAAAAGCCCTTCCGCTCCCCCTGAATAAGGGGCCCCGGATCGAAGTCCGGCGCATGGTTGACCCCCCCCCGCCGCCGGGGGTATAGTTCGCCGAATTTGTCCCCCGCCGCGTGCGCCCGCGGGAAGGGGCCTTGGCCGCAGTCAGGAGGTCCGCTCCGCGTGGAAAACGCCGTGAACGCCGCACCCGCCCGCCCGGCCCGGGCGAAGGCCCCCCATCCTTTCGACGGCCCGGTGGACTACCTCGGCCGCCAGGTCACGGTGGACTTTTTCGATTGCGACAAGGCCGTCCTCAACGACGTCGCCCGCATGGAAGGATACCTTTTGGAGGCCGCCCGCCGGGCCAAGGCCACCATCGTCAAGAGCCTGTTCCATTCCTTCAACCCCTACGGCGTCAGCGGCGTGGTGGTCATCGCCGAGAGCCACCTCGCGGTGCACACCTGGCCCGAGTACGGCTTCGCCTCGGTCGACATCTACACCTGCGGACCGGTCGTGGATCCCCGCGTCTGCCAGCGCTTCCTGACCAAGGCCCTGCGTTCGCCCCGCAGCGAGTACCACGAATTCAAGCGCGGCGTCCTGGGCCTGGAGGGGGGGGCCTCCCACAAGGCGCCGGAGGTCTCCGGGGGCCTGCGCGAGGTGCCCCAGGACGTGCCCCCGGGCGGGCCCCAGGGGCACGAGTGCCGCCGGATGCCCCGGAAACGCCGGGCGGTGGCCCGGCGGCGGCCGAAGCGGGGGGACTGAGGCGGTGGAGCCTCCGGTGAAAAGGGCGCGGGGGCGCCTGCGGCAGGAGCGGGCGCCCCTTTACGAGGCCGTGGTCAGCTACGTCCGCAAGCACAAGGTCAGCTTCCACACCCCCGGCCACAAGCACGGGCACGCCATCCCCGCGGCCTTCCGCCATTTCGTCGGCGAGACCGTGTTCGACATGGACCTGACGCTGCTCGACGAGGTCGACAGCCTGCACGAGCCGCGCAGCGTCATCCGCGACGCCCAGACGCTGGCCGCCGAGGCCTACGGGGCCGACGCCAGCTTCTTCCTGGTCAACGGCTCCACCGTGGGCAACCAGACCATGATCCTGAGCGTGTGCCGCCCCGGCGACTTGGTGCTCATCCCCCGCAACGCGCACCAGAGCGTGCTGGCGGGGATCCTGCTGGCGGGCTGCGAGCCGGTGTTCCTCAAGCCCGAGACCGCCCCGGACCTGGGGCTCTACACCAACGTCACCGTGGGCGCGGTCGAGGCCGCCCTCAAGCGCTGGCCCCAGGTCAAGGCCGTGCTGGTGACCAGCCCCACCTACCACGGCATCGCGGCCGACGTCCAGCGCATCGCCGAGATGGCCCACGAGCGCGGCCTGCCCCTGCTGGTCGACGAGGCCCACGGACCGCACCTCAAGTTCCACGACGAGCTGCCCCTGAGCGCGATGGAGGCCGGGGCCGACATGGCCGTGCAGAGCACCCACAAGATCCTGGCGGGCATGACCCAAAGCAGCCTGCTGCACGCCCGCGCCGAGAGGGTGGACCTGGGGCGGGTGCGCAAGGTGCTTAAATTGCTGACCACCACCTCGCCCAGCTACATCCTGATGTCGTCGATCGACCTGGCGCGCCGCCAGATGGCCATGGACGGGCGGCGGCTCATCGGCAGGGCGCTGAAGCTGGCGCGGCGGGCCCGCGAGGAGATCAACCGCCTGGGTGGCTATCGCTGCTTCGGCCGCGAGGCCATCGGCTCCGGGGGAATCTACGACCTCGACGAGACCAAGCTGACCATCGCCGTCGGCGGCCTCGGCCTGACCGGCTACCAGGTGGCCCATGAGCTCAACCGGCGCCACGGGGTCCAGGTGGAGTACGCCGACCTCTTCAGCGTCTTCCTGATCGTCAGCTTCGGGAACACCGACAACGACATCCAGCGCTTGGTGAGGGGCCTGCGCAGCATCGCCCAGCGCTCCCGCCTCCGGTCCCGGCGCCGGCCCAAGCCCGTGCGTTGGGAACTGCCGGGCTTCAGCGCCCGCCCCGCGGTCAACCCCCGCTACGCCTTTTTCGCGCCCAAGGAGACGGTGCCCCTGGAGCGCGCGGTGGGCCGCGTCAGCGCGGAGACGATCTCACCCTATCCCCCCGGAATCCCTTTGGTGGTGCCCGGGGAGAAGCTCGACCGCGAGGCGGTGCGCGCCATCCGCGCCCTGCAGGCGGCGGGCTGCCGCATCCAGGGGCCGGCCGACGCCTCCCTGGAGTTCCTGCAAGTCGTCAAGACGAGGGGGAGGGCCGCCCAGGCCCAAGCCCTGGCGCAGAAAGGAGACGCCGATGGCACGCAAGCGTAAGGACGAGCCGGAGGACGAGGAGGACGTTTCCGGCGGGGAGCAAGGGGAGACCGAGGGGGACGACCTCGACGAGGCCGGCTTCCACGTCGATGAGGGCGAGGACGGCGGCGGGCCTGAAAAAGGCCTTGATTCGGACGGGGACGAGGAGTATGTAAGAGGCCCAAAAAAGCGCCCCCGCAAACGTCCTGGGGTCCGGCTTCTCGATGATTACGAGGACCATCTCGAGGACGAGGACGAAGATGAGGAGGGGGCGGATGGGGACCGGGAGGGGGCCGACCTTGACGACGAGGATGACGAAGACGAAGAAGCCGACGGGGAAGACGAAGACGAAGACGAGGACGAGTTCGACGATGACGGCGAAGACGACGAAGACTGAGGCCCGTTCGGCGAAGCCGGCGGCCCCGGCCAAGGGACGTCCCGTCGCCCCCGCCCCCGCCCCCGCCAAGGCTAAAGCGCCCAAGAGCCCCTTCAACCGCAAGGACGCCGAGGCCTACCGGGCCCTGCTCCTGGAGCTGAAGGACAAGCTCGTTCGGGACGTCCGCATGAACCAGGAGGCCAGCAATGAGGGCCCCGATGGCGACGTCCTGGACACCGCCGACCAGGCCTCGGACAGCTACGACCGCGACCTGGCCAACAGCCTCAGCGAGGCCGAGCGTGGGCGGTTGGCCTCGGTCGAGGAGGCCCTCAAGCGCGTCGACGAGGGCCGCTACGGGCTGTGCAGCCACTGCGCCAAGCCCATCCCCTTGGCGCGCCTGAGGGTTCTGCCTTTCGCCCGGCTGTGCGTGCCCTGCCAGCAGGGCGAGGAGGGCGGAAGGGGCGCCAGTAGGGGGGGCTCCGAAGCCTGAACCCGGGCTTAGGAGGGTTTCGCCGGGCCGGGCGGGGAAGGCCCAAGGACCTGGAAGGGACGGGCCAGGGGACGGAAGGATAGGGGACTCAAGGAACACGGGTAAAGAAAAGGGGGGCCGCCCATGGGCGGCCCCCCTTTTTTGGCGGTCTTGGGGCCCTTCCTTGAGCCCCGGTTTCCGGATCAGCCTTTGGAGCCTTGCTTGGCCACCGCGGCCTGGGCCGCGGCCACCGCCGCGGGGTCCCCGAGGTAGTGGTGCTCGACCGGGTTGAGCTGGGCGTCCAGGGTGTAGACCAGGGGCACCCCGGTGGGGATGTTCAACTCGACGATGTCCTTGTCGCTGATCTGGTCCAGGTACTTCACGAGGGCCCGGATGCGGTCTTATTGTACCAGATCGATCATGCGATCCGGAACCCGGAAAACCTCCCGTGCGCCGGCCCCCACGATTCATCTATCTTTGTCACCTTTG
>DAIDJD010000206.1 GCA_027451505.1 candidate division FCPU426 bacterium
GGTAGTCGGCGTTGAGGTCGACGCCCCCGACGCCTCCGCCCAGGCCCATGTCCAAGGCGTGGGTGCCGTCGAACCAGTATTTGCCGGTGAGGGAGGCGTTGGCGACGTCGCCGAGGACGCCGCCGCCCAGGGCCACGCCCAGGCCGAAGGGGTTGGAGCTGGTCGGGCCGGCCAGCAGGGGGGCGGCGCCCAGGGCTCCCAGGGCCGCCAAGCCCAGTGCGGTGCGCAGTGCGCGTAGGAACTTCGGATGCATGAAGACCTTCCAGCGGGGGTGAAGGATGGATTGTAGCGCGGCAGCGCTCGCGGGGACAAGTCCGCCGTTAAGGGGCCCCTCCCGGTCTGCCCTATGCCGTCCGGGTTCCCGGCCCCGGGCCTTTGGGAAGGCGGACGTCCGGCCGTGAAAGGCGTGGCCGGGACCGCGTTTTGGGTTACAATGCCCTCCGCCTCCCTTAAGGGAAAGGGAACCGCATGGCCTGGACCGTGGGCGCCTTCGGCGCCCGAGACAGCTTCTCGTACCTCGCCGCCCAGTGGGCTTACGGACCCGGCGTCCGGCCCATGCCCCACACCCAAGACGTCTTCGACGGGCTGCGTCAGGGGCGCATCGACATCGGCGTGGTGCCCCTGGAGAACGTCACCGGGGGCTGGGTCAACGACGTGCTTCAGGAGCTCCTGCGCCTGCCCGAGAACGACCCCGGCGCCCGCATCATCCGCGAGATCGAGTTGCCCATCGTGCTGTGCGCCGCGGCCCTCCCGGGAGGGGCTTCGCTGGCGGGGGCGGCGCGCTTCTTTTCCCACCCCATCCCCCTGCTCCACGCCACGCCCTGGATCCTCAGGCACAACCCCCACGCCGAGAGGGTGCCCGTCACCAGCACCTCCCTGGCCGCGGAGATGGCCGCCAAGGACCCCAAGGCCGTGGCCCTGTGCAACCTGCACGCCGCCCGCAGCCGGGGGCTCAAGGTGCTTCTTAAGTCCCTGCCGTCCCAGGTCCAGAACCGGACCCGCTTCGTGTGCGTCTCCAAATCCGCCCCGGCCACCCGCCGCCCGTCCGTGACCAGCCTGTGCTTTTCCACCCTCAACCGCCCCGGCAGCCTGCACAAGGCCATCGGCGTCCTCGCGCGCAACCGCATCAACATGGTCCGCCTGGCCTCCCAGGCCGTCGGATCCCTGCGTACCCACCGCTTTTTCGTCGAATTGGAGGCGGGCCAGGGCGATGCGGCCCTCGGGCGCGCGCTGGCCGGGCTAGGCAAGGCCACGGAACGGCTTTGGGTCTTGGGTTCCTATCCGGTCGACCGCGTTCCCCGCGCCCGGGCCGCCGAGCTCTACTAGTCCCTCGGGCGCGGAGCCGGCGTTTCAGTACGGCCCCACGAGCGTCCGTCGCCACCAGCAGCCCGTGGCAGCGCGCGTCGCCCGGTCGGTGAAGGTGTAGGCGTACAGGCGGGCCCTCAGGAAGCGCGGCGGGGCCCCCGGGAAGGGGTCGCGGCCCAGCAGCGCCAACACCGGCGCGGAGCCCTCCAAGAGCGCGCCGCAGAAGTCCTCGAACCAGGGCTGCTCCGGGCGTGGGCCCAGCGCGGCGAACCACATCTGCCAGTCCAGCCGGGGCATGAAGGGGCCGGCCCATCCCGGCGCGCGGCGCGGGTCGCCGGGCTTCCAGCGGAACCCGTACTCCCTCCAGGTCCGGCCGTCGGCGCTGCCCTCGACCACGATTTCGGGCCGCTCCACCGTCATCCGCGCGAACAGGCCGTAGGTGTTGACGCTGCGCAGGGGCGCGACCGCGCGCTCCGCGGTCCACAGCGCGGGGATGTCCGGGGCCGCGCCGAATTGGGCCAGGAGCAGGGGCAGGCTCAGCGCGCCCAGGACCGCGGCCAGGACGGTCGAGGCCCACACCCGGGCCCGCCCCGGGGTTCCCGCGCCTTTCGGGACGCGGGCCAGCCACGCGGGCCAGTGGCGGTCGTCCAAAAGGGGCAGGGCCAGCACCACGGTGAGCAGGTTGAAGAACCCGAAGTTGCCGGTCGCGGCGATGAGGGCCATGAACCCGGCGACCGCCCAGAACCCGGCGGCGCGGGTCCGGGGATGCCAGAACAGCCAGGGCGCGCCCAGCTCCACGGCGAAAACCCCGGCGCAGGCCGCGCGCTGGAACCAGAAGGGAAGCTGGGCCAGGGTCCAGCTCAAGGGCGTGGGCAGCGGCTGGGTCCACCAATGGTAGCTCAGCGCGCTCAAGTCCCTCCAGGTGGGGTCCCCGCTTGCGAGCTTCACCAGCCCCGAGGCGAAGACCAACCGGAAGAGCAGCCAGGTCAGGGCCCAGCGCCCGGCGCGGGGGGGCTCGGGATCGCGCCTCAGGCTCGACAGCCAGGTCCAGGGGGCCACGCACAGCGCGGTCAGGCCCGCCTCCAGGAGCAGGCGGTCCCACTGGAAGTCGTAGAAGACCTGGCCGTCGCAGCACACCGACAGGTAGGCCGCCCAGGCCACGGCCAGGCTCAGCGGGGGGGCCACCCCCAGAAGCAGGGCCGCCGAGGCCGCCAAGCCCGCCCAAGCCAGCCCCAGCAGCGGAGGATGGTCCGGGGCGATCCAACTGAGGGTGGGAAGGTCGCGGAGGGGGTGGGCGCTCTGCACGGCCACCGCCCGCAGCGTCGAGGCCAGCGGAAGGATGCCGTGGGGGCCGACGAGTCCCGGTGCCTGTGTCGCGAAGGACCAGAAGGCGATACCATAGACTAGGCCGAGGCCGCGCAGGAACAGCCAGGTCGATACGCGGTGGCCGGGACGGTTCCATTCGGGCATGGGCGGAGGTCTCAGTGGCGGGCGGGGACGGACCGGTCCTATTATTCGACGGCGAATGCGGACTGTGCAACGGGGCCGTGGACTTCCTCCTGCGCCATGACCGGCGCGCCCGGTTCCGCTTCGCGGCCCTGCAGTCCCCGGCTGGACGCCGCCTTCGCGCGGCCTCCGGGGTCCCGGCCTCGGCCGATTCCATGGTGCTTCTGGAGGGGGGAAGGGTTTGGTTGCGTTCCGAGGCCGTGCTGAGGACGGCCGTCTTCCTGGGGCCGCCCTGGTCCTGGTGCGCGGCCTTGAGGGCGCTGCCGCGGCCCCTGCGCGACCGCGCCTACGACGCGCTGGCAAGGGCGCGGCTGCGCCTGTTCGGGCGTAGGCCCTGCCGGCTCCCCACGCCCGCCGAACGCGAAAGGTTCCTGGAGGCGTGAGGGTTGACGGGGAAGCGGGGCGAGACCAGGATCTTGGCGCGGGCGGTTGCGCCCAGCGGAACGGCTCCCGGCCCGGGTGCCGGGCGTTTCTGGGAGGCGGAAGCGTGGCTTGGAGGTCTTCGTCGTTGCGGTGGGCCGTGGGCCCGGCGCTGGGGCTTGCGCTGGCGGTCGCGCCCGCCGTCCTGGGGGCCGCCGGATTGGGCGAGGAACGCGCCGCGGCCCTTCTGGCTCAGGGGCTGCTCAGCCCGGGGGCGCGTCGGCTGGTCGAAGTGCTGCGCCACGCCCGCGGCTGGCGCCGCCTGGAACCGGGCCATGGCCGGCGCTATCGGGCCATCGACCGGGACCTCCGGCGCTTCTGCACCGGACGCCGGCTGGATTTGGGGCTGGTCGCCGGATGGGCCGATGCCTGGAGCCGGCGCCACCCGGCCACGGCCCGGGAACACTATGTCGACACCCCGCCCGGCAGCGACGGCGGGGTGGAGGCCCTCAAGAGCGCCTGCGGGGGCGATTGCATCCTCACCCGGCTGCGCGTGGAGATACGGGTCCTGGACGACGCGGGGCAGGGACGCCTGAGGCGCCTGCGGGCGCTCCTCTGGGTGGTGGGCCTGATGGCCCAACTGCACCAGCCCCTGCGCTGCATCGACGACCGGGACGCCCATGGGCGTCCGCTGCGGGCGCGGATCCTGGGGCGGCGCTGGAGCCTGCGCGGGGCCTGGGACACCGGCTTGTACCGGGCGGCGGCGCCGCCCCCGGCCCGCTTGGCACGCCAACTGCTCCTCGACCAAAGGCTTAGGCCCTGGGACCGCGAGGATGTCGACGACCGCAGCCCCTGGGTGTGGGCCACCGAGAGCTTCTGGGTGGCCCGCAACGCCGCCTATCCCCAGTGGAACCTGGTCCACGGCCGCTACGATCGTGCCGCGGTGGGCCGGGCTTGGCCGGTGCTGCGCATGCAGATCGAGCGCGCGGGCGTGCGTCTCGCCGAGATCCTCGACGCCGCCGCGCGCTGACCCCCAGCTCGCCCCGGGCCGGCCGCGACCTCAAGGGGCGCCGAACGGAGGGACTTTGGACACCTACGACGTCATCATCATCGGCAGCGGCGCCGGGGGCGGCACCCTGGCCCGCAAGCTGGCCCCCACGGGCAAGCGCATCCTCATCCTCGAACGCGGCGGCTACCTTCCCCGCGAGAAGGAGAACTGGGATCCTTCCGCCGTGTTCGTCGCCAACCGCTACGTCAGCCCGGACACCTGGACCGACTCCGCGGGACAGCCCTTCCAGCCCGGCTCCCACTACTTCGTCGGCGGCGCGACCAAGATGTTCGGGGCGGCCCTCTTCCGGCTCCGGCGCGAGGACTTCCGTTCCCACTCCACGGCCGATGGCGTGACCCCGGACTGGCCGGTGTCCTACGAGGACCTGGAGCCCTACTACACCGAGGCCGAGCGCCTCTACCAGGTGCACGGACGGCGCGGGGACGACCCCACCGACCCGCCCGCCAGCGCGCCCTATCCGCACCCGCCGGTGGGCCATGAACCGCGCATCGAGGAGCTGGCCGAGGGCTTCCGCAAGGCCGGGTGCCATCCGGCCTACGCCCCCACCGGGATCCTCCTGGACGAGGCCGATCCGACGGCGAGCCGCTGCATCCGGTGCGACACCTGCGACGGGTTCCCCTGCCTGCTGCACGCCAAGGCCGACGCCGAGGTCATCGCGGTGCGGCCGGCCCTGGAGCGGCCCAACGTCACCCTGCTCACCGGTGCCGAGGTCCTCAAGCTGGAGACCGGCGCGAGCGGGCGCGAGGTCACCTCGGTGCGCGTGCGCCGCGACGGTCGGATGG
>DAIDJD010000207.1 GCA_027451505.1 candidate division FCPU426 bacterium
CCGGCGCAGGCGGCCCTGCCGGCTTCCCCCACGGCGTCCACGGCTCCGTCGGCCCCGTCCACGGGTGCCCCGT
Source organism: candidate division FCPU426 bacterium (assembly GCA_027451505.1). Lineage (GTDB taxonomy): Bacteria > Oederibacteriota > JAJYGY01 > JAJYGY01 > DAIDJD01 > DAIDJD01. The sequence goes on from DAIDJD010000207.1 coordinate 74, forward strand.
CCCGGGGAGCGGACACGGACCAGGGGGGACTGTCCTTGGCCACCCTGGGGACCGACGATTTCGCCAACGGCACGGTGAAGAAGGATCCCCTTACCATAGGGGGCGTGTACTACCAGCAGGCCTACTTCGATGAGCCCGCCTACCAGGCGCCGGGGGCCTCGGCGCTGTCCATGCCCCTGGTCATGGACACCTACCTCGACGCCCGCCCCAACGACCGGCTGCGGGCCTTCGTCGACGGCCGACTCATCTACGACCCCACCAAGAACGCCGAGGGCGCCTCCAGCGCCTCGGGGAACTTCGGCAGCCTCATCGCCGGCACCTCGGCCGAGGCCGTCTCGGGAACGGCCAACCCCACCGTGGTCCTGGACCAGGCCTGGGTCAAGTTCGACGCCGACCAGATGGTGTTCTTCACCGCGGGCAAGCAGCACGTCAAGTGGGGCACCGGGCACATCTGGAACCCCACCGACTTCCTCACCGTGCAGAAGCTCAACCCCCTCCAGCCCTACGACCTGCGCCTCGGCAACACCATGCTCAAGGCCGAGGCCCCGGTGCCGGGCATGGACGGGACCAACCTCTACGCCATCGCCCTGCTCGACAACCCCCAGCCGGCCGGCTCCCTGGGGCAGGCCGGGGGCGCCTTCCGCGCCGAGACGGTCCTGGACGGGGCCGAGGTGGGGGTGGATGCGGTCACCCGGGCCGGGCTCTACCCGGTCTACGGATTCGACCTGTCCTCCCCCCTGGGTCCCCTGGACGTCTACGCCGAGGACGCGGTGTTCAGCGGCCGCAACACCCTCTACCAGGCGGCCGGGGGCGGCAACGGCATCCTGGCCGACTACTACCGCGCCCAGAGCATGGACGCCCCGGCCGACCAGACCGTGGTGGGCGCGAGCTGGGACTTCGCCTGGCGGACCGACCGCCAGGCCACCCTGGGGGCGGAGTACTTCTACAACGAGACCGGGCTGGGCACCGATGCGGCCAAGGTCCTGCCCATCCTGATCTACGAGGGCGACTACACGCCCTTCTACATGGGGCGCAACTACGCCGCCATCTATTTCAGCGCCGAGGGCCCGGACGAGGGCAAGAAGTCCAACTACAACTTCTCCACCATCCTCAACGGCTCCGACGGCTCCGCGGTCAGCCGCCTGGACTTCACTTGGCTGCTGCTGGACTACCTCACCTACGGGGCCTGGGTCGCGGTGCACTACGGCACCCCGGGGGGCGAGCTCAATTTCGCCCTCTCCACCCCCCAGTTCTCTTCGCCCCCCATCCCGCCGGTGAACATCGCCGCCACCCCGTTGGAAGTGGGAATGAGCCTGCGCATGGCCTATTGAGGGGCGCGGCGCCCGGGTACGGCCGTGCGCACCCCAGCCCACCGGGGCATGGACCTTCCATACGGCGGGGTGCTAGAATGCGGCTCCGACGTCCGGGATGCCCGGACCAGTTTTTCTGTGGGGGGACACATGAACAAGAGGATTCTAGGGGCGGTCCTGGCCCTGGGCTTGGGCGTCGCGCTCCTGGCGCCACGGCCAGCGCGGGCCGACGAGGGCTTTGGGGCGGCGCTCCAGGTCAATCTCGGCTCCGATGACGCGGCCCATTTCAACTTTGAAGGGCCGGGGCGCCGCCATCCCTGGATCTTCAAGGCGGCCCGGGAACTGCGGGCGGCCAAGGCCATCCTTTGGAACGCGCCCGACCACGGGCCCTGGCGCATGCACTCCATCCAGCGCATCAACCAGGCCCTGGACAACCTGCGCTGGATCGTCTCCGGCGGCGCCCCTTCCGGCCGCGCGGGCGCCCTTCGGAGGGCCCAGTGGGCCTCGCTCGAGGCGCGGCGCCTTCTGGCGCGTTCCTGGGCCGGACGGCCCAAGCGCGAGGCCATGCGCCGCCTGAACCGGGCGGCCCGCATCCTCAACCGCCTGCTTCGGCGCGCCGGGGACTGAGTTCCAGGATCGTCATTTTGGAATCGAGGGGCCGCCGGGGCATCCCGGCGGCCCGGCTTTTTCCCGCCGCCCCCCCGCGGCGCAGGGCCATCCGGAGCGCGCCATGCCTCTTATTGACCTGTATTTCGCCGGCGGGGGCTGCTGGCTTTTCCTCCACACCGCCGGCAACGGCGCCTTCCTGGTGGCCTACCGCTGGCTGCACATCCTGGCCGCCCTGGTCTATGGGGGGCTTCTGGTGTTCCTCAATCTCCTTCTGCCGGAGGTCGCCGGGCCCGCGGCGAGGCCCCCGGACCCGGCCCTTCTGCGCCGCGTTTTCGCCCTTTGGCGTTGGTCCATGATGCTGGCGTTCTTCTTCGGGCTGAACCTCCTGCACATGCTCTACGACTTCCCGTTCCGCAACTATTTCGACGAGGACAAGGGCCTTTGGATGGCGGTGGGCGCCTCCCTGGGCACGCTCCAGTGGGTCCTGGCCTGGTTCTGGACCTGGCCGGTCCAGAAGCGCCACCTGGCGCTTCTGGAGCCGCCGGGAAGCGCGCAGTCGGCCCTGGCGCCGCGAGCCGCCTCCGGAATCCGCCTGGCCACGGCCCTGATGCCGCCCACGGTCATGGGCATGCTGGTGGGGGCCCACGGCCTGACCCTTTTCTCCTGGGGTTGGCGGGACGTGGCCTGGACCTTCGCCGTGGGGACGGGCGCGATGGCGGCGGTGTACGCTTGGCTGGGGGGGCGTAAGGGCGCGGCATTGGGGAGGCGCGAAGATGGGGAATGACGGGAAGGGGGCTGGCCGCCGGACGACGATCTGGACAGCGCACGTTCGCG
>DAIDJD010000208.1 GCA_027451505.1 candidate division FCPU426 bacterium
GCCGTGGCCGAAGGCAGGTTCCGCGAGGACCTCTACTACCGCCTGAACATCCTGGAGTGCGCCCTGGTGGCGTTGCGCCATCGGCGGGAGGACCTTCCCGTGCTGGCGCGGCGCTTCCTGGAGGACGCCTCCGCCGCGCGCGGCCGGGCCCGGGCCCTGCGCCTGGATCCGACCGCCGAGGCGGTTTTCGCCGCCTACGCCTGGCCCGGAAACCTGCGTGAACTGCGCAACGTCTGCGAACGGCTGGCCCTGCTGTGCGAGAAGGACGTCGCCGGGCCGGAGGACCTCCCCGAGGCCCTGGTGTCGGCCGGCCGCGCCCCCGCCGAGGACGGGCCCCTCCGCTCCCTTGAGGAGGTGGAGAGGGCCCACATCGGGGCCGTGCTCGCCCATGAACCCAACCAGGAAAGGGCGGCCCAGATCCTGGGCATCACCACCGTGACCTTGTGGCGCAAACGCAAGCAGTACGGGCTTCCTTGAGCGCCGATCCATGACCGCGTTTCGGGCCCGCTACGAGGTCGTGTTGGTGCGCCCCGAGATCGCCGGCAACACCGGGGCCATCGGAAGGACCTGCATGGCGCTGGGATGCCGTTTGCACCTCGTGCATCCCCTCGGCTACGTGCTCAGCGACGCCAACCTCAGGCGGGCGGGGATGGACTATTGGCCGCTGCTGGAGAGGGTGGAGCACCCCTCGGTCGAGGCGTGGATGGCCTCGGTGCCCGCGGGTGCGCCGGTGTTCCTGCTCACCACCCACGCCGCCGGGACGTTCTCCCCGGGCGAGGTCCCGCCGGGTGCCACCCTGGTCTTCGGGAACGAGGGCCACGGCCTTCCCGAGGCGGTGCACGGGCGGTGGGCCGGGGCCTCCCGGAGGGTCCCCATGGACCCCAGAGCCCGCAGCCTGAACCTCTCGAGCTGCGTCAGCCTGGTCCTGGGAAGCCTGCTGTTGCGTTAGCCCCTGCCGGTGTTCGCGGGCGGGATGCGTTCGTACCGCGTTTTTACGATCTTTTTACTCCGCGCCGCCCCAAGCACACCCCTGTTTTACGGCGTTTTGCCTAGGATATCCCCGTCATCGCCTTCGGGGGAACCCATGGACCTGGACCTTACGCTCGCAGCCATCGTGGTGGTCGCGCTTTGCGTCTACCTGGCCTACACCATCCTCCATCCCGAAAAATTCTAGGAGCGCCCATGCACGGCAGCGACTGGATGCAGATCGCCCTCTATTGGGCCGTCCTGGTGGCGCTCACTCCGCCGCTGGGGGCCCACCTGGCGCGCGTGCTCAGGGGGGAGCGCCATGTCCTCAGCCCGGTGTCCGGTTGGCTGGAACGCCTGAGCTACCGCGCGGCGGGTGTGGACCCCGCCGAGCAGATGGACTGGAAGCGCTACGCCTCCGCCCTCCTGTGGTTCAACGCCTTCGGGGCGGCGGCGGTGTTCGCCATCCAGGTCCTCCAGGACCGCCTGCCCCTCAACCCGCAGCACCTGCCCGGGGTGGCCTGGGACTCGGCGCTGAACACCGCGGTCAGTTTCATGACCAACACGAACTGGCAGGGCTATTCCCCCGAAACGACCATGAGTTATCTGACCCAGATGCTGGGGCTGGTCACGCAGAACTTCGTGAGCGCGGCCACCGGCATCGCCGTGATGGCCGCGCTGGCGCGGGGGCTGAAGGGCCGCCAGGTCCGGGGGTTGGGCAATTTCTGGGCGGACCTCGTGCGGACCACGGTGCACGTCCTGCTGCCCCTGGCCTTCGTCTGGGCGCTGCTGCTGGCGGGCCAGGGTGTGGTCCAGAATTTTCGGGCCTACGACTCCGTAAAAACCCTGGAGGGCGGCGTCCAGCTCCTGGCCCAAGGGCCGGCGGCCTCGCAGGTGGCCATCAAGCAGTTGGGGAGCAACGGGGGCGGGTTCTTCAACGCCAACAGCGCCCATCCCTTCGAGAACCCCACGCCGTTGAGCGACTTCCTGGAGGACCTCGCGATCCTGTTGCTGCCCAGCGCCTGCGTCTGGGCCTTCGGGCTGCTCATCGAGGACCGGCGCCACGCGGCCACCCTTTGGGCGGCCATGTTCGCGCTCTATGGCCTGGGCCTGGGGACCATGCTGTGGGCCGAGTTTTCGCCCAATCCCGTGTTCCACCAGGCGGCCATGATGGAGGGCAAGGAAACGCGCTTCGGCGTGGCCAACAGCGTGCTGTGGGCCGAAAACACCACGGTGACCTCGAACGGGTCGGTGAACTGCATGCACGACAGCCTCGCGCCGCTCACCGGCATGGTGGCCATGCTGAACATGCTCGTCGGCGAGGTCATCTTCGGGGGGGTGGGCTGCGGGGTCTACGGCATGGTCGTGTTCGTGATCCTGACGGTGTTCATGGCCGGGCTGATGGTGGGGCGCACGCCCGAGTACCTCGGCAAGAAGATCGACGGGAAGGACGTCACCTGGGTGGTGGTGGCGATCCTGCTGCCCAACGCCGCGGTGAAGCTCGGCGCGGCGGCGGCCTGCGTGCTGCCCGCGGGCCTCGCGGGCCTGGGCAACGCCGGTCCGCACGGGTTCAGCGAGATCCTCTACGCCTTCGCCGAGGCCGCGGCCAACAACGGCAGCGCCTTCGCGGGCCTCAACGCCAACACGCATTTCTACAACCTGGCGCTGGCCGCGGCGAACCTGATCGGGCGCTTCGCCGTGCTCGTGCCGGTCCTGGCCATCGCCGGGAACATGGCCTCCAAGAGGTACGCGGCGCCCTCGGCCGGCACCTTCGCCACGGACAACGCCCTCTTCGCCGCGTTGCTCGTGTCCGTCATCCTCATCGTCAGCGTGCTGGCCTTCTTCCCGGCGCTGTGCCTCGGGCCCATCGTCGAGCATTTCCTGATGCTCGCGGGCCGGACCTTCTAGACTCGGAGCCAAGCATGGAAGCCGTCCTCGACCGCAAGGCCATCCTGGACCAGGCCGTCCGGGATTCCTTCACCAAGCTGCATCCCCGGACCATGGCCCGCAACCCCGTGATGTTCGTCACCGAGGTGGGGGCCGCCCTGACCACGGTCTACGTCCTGCGCTCCTGGCTGGCCGGGAGGGGCGGCGTCGCCTTCGAGGCACAGATCGCGGCCTGGCTCTGGTTCACGGTGCTGTTCGCGAATTTCGCCGAGGCCGTGGCCGAGGGCCGGGGCAAGGCGCAGGCGGATTCCCTGAGGAAGACCCGTTCCGCCACCGTGGCCCGCCGCCTGTCCGCCGGTTCCCGCGAGGAGCGGGTGACGGCCCCGGAGCTGCGCCGCGGCGACCGGGTGGTGTGCGAGGCCGGGGACGTCATCCCCTGCGACGGCACCGTGGTGGAGGGCATCGCCACGGTGGACGAGTCCGCCATCACGGGCGAGTCCGCACCGGTGGTGCGCGAAAGCGGCGGCGACCACAGCGCCGTGACCGGCGGCACCCGGGTGCTCAGCGACCGCATCGTCGTCGAGGTGACGGCCGAGCCGGGTTCCGGGTTCCTGGACCGCATGATCGCGCTGGTGGAGGGGGCCAGCCGCCAGAAGACCCCGAACGAGATCGCCCTGACCCTGCTCCTTTCGGGCCTGACCCTGGTATTCCTGCTGGCCGTGGCCACGCTCAAGTGCTACGCGATCTACAGCGGCAAGGCGGCGGGACAGGACCTCGGCGCGGTGGACGTGCCGGTGCTGACGGCGCTGCTGGTCTGCCTCATCCCCACCACCATAGGCGGGCTGTTGAGCGCCATCGGCATCAGCGGGATGGACCGCATGATCCGGCGCAACGTGGTCGCCACCAGCGGCAAGGCGGTGGAGACGGCCGGGGACATCGACGTCCTGCTGCTGGACAAGACCGGCACCATCACCCTGGGCAACCGCATGGCCTCCGAGTTCCTGCCGGCGCCCGGGGTCACGGAGAGGGACCTGGCCACCGCGGCGCAGTGGTCTTCCCTGATGGACGAGACCCCGGAGGGCCGCAGCATCGTGGTGCTGGCCAAGGAGCGCTTCCAGCTCCGCGCCGACGCCCCGCCTCCCCACGAGGCCGAGTTCGTGCCCTTCACCGCACAGACCCGCATGAGCGGGGTCGATTTCAGGGGAGGCCGCTGCCTGCGCAAGGGCGCCTATCCCGCGGTGAAGGCCCATGTGGAGGCCCGCGGCGGGACCTTCCCGGCGGAATGCATGCGCGCGGCCGAGGAGGTGGCCAGCAAGGGCGCCACGCCCCTGGCCGTGGCCGAGGACGCCAGGGTGCTGGGCATCGTGGTCCTCAAGGACGTGGTCAAGGGCGGCATCAAGGAGCGCTTCTCCGAGCTGCGCGCCATGGGCATCCGCACCGTCATGGTCACGGGGGACAACGCCCTGACCGCGGCCGCGATCGCGGCCGAGGCCGGGGTGGACGATTTCATCGCCCAGGCCACCCCCGAGGACAAGCTGGCCCGCATCCGGGCCGAACAGGCCCAGGGACGCCTGGTGGCCATGACCGGGGACGGCACGAACGACGCCCCGGCCCTGGCCCAGGCCGACGTGGGCGTGGCCATGAACACGGGGACCCAGGCCGCCCGCGAGGCCGGGAACATGGTGGACCTCGACAGCAACCCCACCAAGCTCATCGAAATCGTCGAGGTGGGGAAGCAATTGCTGATGACGCGGGGGGCCCTGACCACCTTCAGCGTGGCCAACGATGTGGCCAAATACTTCGCCATCCTCCCGGCCATGTTCGGCGCCCTCTACATAGCCAAGGGCGCCGCC
>DAIDJD010000209.1 GCA_027451505.1 candidate division FCPU426 bacterium
TGGGCCTTCTGACCCGGCGGGGCGGCCCTCGGCGCCGTCCGGGGTGCCGTCAATCCAGCAGGTCCGGGAGTTGCCCGGGATTTTCCAGGACGACGCGGGCCCCGGCGGCGAGAAGCTCTTCGCGCGAACCGTAGCCCCAGGCCACGCCGGCCCCGGCCAAGGCGTTGGCGCGGGCCCCCCGAATGTCGTGCTCCCGGTCCCCCACCATCCAGGCGCGGGCCGGGTCCAGCCCCTCGACTTCCAGAAGACGCTTCAGCAGTTCGCTCTTGTCCGCAAGCGACCCGTCGTGGCCGCTCCCGTGCACCCCGCGGAAGCGCGCCGCCAGGCCGAAATATTTGAGGATCTCACGGGCGAAGTCGGCGGGCTTGGAGGTGGCCACGTACAGGGGAGCGCCCGCGCGTTCCAGGGCCTCCAGGGCCTCGGGGATTCCGGGGATGACGCGGTTCTCGTAGAGCCCTTGGGAGGCGTAGCGCTCGCGGTACAGGGCCAGGGCTTTTTCCACCTCCGCCGGGGAGCCCAGGAGGCGGGAAAAGGATTCCCGCAGCGGAGGGCCGATCATCCAGCGCAAGTCCCCGCCCGCGGGCAGGGGCCTGCCCAAGCGCTCCATGGCCAGTCGCACGCAGCCCTCGATGCCCTCGCGGGGGTCGGTGAGGGTGCCGTCGAGGTCGAACACCAGGGCCGGGGCGGCCCCGGGGCTCACGGGAGCACCGCGAACTTGAAGGTGAGGGTTTGGGAGGTGCCGTCGGCGTAGGCGACGGCGATGCGGGCGAAGTACACGCCGGCGGCCAGGCGCCGGGTGGGCACCTGGTGGGGGCCCGGCCCGGAGACCGAGGCCGAGAGCGCCAGTTGGCCGGCGATGTTGTAGACGAGCCAGCGGCTGGAGAGCGGGCGCTTGGTGAAGTACAGCGTGGCGTCGCCCCCGCCGTGGACCGGATCCGGGGCCAGCACCACCCGTCCCAGGTCGCTGGTGAGGTAGGCGTAGGTGGGCGTGACGGTGAAGGTGGGCGTGATGGTCGGGCTGGCGGTGAAGGTGGGGGTGATGGTGAACGTCGGCGTGATGGTGGAGGTGGGGGTGATGCTGGGCGTGGCCGTGATGGTCGGCGTGGCCGTGGGCGTGGGCAGGGTGCCCACCAGCGCGGGGATCAGCGCGGCCCCCTGGGGGCTGCCCCAGCCCGTGCAGAGGTCGTAGCCGGGCACGGCCAGGTAGGAGGCGCTGTCGCAGTCGGTCCCGCTGGTGTCGGTGAGGGCGTTGTTGCTGCCGTCGGCGATGTCGTGGAAGTCCGTGGCGTAGCCCGAGCCCCGGGCCAGGGCGTAGAGCGTGGGGTTGGCGAAGCCCAGGGTCCCGCGGCCCTGCTGCGCCGCCGCCTCGTTGACCAGGGCCGTGAAGGCCGCCCAAAGGGGGGCCGCGCCGCTGGTGCCGTCGAAGGCGGACTGCTGCTCCCCGGCCGAGCCGAAGTCCTCGGCCGCGGTGCAGCCCGAGCACCAGTACACCATGAAGTTTTCGGCCTCCATGGAGACGTCGGGGATGTCCCGGAACACCGAGGAGCCGCCGTTGGAGGCCATGGACACCGGGGCCTGCCAGGCCGGAATGGGCAGGGCCTGGGAGGTTCCGGGCACGTTGTTGTCGCACACGCCGCCGCCGCTGGCCCCGCCGATGCAGGAACCGCAGCCCGAGGAGATGGCCGAGCAGGAGCCCTGGAAGTCGTTCCAGGTGGTTTCGCCGGTGTAGGAGCCGGCGGGCCCGCTGGTGAACAGTTCGGTCCCGCCGACGACGGTGACGCACTGGGTCAGGCTTTGGGGCTCGGGCACCGGCCCGGCCGGGTTGGCCAGGGCCCAGGCCCCGTTGTCGCCCGACGCTTGGTAGAAGGACTGGCCCTGGGCGGCCAACTGGACCAACTCGTCGGCCGAGGTTTGGCTCATGGAGCCGCCGTACCAGGAGCAGGAGACCTGGGCGCAGGCGGTGGTGTCGGCCACCGCGGCCAGGACCGAGTCCAGGCTGGCGCTGAAGGGGGCCTCGAAGGAGACGATGTCGGCCTGCGGGGCCATGGACAGGGCCAGTTCGATGTCCAGGGAGACCTCGCTGTTGTCGTCGGCCGGGCCGCCGCTGGTGGCGCTGCCGTCACCGTTGTCCATGGGGTTGCCGTCGTAGCCGTCCAGCAGCACGGTCTGGAGGCCGTAGCCCGAGGGCAGGCCCGTGGCCGAGGCGTAGGCGCTGATGTCGGCCGTGTAGAATCCCCCGAATTCGACCAGCCCTATGGACTGGCCCGCGCCCTCCAGGGACACGCCGGGGACATAGGCGGCGCGGAAGTCCAGGCCCTGGTAGGCGCCTCCGGGGCCCGAGCCGCCCAGGCGCCGCCGACCCTGGGGGCTGCGGCGGGAGTGGTGGCGCCAGCGGCCCAGGTCGTCGAGGCCCTCCAGGCCCAGGCCCGGAGCGTCCAGGTCGGCCGAGGGGGCCGAGTCGGGGGCGTAGAACAGCGTGCCGTCGGCGCGCCGATGGACCCCCAGACGCACGTGGAAGGCCCGCTCGACCCGGGAGGCCGGGCCGGCCACGTCCAGGACCATGCGGCCGGCGTGGATGGCCACGACCGCGAGTCCCGCGGACCGGGCAAAGGCCTCCAGGGCGCGGTATTCCGCGGCCGAAGGGCCGAAGCGTTCGGCGAAGGCTTCCGGGGAGAGGTAGTGGCGGTACAACGGCGAGGCCGGATCGCTCACCTGCGCCACAAAGGCGGACAAACCGGCGCGGTCGCGGGGGGGCAACGTGAGGGCCAGGCGCAGGGGGGTGGCCGGGTCGAGGTCGGCGATGCGGGGCGCGGACGCGAATTCGGGCCGCAGGCAACCGTGGATGGTTTGGCGCGCCGATGCCGGGGAGCCCCAGATCCAGGGCAGGGCTATGGCGAGGAGGGCGCAGGCGCGGGGGAGGGTGCGTCGGTTCATCTCCTCACCAGCATACGAAATTTGGACCGCGGATGGTAGAGGGTCCACGCGGGCCGCGCCTCGCTGGAAACCCACGGGATTCCGGCCTCCTGGCCCCCTCGAGCGCCGCGAAAGAGGTCCTGGGGACGCCACCCTGCGCGTCGGTGCCCGGTGTGCCGGGGGTCAGCCCCGGAGGCAAAAGCGCCTTGGAGCGGGAAACTCCCTCCCGCGCGCGGCATCTTGATCGCGTGGCCCAAGTGGGTTAGCATTAGGCTAGCTGCGCGACAAAGTAGGGCGTCACCCGCCGGACTTTGTCGCGTTTTTTTTATGGGATCGGGTCGACGCCCTTCGCACTTTGAGGAGGCGCGTCATGGAGCGGGCCAAACGCGGGACGCCCCGGACCGATTTCCGGGGAGGGGACCGCCTGGGGGTGGGGTTGCTGCTGGAGGCCCGCGCGGCCACGCGCAGCGCCCGCGCCCGGGCCGTGGGGGAGGTTCGGGAGGCGCTCCTGGACCTCTACGCCGAGATCGGCTGCCTGATCCTGCGCGCCGCCGGACCGGGGGAGAAGGGAAGGCGCCGCCTGCCTTCGGTCATCGCCGGCCTGGCGCGTCCGCTCAGCCGGCTTTACGGCGAATCCTTCGGCGCGGCCAACCTCGCGCGGATGGCGCGCTTCGGCGCGGCCTATCCCGGGGCCCGCGAACGGGCGGGCTTAAGGGGCCTGGGCTGGGACCGAATCGGGGCCCTTTTGGAGTTGGGGGAGGCCAAGGAACGCGCGCGCTACGCCGAGGCCTGCCTGCGCGAGGGCTGGAGCGCCGAGCGCCTGGCCCGGGAGGTGGCCCGGCGCGGGCTCGTGGCCTCGCCAAGCCGAGCCTCGGGCGGGGTCTTCACGCCCCCGCCCGAACCCGCGTTGGATCGGGAGGGCGCCGCCTTCTTGGGCTGCGCCGGGGCCGCGGGCGACGCCCGGGAGCGCCTGGTCGGGCGGTTGGAGGCCTTCCTGCTTGGGTCCGGGGCCGGGCTGGCGCTGTGCGAGCGTTCCCGGCGTTTCCAAGTGGGGGAAGACTTTTTTGAGTTGGATCTGCTGTTCTTCCACCGGGGCTTGCGCCGCCTTTTGGCCGTGGTGGCGCTCACCGAGGTCGGCTCCGGAGCCCTGAAGGACCCGCTTTCCATGGCCCTTCTTTGGCTGGAGCGCAACCTCCGCCTGCCCGGCGAGGAGGCACCGGTCGGGCTGCTTTTGGAGCCCTCGCCGGGCCCGGAGGCGCCGGCATTGAGGGGGCTGGACGGCACCGTCCTACCGTGGCACCGCGGAGGCCTGCCGCCCAAGGCCGTGTTGGCCGCCTTTTACGCCCGCGCACGGGAGGAGGCCGTGCGGCCGGACCCTTGGCAGGGGTGATCCTCAACTCCCTCCGGGAGCGAGGGGGATCCGCTGCCCCGGTTCCGCCGACGTCCAGGCTAGGGGACTGGGCGCTCTGCCGCCGCTAGCTCGGCCTTTCGCGTCCCGGGATTTGGCCGCCGCGGCGGATGGCGTCCTCCCCGTGGCGCGCGCGGATGGCGTCCATGGCCGCATCCGCCCGGCGCAGTCTGCCCCTGTCCGCCCCGAACAGTTCCCCCTGCTCCGCCTCCGCACCCGGGGCCAGGCCCATCGCGCTCAAGCCCACCAGGCGCAGGCGCCGCGCGTCCGCCTTGAGCACGGCGCGCAACTCCTCCCAGCCGGCCCGGAAAAGGTCCGGCCCGTGGTCCGAGGCCGGGCTCAAGGGCCGTTGGCGCGTGTGGGTCTCGAAGCCCTCGAACCGGTATTTCAGTTGGAGCGTCGCGCAGGCCAGGCCCCGCAGCCTTAAACGGAAGGCCACGTCCTCGGCCAGCTCGCCCAGGGTCCGGCGCAAGGACTCCGCGTCGCGGGTGTCCGTCTCGAAGGTGGTCTCGCGGCCGAGGCTCACCGCGGCCCGGTCCGGGACGACCGCCCGGTCGTCCTCGCCCCGGGCCAGGGTCGCCAGGCGTCGGCCCGCCGCCTGGCCCAAGGCCCGGGCCAGGTCGGATTCCGGGCGGCGCGCCAATTCGCCGATGGTGCGCACGCCCAGGGCCTTCAGGCGGGCCTCGGCCACGCGGCCGACGCCCCAGAGCCTGCCGACGTCCAATGGGGCCAGGAATTCCCGCTCCGTGCCCGGCGGGACGACCACCAGCGCGGCCGGTTTGCGCAGGTCCGAGGCGACCTTGGCGACGAATTTGTTGGCGGCGACCCCCACCGAACACACCAGGCCCGTGGCCTCCAGGATGTCGGAGCGCACCCTCCGGGCGCAGGCCTCGCCGTCGCCCACCAGAAGCGCCGAGTCGGTGACGTCCAGGAAGGCCTCATCCAGGCCTATGGGCTCCACCAGCGGCGTCAGGGCCTCGAAGACCCGGTGGATGCGCGCGCTTTCGGCGGCGTACGCGGGCATGTCCACGGGCAGGAACACGCCCCGGGGGCAAAGGCGCCAGGCCGTGGAGATGGGCATGGCGCTGCGCACGCCCAGGGCTCGCGCCTCGTAGCTGGCGGTGCTCACCACGCCGCGCCCGCGGCCTCCCTTGGGGTCGGAACCCACGATCAGGGGCAGGCCCTTGAGCTCCGGGCGGCGCTTGACCTCCACGGCGGCGTAGAACTGGTCCATGTCGACGTGTAGGATGGTCCTGGACCTGGGGGTGGCGTTCATGGGGCCGCCTTGCGCGCGGGACCGTCGGGTTCGGGCCCGCTGCCGCGGGCCCGGGACGCAGCATACCCCATTCCCGCGGGCCGGGGGAATCCCGGCGGGTGCGGCCCCTGTCCCGGCGGGACATGACCCAAGTCATGGCGCCGTCGGGGGCCAAGATCCAGCATGCCCGTCATCGGGCCCAAGCGCGCATCCCCCGCCGCCCGCGCCGGCCCGTCTGCTCCGCCGCCGCTTCACCGCCCCAGTTTTTTGTCCCTTGAATTCCGGGTGGACCATGTCCGCGGAAGTCCTGCACCGAATCCAGTTCGCCTTCACCATCACCTACCATTATCTCTTCCCGCAATTGAGCATGGGCCTGGCCCTGCTCGTGGCCGGGCTCAAGACCCGGGAGCGCTTCTGGGGCGACCTTGAGGCGGGCCGGGCCGCGGATTTCTGGGTGCGCGTGTTGGGCATCAACTTCGCCTTCGGCGTGGTCACCGGCGTTCCCATGGAGTTCCAGTTCGGGACGAACTGGGCGCGCTTCAGCGCCGAGACCGGGGGCGTCATCGGCAGCACCCTCTCCCAGGAGGGGGTCTTCGCCTTCTTCCTGGAGTCCGCCTTCCTGGGGGTGCTCATCTACGGGCGCCGCCTGGGGGCCACGCTGCACTGGTTCAGTTCCCTGGCCGTGTGCTTCGGCGCGTGGCTTTCGGCGTACTTCATCGTGGCCACGAATTCCTGGATGCAGCACCCCGTGGGCGCCGCCTTGGGCCCGGGCGGCTTCGTGCTGCGCGATCTGGCCGCGGTCGAGCTCAACCCTTGGCAGTTGTGGGCCTATCCCCACGTGATGCTGGGCGCCTGCATGACCGGCGGGACGGTGATGGCTTCGGTGGGCGCCTTCTACCTTTTGCAGGGCCTCCACGAGGCCCAGGCCAAGCTTTACGCCGCGGTGGGCGTGGGCTCGGCCCTCCTGGCCGGATTGTGCTTGGCCTTCCCCACGGGGGACGGCCTGGCGCGCACGGTGGCCAAGGACCAGCCCGCCGCCTTCGCCGGCATGGAGGCGGCGTTCCATTCCGAAAGCGGCGCGGCCTTGGCCATCATCGGCCAGCCGGACATGGACCGCGGCCGCCTGGACAACCCCATCGCCGTCCCGCGCATGCTCAGCTTCCTGACCTACCATTCCTGGGGCGCGCCCATCGTCGGCCTCGACGCCATCGCCCCGGCCGACCGGCCCCCGGACGTCCCGCTGCTGTACTACGCCTACCACATCATGGTGGGTCTGGGCACGCTGCTGATCGCGCTGATGCTCCTGGCGGCGCTGCACCTGGCGCTGGGAAGGCTGTGGGGCGCGCGTTGGCTGCTGTGGCTGCTGGTGCTGGCCCTGCCCTTCCCCTACATCGCCAACACCTTCGGCTGGGTGACCGCCGAGACCGGGCGCCAGCCCTGGATCGTCGAGGGGTTGATGCGCACGGCCGACGGCACCTCGGCGCAGGTGAGCTCGGGATCGGTTCTGTTCACGCTCCTGGGCTTCATGGGGCTCTATGGGCTGCTGTCGGTGCTGTTCGTGGCGCTGATGGGCAGGGAGATCGCCCGCGGGCCCGCGGAAGCCCCCGCCATCGGGAAGGGGCGCTGACATGGCTCTGGGGACGCTGTGGTACGGGCTGCTCGCCGCGATGCTGGCGGCCTACGTCTGCCTCGACGGCTTCGACCTGGGGGCCGGTGCCGTGCTGGGCCTGGTCGCCCGCGACGCCCGGGAGCGCTCCCAGGTGCTGCGCAGCCTGGGTCCGGTGTGGGACGGCAATGAGGTCTGGCTTTTGGCGGCGGGGGGGACCCTGGTGCTGGCCTTCCCGGGGGTCTACGCCGCGGCCTTCGCCGGCTTCTACCTGCCCCTCACCATGGTCCTGTGGCTTCTGGTGTTCCGCGCCCTGGCCGTGGAACTGCACCACCACCTCGAGCACCACCTCTTCCGGCCCATGATGGATCTGGCCTTTTCCGCCTCCAGCGCTCTGTTGGCGGTCTTCCTCGGGGCGGCCCTGGGCAACGTGGTGCGCGGGGTGGACCTGGGCGCCCCCGGCGGGTTTTTCGAGCCGCTGTTCACGGATTTCAGCGTGCGTCCGTCCCCCGGAATCCTGGACTGGTACACGGTCCTGGTGGGGGTCTTCGCCCTGGCCGCCCTGGCCCGCCACGGCGCGCTTTGGCTGAACCTCAAGACCACCGGGCCGGTGCAGGCCCGCGCCGCCCGGCTGGCCGCGCTCCTGACCCTTCCGACCTTGGGGCTGGTTTTGGGGGTGAGCTTGGCGACCTTCGCGGTTCAGCCCCTGGTTCCGCGGTCCTTGGATGCCAAGCCGTGGACTTGGGCGCTGCCCGCCCTGGCCTTGGCCGGGCTTTTGGGCAGCCACCGCGACCTGGCCCGAGGCCGCGAACTCCGGGCTCTGCTGGGCTCGGCGCTGTTCCTGGCGGGCCTTCTGGGCTGCGCCGCGGCCGGGCTCTATCCCACGCTCCTGCCCGTCGATGGCCGGGGCGTCGCCATGACCATCGCCAACAGCGCGGCGGGGCCCTATGCCCTCAAAACCGCGCTGGGGTGGTGGATCCCGGGCATGGCCCTGGCGACGGGGTATTTCGTGGTCCTGTACCGGAGCCTTCCCCGCAAATTCGACCGGGGCTGAGGGAGATCCCCCGGGCCCGGCTTGGCCGCGTACGCCGGGATAGGTGCCCTTGGTCCCTCCCCGGATACGGGGGAGGGATCCGGCGCCGCCGGGCTCCGCCCGGGAACGACGCCGGGCGCGGCCCTTCCGCTACGCTTGGAGATGGGCCTCCAGGAACCAAAGTTGTTTGTCCAAGGCCCGCGAGATCTCGGTGAAGACGTCGGCCGTGTCCGCGTCCCCGGCATGGGCCGCGGCGTCGATGGCCGAGCGCATCAGGGCCCCCAGAGCCGCGGTCTGGGCCGTCAGGGCCTTGAGGTGGTCGTCCTCCCCGCGCAGGCCCTTGGGGTACGCGGGCAGGGGGCTGGCCTGGGCCGCTTCCTTCAGGGTGCCATGGGCGTGCCCGCCCAGTTGGACGATGCGCTCGGCGAGGTCGTCCACCCAGCCCTCGGATTCCTCGTGGAACTTGTCGAAGAGCTCGTGCAGGGCGATGAACCGGGGCCCTTTCACGTTCCAGTGGGCCTCCTTGGTGGAAAGCATGAGGTCCACGGCCCCGGCCAGGATGGGGGCGAGCGCTTTGAGGGAGTGTTCCCGGGCGGGCGCTTTCAGGTCGAGCAGGCTTTGGGTGGGCATGGATCCTCCAGAACGGACGGGGCCGGCGGAAATGGCCCCTTGAAAGACTACGCGGGCTCCGGATGGGGGGATTGGGGCCTCTCTGGGCCCCATCCGGGCCTCTGGGGCGCCCCGGAGGCCCCAGGCCATTTATCGTCTAGCCAAGCCGGGCCGGCGCCCTTAGAATCGCTCATTCGCTCCCAGGTGCGCGGCCGCGAAGCCAAAGGCCGCGAGAATAGGGAAGCCCGTCATAAGCGGGCGCGGTGCACGCCACTGTAAGCGGTCGCAGGCCGAAAGGGCCCCTTTTTAGGGCCCTGTTCGGGGCGGCCTCGAGCCAGGAGACCTGCCCGGGAGCCGGAGCCAAGCCACCCCCGTGCGGTGGGGCGGTGCCTCCCCGGGCGGCCCATGGCCGCGTTTGAGGGGACGCCGTCCGGCGTCCCCTTTTTTCATGCCGGTAGCCCGCCATGCGTTCCCAGACCCCCCCGCCTTTTGAAAAGCACACCCGCTGGGCGTCCCGGCCCCCCACCCGAATC
>DAIDJD010000210.1 GCA_027451505.1 candidate division FCPU426 bacterium
GCGGCCAGGACCAGGATCTTCTTCATGGATGGGCTCCTTTACGTCGCGGAGCGGGTCCGGACCATCCGGACTTCGCTTGTGTAAGTGCTACTCCGCAATCCTTGCCATGGTATTAAGCAATTTCCATGCCCAAATAAATCCATATATAAATAAAGGGATTTCAGGCAAAGCCGCCCTTAAAAACCCCCGGATACTGCGGTAATTATACCGCGGTTTGGCAAAATTACCGCATCCTGGCGGCTCCTGAAGCCATGCACGCGCGCCCGGGAATCATCCGGTTGAATCGGCCCCCAGGCCGGGCTTTTGCCCATGCTTTTTCATGAGCACCTGGAAGTTTTTGCGATCCAATCCGGCCCGGCGCGCGGCCAAGCTGACGTTCCCCCCGCTCTCGTCCAAGGCCCGGCGGACATAGGCCTTTTCAAAGGCTGCCAGGACCTCCTTTTTGGCGCCCATGAACGGCCCTGAATGGGCCGACTGGGCGCCCGGAACGTCCAGGAGGAAATCTTCCGGGCCGAGTTCCTCGCCCCGCGCCAGCACCACGGCGCGTTCGAGCGCGTTGCGCAATTCCCGGACGTTGCCCGGCCAATCATGGGCGAGAAGGCGTTTGAGGGCCTCCGGCGTGAGCCGGAACGGGCGGGAGGGGGACAACCGCCTCAGCAGGGATTCGACCAGGAGGGGCAGGTCCTCCATGCGGTCCCTCAAGGGGGGTACCCGCAGGGGCACAACGGAAAGGCGGAAGAACAGGTCCTTGCGGAAGCGCCCCGCGGCCACCTCGGCTTCGAGGTCGCGGTTGGTGGCCGCCACCACGCGGACGTCCACCCTCCGCAGGCGCGTGTCCCCCAGCATCTTGACCTCGCGGTTCTCCAGGACCCGCAACAGCTTGGCCTGGCTTTCCATGGGGACCTCGCCGACCTCGTCCAGGAAAAGGGTGCCGCCGTCGGCCGCCTGGAACAGACCCTCCCGGGTGGCCTCGGCCCCGGTGAAGGCCCCTTTGCGCGCCCCGAAAAGCTCGGCCTCAAACAGGGTCGCCGGGAGGGAGCCGGCGTTGACCTCCACGAACGGCCCGGACGCCCGCCCTGAAAGCGTATGCAAGGCCCGGGCCACCACCTCCTTGCCGACGCCGGATTCCCCCAGGACCAGGACCGTGGCTTCGCTGGGCGCCAGGCGCGCCACCAAGGCGCGTAGGTCCTCCATGGCCTTCCCGCTGCCGTCCAGGCCCGCCAACCCGCTGCCGGCGAGCTCGGCCTTGAGCGCGGCGTTTTCCTTGAGGAGGCGGTGCTTCTTCACCGCCTTCAGAAGCACGACCTCCAGGTCGGCCGTGGCGACGGGCTTGGAGAGGTAGTCCTCGGCCCCGGCCCGGATGACCTCAACGATGTCCTTGGCGCGCCCGTATCCGGAAAGCACCACCACCGGCAGGGAAGGCTTGATCGCCTTCAGGCGCCGGAGCAGGTCCTCACCGCTCATGCCGGGAAGCCGCAGGTCGGTCAGGACCACGTCGGGCTCGCGGACCCGCAGGAACTCCAGGGCCGCCTCAGCGCTGGGGCAGGCCTCCACCTTGTGGCCCAGCCGACCCAGCGCGGCCTTCAGCAGCTCCCGCAGGCCCTCCTCGTCCTCCACCACCAGGATCGTCGCGCCCTCATCCGCCATCGCTCGCCCCCTTCTCCGGCGCGGGCCAGCGCGCCTCGAAACAGGCCCCCGGGCCGCGCACTCCGACGCAGCGCAGCGTGCCCCCGTGTCCCAGCAGCATGCTGCGGGCGATGGCCAGCCCCAGGCCGGTCCCCTTGGGCTTGCTGGTGAAAAACGGCCTGAAGATGGTCTCCCACGACCCCTCGGGAACGCCCGGCCCGTTGTCCCGCACGTTCAGGCGCCACCCGTCGTCTTCGGCGGCGAGGCGAACCTCCACATCCCCGCCCTCGGGCATGGCGTCCATGGCGTTGCCGAAGAGGTTGAGGAGGACCTGCTGGAACTGGTCGGGGTCCGCCACCACCCGGGGACGGGCCGCGGCCAGCTTGAGCCGGTACGGCGCCGGACGCCCGGTTCGCGCGGCCTCGAAGGACTCGCGCGCCAGCTCCGCCATGTCAAAGGGCCGCGGGCTGGGGGGCCGGGGGCGGGCGTAGTCGAGAAGCTCGCGCACCAGGCGCGAGCAGCGTTCGCTTTCCCGCCGAACGCGTTCGAGCCAAGGCCGAGCCCCCTCGACGCCGTCGGCGGCCTCGGCCTCACCCGCGGCACCGTGGATGACCATGAGCGGGTTGTTGAGTTCGTGGGCCAACCCCGCGGCCAACTGTCCCAGCGAGGCCAGGCGCTCGTTCTGGGCGGCCCGCTTTTCGGCCTCCAGGGCGCGGGCGTGGGCCCTTTCGCGGGCGGCCTGCTGCTCCTTGAGGGCCCCGGCCAGGTGGACCAGCGCCCCCGAGACCTCGGCGATCTCGTCCCCGGAACCCGGGGCGGGAAGGGCCATGTCGAGGTGCCCGGCCTCGATGCGGCGGGCCGCCGCGGCCAATTCGAGGATGCGGTTCACCAGCGGACGCGCCAGGGCCAGCGCCAAGCCCGTCCCCACCACCAGGGCCGCCAGGACGAAGGCGATGAGCTCGCGGCGCATGCGGCGCGAAGGCGCCTCGGCCTCCGCCAGGGACCTCCGCACGGCCACGCCCCAACCCACGCTTTGCAGCGGGGCCACCGCCAGAAGGTCGCCGCCCCCCGGACCGGGGACCACCCGGACGAAGGGCGCGCCGCGGAAGCGGAACGCCAGGGAGCCGGGGTCCCTGCCGGCCAGCCTGCCCAGGAGGGAGGGCAGGAGCAGGGGCTGACCCGTCCCGTCGACCAAGTAGGCAAACCCCGTGGTCCCCAGGCGCAGAGTGCCCACGTCCCCGATGCCGATGCCCTGGGAGTCCAGGCGGATCTGGCCGAGGGCCGCCGCCCTTCGGCCCATCGCGTGGGCCAGCCGCAGGATCAGCCGCCCCGAACCGTCGGCGTGCAGAAGGCTGACGGTCTGGCTCCGGTCGGCCTCGGCCAGGCGGGCCAGTTCGCGTCGGTCGGCCCGGGAGAAGTCGGGGGGCGCCTCCTCGCCCGGCGCGCGCCCCAAAAGCGCGCCATTGAGGTCCGTCACCAAAAGGTCGTCGAGCTGCTGGTTGGCGCTGGCGACCAGCGCCAAGCGGGGGATCAGCGCGCCCCGGGAACGCAGCACCGCGAGGCGGGAGGCCACCGCCTCCACCGCGCTGATGGCCTGGGAGAACTCGTCGTCGAGTTCGGAGGCCAAGCTGTGGGCCAGCTCGAGCTGGGATTCGGAGGCGTCCGCGCTCAGGGCCCGGTAGGCGCGCCAGGTCAGCAGCGACCCGGGGACGCCGGCCGTGAGCGCCATCACCAGGGCGGTCCAACCGGCCAAGCGGGCCCGCAGCCCGGGGGGCCGGATCACGCCTCCCCCTCCAGGCACCAGCGCGCGGTCGCGCCGCAGGGCAGCAGGCCCCCGGTGGCGATCGGAAGGGCCAATTCCGCCGACCTCAGGCCCCCGCCCCTTCCCCCCAGCGCGGCCGCCAGCATGCGGTCCAGCACCAGCGGCGACACCGCGGTGGTGTAGGTGTTGAGCACCACGAAGCGGGCGTCCGGGGCCAGCACCCGGACACAGGACTCAAGGAGAGGCCAAAGGTGCCGCTCCAGCTTCCAGGTCTCGCCCTCCCGCCCACGGCCATAACTGGGGGGGTCCAGAACCAGCGCATCGTAGAGCGTCCCCCGCCGGGCCTCGCGGTCGACGAAGCGCTGGCAGTCGTCCACGATCCAGCGCACCGCCGTCGGCGCGGCCGCGTTCAGGGCCGCGTTCTCGCGGGCCCAGGCCACCATGCCCTTGGCGGCGTCCACGTGGGTGACCTTGGCCCCCGCCGCGGCCAGGGCCGCCGTGGCGGCGCCGGTGTAGGCGAAAAGGTTCAGCGCCTTGAGCGGGCGGCCGGCGGCGCGCGCTTGGTCGGCCATCCATCCCCAATTGGCCGCCTGCTCCGGGAAAAGGCCGGTGTGCTTGAAGTCCGTGGGGCGGACCTTGAAGCGCAGCCGCTTCCAGCCCACCTGCCACGCCTCGGGGAGCGCCGCGCGGCGCTCCCAGGATCCGCCACCCTCGCGGGAACGGTGGTACCAGGCGTGCCAGCCTTCCCATGCCCGCGCCCGCGGCCAGAGGGCCTGGGGATCGGGCCGCGCCAGGGTCCAGGCCCCCCAGCGCTCCAGCTTCATTCCCTCCCCGGCGTCCAGAAGCGAATAGTCCCCCCAGCCTTCGGCCAGGAGGGGCGCGCTCACCATACGTCCCCCGCTCGGGCGCCCGCGGAGCCGCCCGGCCTTGGACCCCGCGCGCGGCGGGATCCGTGAGGGAAGCATCATAGCAAAGGAACCCGCAAGCGCCAGCCAAGCGGACCGGCCTAACGGGTTGAACCCCGGCGTTCCGACAGGCAAAATGGCGCCCATGCCCGATCCCACCGAACTCACCTTCCTTATCCGCTCCCTTGCGGGCAACCTCGGCAAGGTGATCGCCCGCCAGGAGGGCGATGCCGCCCTCGAGATGGTGGAACGGGCCCGACGCCTAGCCCGGGACTTCCGCCGCAGCGGGGATCCCTCCCGCCTCGACGAACTGAGCGCGTGGGTGCGCACCCTGCCCGAGCCCGATCTGGTCATCCTGATCAAGGCGTTCACGCACTATTTCGGGATGTCCAACCTGGCCGAAAAACTCCACGCCCACGCCGGCGCCGGGCCCAGGATCCTCCGGCGCTCGCTGGAGCGCCTGCGCCAGCGGGGCGTCCCCGCCGGGGAGGTGGGCGCCTTCCTGGAGAGGGCCCAGGTCACCCCCGTCTTCACGGCCCACCCCACCGAAAGCAAGAGGCGCACCACGCAGGAGACCCTGCACCGGCTGACGTCGGCCGCCGCGGGGCTGCTCGGCGAGGGCCCGGACGACGAGGCCCGGGAGGCCCGCCGCCTCAAGGTGCTCGAGGAATTGGTGGTGCTCTGGCAGAGCGACGATGTGCGCAGGGAGCGCCCCACGGTCCTGGTGGAGGCCCGTCGAAGCCTGTTCTATTTCGAGGGGAGCCTGGGGAAGGCGGTGCCGGAGCTCTACCGGCGCTGGCGTTCCGACTTCCGCGCGGTGTACGGGGAAAGCGAGGACTGGCGCCTGCCGTCGTTCGTCGACTTCGGCTCCTGGATCGGCGGCGACGCCGACGGCAACCCCAACGTGACTCCGCGGGTCACGGCCGAGGTCCTCGAGGAGATGCGGACCACGGCGCTGCGCCTGCACGCGCGCGGACTGCGCCGCCTCTATCGGCACCTGAGCATGAGCCAGCAGCAGGTGGACGTTGGCCGGGGGCTGCTGGCCTCCCTGCGCGAGGACGAGGGGGCCTTCCCGGCCCTGGCCGAGAACCTCGGGGACGACGTGGCGGCCGAGCCCTACCGCAGGAAGCTTCGCTTCATGCTCGAAAAAACGGCGCGCAGCGTCCGCGAGGGGCGCCGGGTGCTGCGCGGCACGCCGGGCCGCGGCCCCGAGCCCGGCACCTGGTACCCCGACGGCGGGGCCCTGCTCAAGGACCTGGACCTGATGGGCCAGAGCCTGCGCGAGAACAAGGCCGGGGTGGTGGCCGACGGGGTGCTGGAGGGGGTCCGGCGCGGGGCCGAGGTCTTCGGCGCGCGCCTGGTGGGGCTGGACCTGCGCCACCACTCGGACACAACCAACCGCGTCGTGGCGACGCTGCTGGCGGCGGCGGGGGTGTGCCCGGACTACGCCACGCTGGAGGAGGGGGCCCGGGTCGACCTGTTGAACCGGGAACTGGCGGTGCCCCGCCCCCTGACGCGGGACCGCGACGGGCTGGGGCCGGAGGTCGCCACGGTGCTGGGCACCTTGGAGGTAGCGGCGCGCTCCGTGGAGCGCCTGGACCCGGGATCGGTGCGCAGCTTCATCCTTTCGATGACCCACCGCCGCAGCGACCTCCTGGGCGTGCTGCTGCTCTTCCGCGAAGCCGGGCTCTACGCCCCGGGGCGCCACAGCCGCCTGGACCTGATCCCGCTGTTCGAGACCCGCCGGGACCTGGAGGACGCCGCCGACCTGATGGCGGGGCTCTACCGCGCCCACGCCTACCGGGAGCACCTGGCCATGCGTGGGGGTCTCCAGGAGGTCATGCTGGGCTACAGCGACAGCAACAAGGATTGCGGCTACGTCGCCTCACGGTGGCGGCTCTACGAGGCCCAGCGGGCCCTCCTGAAGGGGGCCCGGGCCGAAGGGCTGCGGCTGCGCCTCTTCCACGGGCGCGGAGGCAGCGTCGGCCGCGGTGGCGGTCCCACGCACCGGGCCATCCTGGCCCAACCCCCCGACACGGTGGAGGACGGCCTGCGGATCACCGAACAGGGGGAGGTGGTGGGGGACCACTACTTCCTCGCCCCGTGGGCGCTGCGGCACCTGGACCACCTGGCGGCGGCCACCCTGGAGGCGGGCTTCCCCGCCGACGAGCTCAGGCCGGACCCGGCCTGGGAGGCGGAAATGGAGGCCCTGGCCGGGGAGGCCGAGGCCGCCTACCGCTCGCTCCTGGCCGCCCCCGGCTTCATGGATTTCCTCCAACAAGCCACCCCGCTGAAGGAGATCGGCCGCCACCGAATCAGCAGCCGCCCCAGCCGCAGGGACGACGGGAAGGGGTTCGATTTCGACTCGCTCCGGGCCATCCCTTGGGTCTTCTCCTGGACCCAAAGCCGCCACCTGCTTCCGGGCTGGTACGGCCTGGGCCAGGCCCTGCGCTCACGCTTGGCCGCCGACGCCGGGTGCCTTGAGCGCCTGCGGCGCATGTACGAAAGCTGGCCCTTCTTCCGCGACCTGATCGACAACGCCCAGATGTCGCTGAAAAAGGCCGACCTGGGCGTGGCGGGACGTTACGCGGCCCTGGCCCAGGGTCCCGAGGCCCCCGCCATCCACGGCCGCATCGAGGACGCCTACCATGAGGCCGTGGCGGCAGTCTGCGCGGTGGCCCGGGTGTCCCGGCTGCTGGAGAACGAACCCGACCTTCGCGAGAGCCTGGACCGCCGCGGGGCCTTCCTCGATCCGCTGCACATGGTTCAGATCGAGCTTCTGCGCCGCCTGCGGGAGCGTCCCGACCTGAAGACCGAGACGGCCCTCGAGGAGGCCATCCTGCTTTCAATCAACGGCATCGCGGCGGGGATGAAGAACACCGGCTGAGCCGCCTCAGGGGGCGGCCAAGGCCTTGGTGACGGCGGCGACCACCGCGGCGGACTCCGGCGGCTCCCCCGGTTCCCAACGCCCCAGCACCGCCCCGTCCCGCCCGACCAGGAACTTCGTGAAATTCCAGTCCACCGGGCCGGCGAAGCCCGGGGCGGCGCAGAGCCAGCGGTACAACGGCTCCACGGGCTCGGAGCGCACCCGGACCTTGGAGAACAGGTCGAAACCGACCTGGTAGTTCCTGCGGCAGAACGCCTCGATCTCCGCGTCGGAACCGGGCTCCTGGCCCCCGAAGTCGTCGCAGGGGAAGCCCAAAACCGCGAGACCCCCGTCCCGGAAGCGCCGGTGGAGCGCCTCCAGGCCGCGGTACTGGGGCGTGAAGCCGCACTCCGAGGCGGTGTTCACGACCAGCGCCACCCGCCCGGCGTAGCGCTCCAGTGCGATTTCCCGGCCCGCGATGGCGCGGACCTTGAAGCCGTGGAACTCCGACATCCCCATGGCCCCTCCCGGATCTTATGGCATGAGCACCCTGAACCTCTACAACACCCGCACCCGCGCCCGCGAGCCCTTCCGGCCGGCCCGGGCCGGGTCGGTGGGCCTCTACTGCTGCGGCCCCACAGTCTACCACGATGCCCACCTCGGCAACCTGCGCACCTATGTCTTCGAGGACCTGCTGGTGCGGGCCCTGCGCCTCGACGGGCTGTCCGTGGAGCACGTGCGCAACATCACCGACGTGGGCCACCTGGTGGGCGATTCCGACTCTGGCGAGGACAAGATGGAGCAGGGCGCCCGCCGGGAGGGCCGCGGCGTCCTCGAGATCGCCGACCACTACACCCGGCTCTTCGACCGGGACCTCCGGCGCCTGAACATCGTCGACGCCACCCGCACGCCCCGGGCGACCGAACACATCCCCGAACAGATCGAGATGGTGGCGGGCCTCCTGGCCAAGGGCCACGCCTACGCCGCCGAGGACGGGATCTATTTCGACGTGGCCTCCTTCCCGCGCTACGCCGAGTTCGCCCGCAAGGACCTGGGCGGCCAGGAGGCGGGGGCCCGCGTCCGCCCGCGCGGCGGGCTGCGCCATCCCGGGGATTTCGCCCTGTGGAAGCTCAGCCCGCCGGGAAGCCGGCGCCTGATGGAATGGGATAGCCCCTGGGGGAAGGGCTTCCCCGGATGGCACATCGAGTGCTCTGCCATGAGCCTGAAATGGCTGGGGGCCACCTTCGACATCCATTGCGGGGGGGTCGACCACATTCCGGTGCACCATTCCAACGAGATCGCCCAGAGCGAGGCGTACCTGGGGGTGCATCCCTGGGTCAACGTGTGGCTGCACGGGGAGTTCCTGGTCCTCGACAAAGGCAAGATGAGCAAGACGGGCGGGGAGTTCCTCACCCTCTCGACGCTCCTGGAACGCGGCTACGACCCCATGGACTACCGCTTCTTCTGCCTGGGGACCCATTACCGGGCGCCGTTGACCTTCGCCTATGAGGCCCTGGACGGGGCCCGGGCCGGACGCTTGGCCTTGAGGGCGCGCTTGGCCGCGGACCCCGGGGCGGCGGAGGGGACGCCCGAGGCCGCCCGGGCCCACCCGCTGTGGGCCAAATTTTGGGCCCAGGTTTCCGACGACCTCAATTCCCCCCGGGCCCTGGCGGTCGCCTGGGAGGCGGCCAAGGACCCGGGCCTGGACCCGGGGATGAAGCGGGCCCTGGTCCGGGCCATGGACGCTTGGCTGGGCCTGGGTCTTCTGGAGACGGGGGCCCCGGCCCCGGAACTGGGGGCCGAGGAACGGGCCCTGCTCGAGGAACGGGCCCGGGCGCGGGCCGCCAAGGACTGGGCCCGCAGCGACGCCCTGCGCGAGGAACTTCGCCGGCGGGGCATCGCCGTGAACGACGGCCGGGACGGGCAGCGCTGGGAACGGGAAAACGCCGGGCCACGTTGACCCGGGAGGGTCCGCGCCCTAAACTCGGGATCCCCGCGATCCCTCAGGAGCGGCTTTGAGCGACAAAAAGGAAGGCACCAAGGGCCCCCGGGCCCTCAAGCTGGGCATCCCCAAAGGCAGCCTCGAGCAGGCCACGGTGGACTTGTTCCGCCGCGCCGGCTTCCAGGTCACCATCAACGCCCGTAGCTACTACCCCACCATCGACGACCCCGAGATCCGCTGCATGCTCATCCGCAGCCAGGAGATGAGCCGCTACGTCGCCGACGAGGTCCTGGACGCCGGGCTGTGCGGCCACGACTGGGTGGTCGAGAACCGAAGCGACGTGCTGGAGCTCGCCGAACTCGACTACAGCAAGGCCACCGACGCCAAGGCCCGCTGGGTCCTGTGCGTGCCCGAGGACAGCCCCGTGCGCTCCGCGAAGGACCTCAAGGGGAAGCGGGTGGCCACCGAACTGGTGGGCGTGACCAAGCGGTGGCTGGAGGAGCGCGGGGTGGAGGCCGAGGTCGAGTTCAGCTGGGGGGCCACCGAGGTGAAGTGCCCGGACCTCGCCGACGCGATCGTCGAGATCACCGAGACCGGCTCCTCGCTGCGGGCCAACAAGCTGCGCATCGTGGACACGGTCCTGGAGACCAACACCCGCCTGGTGGTCGGCAAGTCGGCGTGGAAGGACCCCTGGAAGCGGTCCAAGATCGAGGATTTGGTGACCCTGCTCCAGGGCGCCCTCCTGGCCAAGCGTATGGTGGGCCTGATGATGAACGTGCCCCGCAAGGGCCTGGAGGCGGTGCTGGAACTGCTGCCGTCGATGAAGAACCCCAGCGTCAGCCCGCTGGCGAAGGGGGATTGGGTGGACGTGGTCACGGTCATCGAGGAGCGCCAGGCCCGGGAACTCATCCCCAGGCTCAAGCGCGCGGGCGCCCAGGGGATCGTCGAATACCCCCTGAACAAGGTCATCTACTGACGATGCCCGAGGACGCGGCGGAAGGCTCGCAGGACAGCCCCGGAGGGCTCAACGCCCTGGGCCGGGAACGCTACCGCCAGGGCGACCTGGAGGGGGCCGCCGAACTGTTCCGGCGGGCCGTCGCCGCGGACCCGCGCCACTTCCCCTCCCGCCTGAACCTGGGCGCGGTCCTGACGCGCCTGGGGCGCCCGGACGAGGCGGTCGGGGAGTGCCTCAAGGCCGTCGAGCTCGACCCAAGCCAGGCCAAGGCGCACTTCCACTTGGCCAACGCGTACTTCGCGAAGTCCTGGTGGGAGGAGGCCCTCACCGAATACGAGAAGGCCGTGGAACTCCAGGGCGACCTCGCGGGGGCCCACTTCGGTCTGGGGGTCCTGTTCCTCAACCGGGGCTGGGTGGAGCGGGCCGTGGCGGCCTGGGAACGCTACCTCGAGCTCGAGCCCGACAGCCCCCGGGCCGCGGCCCTGCGGGAAAGCATCGCCGCGGCCCGCGCCGGCAAGGCGGTCATCCAAAAATGGTGAGGTCCGCCGCCCTGGCCTTGGCCCTGGCGTCCTGGACGCTTTTGTGGGCGTCCGGGGTCGGGGCCGTCCCGCCCGCGGCCCCCGCCCCGCGCCGCACCCCCACCCCGGACGGCCTGCCCC
>DAIDJD010000211.1 GCA_027451505.1 candidate division FCPU426 bacterium
CCGCACACGATCACCGCGCGATACGGATCGGCGTGGAACAGGCCCACGGCGACGCTGCGCACCGCCGCCACGGCGTACAGCGGAAGGCTTCCGTACTGCAGCCCGGCGGGGTCGTCGCGGCCGGGCTCGCCAGGCCAGTTCAGGTTCGCCGTCTTCTCGAGGAGCCAACGCTCGTCGGGGTGGAAGGTGCCCCGCGTGTACCAGTCCGGCGGCCAAAGCCGGAACACCAACGCCGCCAGCATCACGACGGCGAACAGACGCGCCGATGGCCGGGTGCGCAGGGCGTCCCGGACCGACCGGGCCGCGTCCGCGACGGCTCGGTGCGCACGGCGGTGCAGGCCGAGCAGGGCGTCCCAGGGGGCCAGGATCCATTCGAAATCTTCGGTTCGCGGTCGTGACCGGACAGAACTTCGGCGGGTGCGCTTCGCCACGGGAAGGGCTCCTAGGGGATCGTCAACGGCGGGTATGGGCGACGATCAAGGCGCTGGCCGCGGCCCAAAGGCATAGATCCACCTGGAGCCCCCGGTCCCCCAGGAGCGCCTGCTCGGGGGCTGCGCCCATGCCTTTCTGGTGGGTCAGGTAAAGGTAGCGGAGGATCCCGTACAGCACGAACGGGATGGTCAACATCATCCAGGGAGTCTCCCCCGGATGGGCCGCGAAAGCGTACAGGGAATACGCCACCAGTGTGGCGGCGGCCACCACGGACGTCATCTGGTCCAGAAGCCCGATGCTGTAGTGCTCCAGGGTGCGTCGTGGCGCCCTGGTGCCGGACTCAAGCGCGGCCAGTTCGGCCCTGCGCTTCACCAAGCCCAGGAAGAGGGCCAGAAGCATGGAACACACCAGGAGCCACGGCGAGATGTCGGCGCCGACCGCTTCGGCCCCGGCGGCCGCCCGCAAGACGAATCCCGCCGACAGGCTGAGCACGTCCAGGATGACTTGGTGCTTGGTCCAAAACGAATACAGCGCCGAAAGCCCCAGGTATCCCGCGGCCAAGGTGAGGAACCCGGGCCCCAGCCAAGCCGCCGTGGCCAACCCGGCCGCCGTCCAGATGACCGCGAGCGCCGCGGCCTCCACGGGCCGCACAAGGCCCGCCGCGACGGGCCGCTGGCGCTTCAACGGATGCCTGCGGTCCTCCTCGGCGTCCCGGATGTCGTTGAGGGCGTACACCGCGGAGGACAGCAGCACGAAGGAGACGAACGCCACGAAAGCCAACCCGGGCGCCCGCACCGCGTCGGCCCACCTGCCCGAGGCCACATCCGCGGGGAGACCGCTGAGCCTCCCCGCGAAGAGCAGGCCCCCGAATAGCACCAAATTCTTGGGCCACTGTCGCGGCCGCGCCAGACGCAGCCATTGCCGGGGGCTCATACGCGCGCCGAGCGGGGCGCTAACGGGCGCCAGCGGTTCCGGAGGCCGGGGCGGGCGTGGCCTGGGTGGCCCCGGGACGGACAACCCGGACTTTGCGGACCACGTCCTGGTCCTCGCTGTCCCAATCCTCCTCGTCCTGGTTGTCCTCGTCGTCGCCGCCCTCTGCCTCAATGCGCGCCCGCGTCGCGGAATCGTCCTGGTAGAGGGCCAGCTGGTCGAACATCAGCACGGGATCCACGGTCTGTCCGACCGTGTCCAAGTACAGCAGGACCTCCTTCATGTCCGAGGGGGTCAGGCGGGCCTGGGAAAGCAGGTCCAAGGGAACCTCGACCTCACATTCGCCCTTGGGCAACACCACCGACGTCTCGGTGACGTTGGCGTCGGCGTCGCTGAAACGGATGTGGAGGGTCTGAACCGCGGTTCCCGGGTTGTAGGCGCGAAAGTCGAAGTAACGGTAGGGGCTCCAGTCCGTGACCTTCAGCGGGGTGATGCTGGAGGTGCTCAAGCCGAACCCGGTCTCCCAGGTCTGCGGAGCATCATCGGATCCCTTGACGATATAGTCCGCCGGCACCGTGAAACGGACCTGAGCTGCGGTCTTGCCCTGGATGAACAGATACAAGGCCTTGTCGTTGGCGGCGCGGGCCGCGTCCTTGCTCAGCGAGGTCACCGAGGCGTAACCCGCGGTGGCGACGTCAAAGTCGTTGCCCGGATAGGTGGGGTGGCGGATGGCCTCCATCGGGTCGAAGCCGCGCGTGAGCCCCGGAGCGGGCACCCGCTCAAAGTCGTCGAGGACCGCACTCTTGGGAGCGGAAGCCCGCGCCGAGGATGCGGCGACCCCCGCGGCCAAAAAAATCGGGAAGCCGAGACGCAGATAACGGGAGCGGAGCATGGATTCCCCTTCTCAATAGTCGGACACGCCCATATATTTTGGACGGATGCCGCGCTGGACGGGGCCACCTTCCAGCGGGCCTCGGAGTTTCGCATTGTAGCACCGAGGTCTAAAATGCGTCAATGCGCCTCGATCCCGGCTGGTTTCTCGGTTCGTCGGAGTCTTTGCCCCGGCCCACGTCAGCGGAACAAGGCCAGTTCTTGGGCCAAGCTGTCGCAACGGAAGGTCTCCACGGCAAAGGCCCCCCTCCTCAGCAGGTCGCGGGCCTTTTCGGTTTCCGGGACTTCGTAGACCACCAGGCGGGCCGACCCGAACAGGCCGGCCAGCGCCCCCTCCTTTGGGAGCAGGCGCCGGTCGCAAAAGACCCATTCGGACCGCAAGTTCCGCGCCTGGCGCTCCCATTGCCCCAAGGATCTCAGCACCGGACCCACGGAAAATGACGTGCGCTCCCGGGCCAGCCTGAGGACCCCCAGATCGAAGCTGATCAACGCGCAGCGCCGCCGGATGGGCGCCACCGCCGCCGCCACCGCGCCGAGCACGCGCTCCCTCCCGAAAACCTCGAGGGATTCCTCCTTGATCTCCACGAACAAGGTGAAGGGCCTTTTTTGGGACAGGACCCGGCTCAACGAAGCCAGGGTGGCCAAACGCTCGCGCCGGAAGCGGGCCCCAAATCGACCCGGTTCCGCCTGCGGCAGGTCCCTGATGCGCCGGTAGGGCAGGCGCCGCACGTCCCCCGGGCGTCCGCTCATGCGCATGAGGTCGGCGTCATGCTGCAACACCGGCACACCATCGGAGGTGAGCTGGACGTCGATCTCGACGTAGCGAAGTCCCGCGTCCAGCGCGGCCCGGACCGAGGCGCACGTGTTCTCCGGAAAAAGTCGGGCCAGCCCACGGTGGGCCACGACGGGGGGAATGTTCAAGGGAGCGCCTCCTTCAAAGCACGGATCCAGCGCCTCCGCAGGGCGGCGTCGCCCGGCTCGCCGAAACGCGCGGAGTGGACCCAAGGATGCTCCAGAGGCGATGGATCGTCGGCCGGACGGGGGAAAAGATGGATGTGGCAGTGCCGCACCTGGTTGCCGAGCACCGCGGTGTTGAGCTTCAGGCAGCCGGTGGCGCGTTCCACGGCCCAGGCCGCCGCGCGGTAGTCGCGCATGAAGGCGTCGTAGGCGCCGGGATCGAGGTGATGGGCCTCCACGACGTGGACACGGCTCCACAGAACCGCGTATCCCGGGAAGGCCTGGTGGTCCCCGAGCACCAGCACCGAGGCCGGAAGCTCCGCCACCAGCGCGGGATCCCGGCCCGCCAGGGCGGCCGCCACCCGCGCGCAGCCCGGGCAGCCCTCCCCTCCGGAGGGGATCATGGGGCCGCCACCCGGACCTCCGGGGCCGCGGACCCGGTACGGACTCCGCGGATGGGGGCCACGGTCCAGCCCAGCTTCTCGAAAAGGCTCCCCAAGGCCACGGTCAGGCTGAAGCGGTTCATCATGCCGAGGTCCCCCAGAGAACTGTAGGTGTAATCCAACTCCAGGCTCCCCCAACGCACCCCCATGCCGATGCTCATGGGCCCGGCCAAGGCCGCGTCCAACCAGCCCAGCCGGAAGACCAGGGTGCGGGCGTACCAATACTCCGCGCCGAAGCCCGCGGCCGTCGGATCGGCTTGGCTGAAGAAACGGTCCACCTCGGCCGAAGCCTGCAACAGGTTCAGCCCCTCGTCCACGACCACATAACGGGCCGCCAGGCTGAGGCGGGCTGGAAGCGCATCGGCCACGGAAATAAACGCGCTCTCGCTGCCCATGTTCATGAGGGCCGCGCCCAGCGTGAAACCGGGAGCGAGGTCGTATTGGGCTCCCAGGTCGGCCGCGTAGCCCTGAGCGTGGTATTGGGCCAGCAGGCTGTCGAAGATCTTGGCCGCGGCCCCCAGGCGCAGGCGGTCCGTGATCGCGATCCCGCCCGCGCCCTCCGCCAACAGGTCGTAGTTGGCCACCGAACCGAGGGCGTTGCCCTGGGCGTCGATCTGCTGGAAATTTCCGGTCGTGTCGTACTGCACGTCCATCCCCAGCCCGGCCTCCGATCCCCAGACCGTCAGGGGCTCCACGTAGCTGGCCTGATCGAATTCCGTGTCGACGATGGAAAGGAAATGGGTCGCCGAGAGCATGGGCTGCGACTGGCGTCCCAGGGCCGCGGGGTTGTACAGGAACGCGACGGGGTCGTCGCTGTAGGCGGCGAAACTCCCGGCCAGGGCGGCCGGCCGCGCCGGGATGTTGGCGTCGAGGAAGTCCGCGCCGGTCGTAAGAGCCCCCAGGAAGCGCGGCACCCGCAACGCCGCCGCCAAGCCGGCGGCGCGAACGGCGTTCACCAGACCACCGCCAGGTAGCCGATGGCCTGGGGCTGCGGCTGAACCTCCAAGGGCGACCACAGGCGCAGCACGTAAAGCCCGGCGGCCACCTGCCGGCCCGCGGCGTTGCGCAGATCCCAGGAGCCCTGCTGATCGCCCTGCCCCCCCGGAAGGCTGAGGCTGCGCACCCGCTGGCCCGAGACATCGTAGACGTCCAGATTCACCGCCATGGCCACGGACAGGTGGTAGTCGATGAAGGCAGCCTCCGGCGCGCCAGAGGAGTGGGCCGGGGCCGGGTTGGGGAAGACCGCCTTGAGCGTGATGGAGGGGCGCACCGGATTGCGCACGGTCACCGAGGCGGAGGCCGTGGCCGTGGCGGATCCCGCCCCTGCCACGGTGGCCACGTTGACCACTACCTGCCCATCCTGTCCGAAGAGCGGGCCCCACAGCTCCGCGGTGGCCACTTGGCCCGGGGCCAGTGACGGCAGGATCCAGGCGCCCGGGCCGCTTTCCTGAGGATAGGCCTGCGCCGGGGAGAACCCGGCCGGAAGCTGGTCGGCAAGCGTCAAGGCGCTCTGGGTGAGCGGCGTGTCGTTTTCGACCAACAGGCTGTAGGTCACGTTTTCACCGCTGGCGAGTTCCCCGGGCTGGGCCGTCTTGAGCAGGCTCAGGCCAGGGGCGCGCACCTTGGCCAGAACCTGGGGGCTGAGCAACGGCGTGGTGGTGAGCGAGGAGGACGCCTCGGCCTGGTCGACCCAATCCGCGGGCACCGCCGTCCCCGGCGCGGCCTGGGCCAGAAGGGTCACGGACGCCCCCTGGCCCGCGGGCAGGGACGCAAGGCTCCACCGGGCCAGCCCCGCCGAAATGGTGCCGCCCAGCGCGGCGGCGTAGGCGACCCCCTGCGGCAGGGTATCCCACACCGCCACATCGGCCGCGGAAGCGCCCGTGTTGACCACGTCGATCACGAAGGTGAAGGTGTCCCCGGGCGCCCCCACGGCCGGGGACACGCTTTTGGAGAGCTCCAGGGGGAGGGGAGCCTGCCCCAGGCGGACATCGTCCAGGGCGAACCCCAGGAACCCCTGGAACAGGTCGGGCGGCCCGCAGCCCGGGTTGCCCGCCTGGGAGTCGCTGGAAAGGTAACGGAAGCGCCAGTAGTAGTCCGTGCCGGCGTAGGCGGCCAGGCTCACGATGAGGTGCTGCCACAACGGCGGGCCTCCGATCCCGCCGCCGCTGGAATAGCCGATGAAGGGAGCCCCGCCCGGGGGATCGCTCTGGACGGTGAGGTCGTCGTCGGCGAGGTACCACGTGGCGCCGTCCGGGCTGTACTCCAGGCGCAGCCGGTCCTGGCAGGCCGGGTCGAAGCTCTGCACCTGGTACAGGAGCCAAAAATCGACGCTGGCGTCGCCCGCAGCCAGGGGGACGGGCGAGACGGTGGTCAAACTGGAGTCCTGCGCCTGGCCGGTGGCGTAGTCGCAGGAGGCGTCCATCCCGTAGTACACGCACGCCGCGCCGCTGCTTGGCGTGACGCAGGCGGGGCCGGACACCCGGTGCCAGAGGCCCGAAGGCGACCAGATCCCGTACCCGGTATCGAAGGATCCCCCCGCCCTAAGCCCCGCGGCAGGCGAGGCTAGGCAGGCGGCAACGGCCAAGTGGGCGAGGGCGCGCCCGGGGCGGCCCTTCACGGGGGTCCCAAGGCCTGGAGGGCCGCGCGCCAGCCCGGATCATCCTCAAGGGCTAGGGCCCGCCGGTACAGGTCACGGGCCGCATCCCGGTCGGCGGGCGTCCCCATCCGCGCGCGCAGGCCGGCCAAAAGGGCGTCGTTCGGCGCGAAACCCGGATCGGCGCGGATGCCGCCCTCAAGGGTTTCGCGCGCCTTGGAGGCGTGGCCGCGGGCCAGCCATAGGCGCGCCATGTACAGGTAGAGCACGCCCATGTCCGGGTCGCGGGCCAG
>DAIDJD010000212.1 GCA_027451505.1 candidate division FCPU426 bacterium
GGGGGGAATCGCATCTTCAATGGGGGACCCTATGGCAAAGACTTTCCTGGCCGGCATCGTGTTCACGCTCCTCGCCGGGCTCGTGGGCGCGGTGATCTTCGTGGAGGAGGGCTGGATGCCCGCCAACGCCGACAGCCCGCCCCCGGCCCTGGAGCGCTGGGCCGCCCACACGTCGCTGCGGGCCACCATCCGCCGCGAGGCCCCCAAGGGCCCCAACCCCTTGGCCTACAACGAACAGAACCTGCTGGCCGGGATCAAGGTCTATTCCATGAACTGCGCGGTGTGCCACGGAGCCGCGGACGCCGCCCCCTCGAACATCGCCCTGGGCCTGTACCAGCGCCCGCCCCAACTGGCCAAGGACGGCGTGGAGGACGATTCCGACGGGGCCACGTATTGGAAGGTGCGCCACGGAATCCGCATGACCGGCATGCCGGCCTTCGGAGGCACCCTGACGGACCAGCAGATCTGGCAGGTGGCCCTCTTCGTCAAGCACATGGACAGCCTCACCCCGGCCGCCCTCAAGGCCTGGCGCGAGGTGCCCAGCGTCAAGGCCCTCTAGCCGGGGCCCGGGGGGCTCAGAGCTGGAGGGTGGCGTCCAGGGAGGCCACCAGCGCACCGTTGGTGCGCCCCCCTGGATGGACGATGTATTGCAGGTCGGGCGTGAACGCGGCCCAGGCCGTGGCCTGGAGTTGGTAAAAGGCCTCCCAGGCCAGCTCATAGGGTTGCGCGGGCGCTGCGGCCGCCGGGATGTGCGCGAGGTCGGCGCCCCAGCCCAGGACGTCCCGCGGACGGGCCGCTGAGGGTCCGGTCCAAGTGAGCCCGGCCGAGGACTCGCGGTCCAGGGTCGCCACCGCCGCTTCGGTCCATCCCGGCGCCAGGAACGCCCGCAGGCCCCGGCCCGGGTCCGCCCCGGCGTCGGCGGAGGGCCGCCAAAGGGTCTCATCCAGGATGGCGTAGCAGCCCATCGCCCCGGTCTGGGATCCCCCGTCGAGGCGCCGGAAGGTGCCGGTGTGGCCCCAGGCCCCCAGCTTGAGGTCACCGTCGAGCGCTTGCGGATCCGAACCCCAGCGCAGGCCCGTTTCCCCGATCAGGAGGGTGCCGGTGGCGGTGGGCTGGACGTCCTGGGGGTTCCCGTAAAGGTCGCCGAAGTGGTCCGAACGGTTGGCGTCAAAGGCCCCGAAATCGGCGTACCAAAGGCTCCCGGGGGTTAGGTCCACGGCCGCGCCCGGCATAGGGTCCGGGGTCGTGGGGAACGGAAGCAGGGTCGGGGTGACGTGGTCCGAGGCGTTGAAGAAGAGAAGTCCGTTGGTGATGACGCTGAAGTCGTCGTTGGCGTCCCATTTGCCGGCTTTCAGCGTGAGCCAGCCCCCCGGCAGGGCCTGTTGGTACCAACATTCATAGATCTGTAGGTAATCGGACGAATTGAGCCTGTCGAAGCCCTGGAGGTCCCCGGTAAGATCGGTTCCGGGATCGCGCCCGGAATGGTCCTCCAGATCCACATAGAGTTCGCCTCCCCTCCAATGGAACGCCTGCTCGGTGTCCAGGGCCGCGTTGAGGTCGAAGGTGGTGGCCCAATCGGTCCCGGTGCGCAGACCGCCCTGTAGGTTCCAGAAACCCTCCAACACCCATTGCGCGTTGATGGTGATGCCCGCCCGCTGAAGGCTTCCGCGCGTCCCGGCCCAGCCGCCCGTGGCATCGGATCCGAAATCCGGCGGGGCGGGGGTCGGCTGGGCGGCGGGAGGCGGGGGCCCGCTGGAAGGCTGGTCCGCGGCGGAAGCGCCCTTGGCGGCGCCGATGGCCGACAGGGCCAGAAGGGCGGCGAGCGCGGCCCGGCCCGGCTTGATTCCCAGCCTCTTCCCCAAGGCGCCTCCCCCGTGCGTGCGGTCCCGTACCGCGCGCCGGACCCAGGTTGCCACAGGGGGCCGTCCTTGAACAGGCGGTAAATTTCGGTGCCTCGGCGCCGCGCGGTGGTTCACCTTTAGGAATGCAGGGCCTTTATGCGCGTGATGGGTGGCATACATCTTCCGTAATCCGGAATAAGGCACCCGCTGGAAGCATTAAAGTATGTACCGAATAGTTTGAAATCCGGCAAAACCAGTGCCTTGTTGAGTGTGGTCCATGAAGCCAGATGAAAAGCTCGTGGCGGAAATCCTCGCCGGGAATCCCGACGCCGAAAGGGAGTTATTCGAGACGCATCGGCCGCGGCTGTTGCGGGCGAGTTGGTATTTTTTGGGCGGCCAGGACACCGGAGCCGAGGACATCGTTCAAGAGACCTTCATCATCGCCTACCGGAAGATGGGGGGCTACGTGTTCCGGGCGCCGATCTACGCTTGGTTGAGGCAGATCTGCCTGCGCCTGTGCTACGCGCGCCTCAGGGCCCGGGCCCTGGCCGGGGTGGGGGAGAATCTTGGGACCCGACTCCGCCCGGAAACGCGGCGATGACGATGGGGAGGGAATAAACCCGCCCGTTCCGGCGTTGAGGAGGCGTGGGCGGGGCGCTGGCTCCGCCGGCGGTCGACCCGGATATTCCGGGATCTGAGAATCACGGAGGACGACTTGGGCACCAGAACCTTTTGGGGCGTGCTTTTGGTGGTGCTTGGCTGCGCATCGCTTTTCTACACGGGGATCAGCTATCCCCACCGCGTGACGATCCTGCATATAGGATCCCTTGTGGCCACGGCCAATCGGACCAAAACCATACCGCTTTCTCCCGTGCTCGGCATCGTGGTCATCGTCAGCGGCGGCGCCTTGCTGGCGTGGGGGCGCCGCCGGCGGGCGGCTTGACGGCTGGCGCCGGGGATCTCGACGGCCCCGGGACCGCGCATCGGGTCCCCTGGGCCCCGGCCTGCGACCGCCGGGCGGCGCGAGGCACGGACCGCGCGGACGCGGGGAATGTCGTAACCGATTTGGGCCGGGATCGCCCGGAAACCATCACCCACAGGGAGGCTCGATGAAAAAACGCGCATTATCGAATTTGGCCATGTCCTTTATGGCCGCCGTGCTCTGCTTTGGCGCCGCCGGCGCCCGGGCTGGCGGCCTCAATGCCCGTGCCGGCGTGGATCCGACGGCCCCCGGGCTTCGAGGATCGATCCGCCGTGTGGGAGTGCCTAGATAGGGAACCTGGTCTTGAAGAGGGCTTTTTGGCGGTCGATGGCCGATTTGAGCCGGTTGAAATCGAGGGGGCGCGTGAAGAAGTCGGCCGCGCCGCGATTCATGGCCTCGACCGCGCTGGATACGCCGGCGCCATCGGGGCCGTCGCCGAGCAGGATCACCGCGGCCGAGGGCGCCGCCGACAAAAGCTCGGGCAGCAGGATCAGGCAAGGGACGCCTTTCCTGTCGCAGTCCAGCAGGATCAGGCTTGGCTCGAACCTTCGGGTTTTTGCCAGGGCGTCCTCCGCGGATTCCGCCAGGAGCACGGGATACCCCTCGGACCTGAGGAAGTCCTCGAGGATGCCGCCGATGGCGAAACCTCCACCGAGGACCAGGATGGTGAAGTAGGCGTTTTGGCGGGCCTCGGCCCTATCCAAGGGCACCCCGCTTCCATTTCCGTGGTCGTTTCCGTTTCCCCGCATGGCATTCTCCGGGTGGGACATGGTCCTGCCCGGCGGAATCCCCTCCGTCGGACGGATTACGAATACCTCACCCTGAATGTGTCGCGGAGGGGATCTATTCCAGGCGGGAGGTCAACGCCGCGCCAGGGGGCGGTCGTGCCCCCGGGTTCCATGGCGAATCCGCCGCGGGCCGCTCCGCAATAGCCTTCGGCGCCGCGGCGGGTTCCGGGCGGCGTGAAAACGGCGGCGGGGAATAAACGACGGGCCGGAGCCATTTATGGTGGCGGCGCACCCCACCGCGCACTCCCCAAACCTTGAGGCGCCATGCTATACACCATCGCGTTCGTTTTGATCGCCCTGTGGCTTTTCGGGTACGTCAGTTCCTACACCATGGGCGGGTTCATCCATATCCTGCTGGTCGTGGCGATCATCAT
>DAIDJD010000213.1 GCA_027451505.1 candidate division FCPU426 bacterium
TCCGGGCGCTGACGGCCCAGGAATGGTCCTCGGACATGCCCGCACGGCGTAGGCGGTCCCATGCCTCCCGGTCCCGGTACACCTCCAGCGCCCGCTGGAGCGCGTTGAACAACGCCATGGAGTTGTACTCGGAGAAGGAAAATCCGTTCCCGGCTCCGGACCGGGAGTCGTAATCCCTCACGGCGTCCGCCAGCCCGCCCACCGAACGCACCACCGGGACGGTCCCGTACCTCAAGGCGATGAACTGGTTCCTTCCGCTGGGCTCGAAGCGGCTGGGCGTAATGAAGATGTCGGCACCGGCGACCACGCGGTGGGCAAGGCCCGGGTCATGGACGAAACGCACCGCGGCCCGCTCGGGGTAGGTCTCGGCCAGCCTTTGGAAGACCTCCTGGATGCGGGGGTCGCCCTGTCCCATCAGCACGAACTGCATGTCGAGGTGCATGAGGTAGTCGGCGATCTCCTCGACCAAGCCCAGCCCCTTGACCGGGTCCAGCCGCGTGACCATGGCCGCGAGGGGCACGTCGTCGGGGGGCAGACCCAGGTCCTCCCGCAGGCGTCGCTTCACCTCGGCCTTCCCCTGGGGATGGTCGGCGTCGTAGGACGCCGGAAGGTGGGGGTCGGCCGCCGGGTTCCACTCCTCGGTGTTGAGCCCGCTGGGGATCCCCGTCAGTTCGCAGCGCCTCTCGCGCAGCACCCCGTCGAGCCCGCAGCCGTATTCGGGCCCGCGGATCTCCTCGGCGTAGCGGGCACTGAGCGTGTTCAAGCGGTCGCTGAACAGCAGCGCGCCCTTGAGGGTGTTGAACTGGCCGTAAAACTCCAAACCTTCCGAGGTGAACAGGCCCTCGGGGAGCCCTGTGCGGCGTAACTGGGC
This sequence comes from candidate division FCPU426 bacterium, assembly GCA_027451505.1. Taxonomy (GTDB): domain Bacteria; phylum Oederibacteriota; class JAJYGY01; order JAJYGY01; family DAIDJD01; genus DAIDJD01. Next base: position 872 of record DAIDJD010000213.1, read on the forward strand.
CTCCGGAAACAGGCCCTGGTAGGCCAGGTTGTGCACCGTGAACAGGCTGCCCGTCCGCGCGAAAAAGGCGTCGGAGCCGAAGACGTGGCGGAGGTAGATGGGGGCGAAACCGGCGTGCCAGTCGTTGGCGTGGAGCACGTGGGGACGGAACCCGACCGCGCGGCAGGTGGCGAAGGCGGCCAAGGCCAGGAAAGCGAAGCGGTCGCCGTTGTCGGCGTAGTCGCCGCCGCCCTCGCCGTAGATGCCATCGCGGTCGTAATAGGCCGGCTGGTCGATGAAATAGACCGGGATACGGGAGGGGCCCATGCTGGCGCGGCGCAAGGCGAAGGCGCCGGGCATGTCGTCGGCGAGCCGGACCCCTTCGATCGGCACTGCCGGGGCCACAAGCTCGGCGGAGCCGGCTTGTTGCGCAACCGCCCGGTAATAGGGCATGACGAGGCGCACGTCGTGGCCCTGGGCCGCCAGGGCCGTGGGAAGCTCGCGGGCGGCCTCGGCGAGGCTGCCGCCGCGCACGAAGGGCGCCACTTCCGCGGAAAGGATGAGGATTTTCAGTGCGGCGTCGCCCACGGGTGGGTGCCCAAGGTTCGGGAGGGTGGGAGAGGGGCCCCCTCGCCCCCCGTTCGGCCCATTGTCACCCGAAACCTTTCCGTTCAAAAGCGAAAAGGGCAGTCCGCCCCTGATTTGGTCCCGGGTCAGGCGGGGTCCGCGCCGCGCCCCCGAGGACGGTTCCGGATCAACGGAACCGCGACCAGAACCAAGCAGGCCCCCAGCATCCAGGGGCCTTGGGAGCGTCGAGGAGTGGGCCGTGCCGGGGTGACCACCTGGGTGAGCACCCCCACCGCCCCTATGCCCGCCCGCTCCGTCACCGTCCCGTCCGGGGCCGCCACCAGGGAGATGCCCGTGCAGGCGGCCTGGACCACCCAGCACCCGTTCTCCACCGCGCGCACCACGGCCTGGGAGGCGTGCCACACCGGCCCGGTGCTGTCGCCGTACCAGGCGTCGTCGGTGATCACCACAAGCAGGTCCGGGCGGCCCGGACCGCGGCAGAGGCCCGGAAAAACGCTCTCGTAACAGACCAGCGGAGCCACCTTGAGGCCGTCGACGTCGAAGACGCGGTAGCGGTCGCCCGGATGGAAGTCCACCATGCCGAAGCCGTCCAGAAGTCGGTCCAGCACCGGGAGCGCCCGCCGCAGCGGAACGTATTCACCGAAAGGGACTAGGTGACGCTTGTCGTAATGGTCCACGGACCCATCCGGGCCGATGAGCACGGCGCTGTTGGTGTATCGACCGCCGATCGACAGGGTTGAACCGATGAGCAGATGCACCCGGGCGTCGCGGGCGAAACGCAGGGCCTCATCGGCCTCGGGCGCGCCCTCGTTGAAGAAGCCCGGGAAGGTACTCTCCGGCCAGATGATGAGCCGGGCCCCCTGGCGCGCGGCCAAGTCGCTGAGCCCGAGGTAGGTGCGCATCACCCGGCTTCGGTAGGCTCTGTTCCAGGCCTGGTCCTGGTCGATGCCTCCCTGGATCACGGCGACCTTGAGGGCGGTCCCGCCGGAGGCCGCCCCACCTCGGTCCCAAGCCGCCTGGGCCCTCGCCTGCCAGGCCGCCCCTGCCGCCAGGGCCAACAACACCGCCAGGACCGCGGCCCCTCGCCGAGGCGGCAGCAGCCAACCGGGCTTCAGCAGGGCCCCGGCCAGGGTCGCGTTGATCAGGGCCACGGCGAAGGTCAGGCCCGCCTGCCCGGCCAAGGCCGCGAGCGCGAGGGTCGCCGGGTCGGCGAACTGGCTCGAACCCAGGTTCATCCAGGGGAAACCGGAGAGCAGACGCTGGCGCAGGGCCTCCAAAAGGGTCCAAACGGCCGCCAGCCACAGCGGCGGGACCCGCACACCCCGCCCCAGGCCCCAGGCCGCCGCGGCTCCGAAGGCCCCCGTGAACAGCGAGCACCAAGCCGCCAGGAGGAGCCAAGCCGGGTAGGCCCCCAGGCCCAGGGGGCGCACCCGGGTGATCCAGAGTAGTCCCGGAACGAAGCAGGCCGCCCCGCACAGGAACCCCAGCGTGAACCCCCTCCCGGGCCGGACCCCGTCCAGGGCGACTAGGAGGGGAACCAGGGCGGCCAGGGCCAGGAATCCGGGCCAGGCCTGGAACCCCATCGCCAGGGGGTTCGGGAAGCTGAAGGCCAGAAGGACGCCGGAAACCAGGGCCGCCCACGCCGCGCGCCGCGGGATCAACGCCAGCCCTCGGGCTTGAGCGGGGCGCCCCCCGCGGTCTCCCGCCAGGTCTGCGCATCCATGTCGAAGAAGATCTCGCCCGCTTCGGCGCGGGCCCGGTCGGCCCCGGAAATCCGGTGGAAGGCCTTGGACTTCCATCGGCGGTGCATCCACAGCCATTGGCCGGGATGGGCCCGGATCTCCGCCTCCAACCGGCGGTTGTACTCGGCCAGCACCCGCGCGGCGGCCTGGGCCGGCGGCAGGGCCGGGTCCTGGGCCGGAAGCATGCCCACGCGCACAAGGTGGGTGCGCGGTCCGGTCCGCAGGTCCACGCCGAAGGCGATCTCGGCGTTGCCCAGGCGGGCGAGCATCTCGGCGATGTTGTGGGTGGAGGCCTCCTCCCCGAAGAAGGGCACGAAGGTTCCCCAACGGTCCCCGTCCTGGTCCCCGAGCAGCGCCACCACCCCGCGGCCTCTCAGCACCCGCGCCGCGCCCCGGACGTCCTGGATGCGCAGGATGCCCACGCCCGCCCCGACCCGGACCCCGTTGAGCAGCCGGTCGACGTACGGGTTGGTCTGGGTGCCCACGAGCACGGTCACGGGGAAGCCCTTCCGGGCCAGGGCGGCCGCCATCCACTCCCAGTTGCCGAAATGGGCGCTCAGGCAGACCACTCCCTTCCCCGCGGCGCGGACCGCCTCGATCTCCCCAAGCCCCTCGAAGGTGTACATCGCGTCCAATTCGGGGAGCGCCAACGCGGGGGTGTACGCCAATTCGGCCATGGTCTGCCCCATGGAGGCGTAGGCCTCGCGGGCGACGCGCCTGCGCTCGGACGGGTCCCCCAGGCCGAGACGGCGCTCCAGGTTGGCCAGCGCCACCGGGCGGGACATGCCCAGGGCGAAGGCAGCCCGCCCCACCGCCCGGCCCAAGGCCTGCGATGGGGCCAGCCCGGCCCTCCGCAGGCACCAAGCCGCGGCCACGGTGGCCCCATATTCCGCGAGATGCGCGGCCGTCTTCATGCGACCCACTTCAGCCCCCCCGGTCGCCGCGCAGCACCGCGGCGACCATGCGCGAGAACTCCGCCCCGGGCGCCACGCGG
>DAIDJD010000214.1 GCA_027451505.1 candidate division FCPU426 bacterium
ACGGCGAGAGGCCCAGCGCCCGCAGGGCGTCAAAGTCGCGCTGGACCGCGCTCTTGGGCTCCTTGGGTTCCCGGGAGGGAAGGTTGCAGAAGTGGTCCCGACCGCTGTGGTTGCGGACCGAACGCCACCGCGCCCCGCTTAAGAATCCCAGCAGCGCCGTGCGGTAGCTGGCGTGCAGGCACACCGCCAGGTCCGGCCGGAGCGCGCGGAGCCGCGCGACCAGGCCCAGGTAGGCGGCGGGGCCCGGAGCCCCCCTCGGGTCGTAGCCCAGGAGGGCGTCACAGGCCGGGTCGTCCCGGTACACCCCCGCCGCGGCCGGGGGCGCCAGCACCGCGATGGAGGCCCGCGGAAACCCGTCGCGCAGCGCGCGCAGGCTGGGCAAGGCGAGAACCGCGTCGCCGATGGCCCGCAGCTTGATGAGCAGGATGGAGCGCACGTCGCCGCGCCGGAACTCAGCCACGGCGGCGCCCTCCGCGCTCGGCGAGGACCTCGTCGTAGAGGCCCTCCAGGGCGCGCGCGTAGCGCCCCAGGGAGTGGCGGGCCTCGACCGAGGCCCGGGCGGCCCGGGCCAAGCGGTCCCCGAGGCGCGGATCGTCCAGGATCCGCCCCACCGCCTCGGCCAACGCTGCGGCGTCACCCGTGGGCGCCAGGAGCCCGTCGACCCCGTCGCGGATGAGTTCGCCGCTGCTGCCGCGCGTGGCCACCACCGGAACCCCCAGGGCCATGGCCTCCAGCACCACCAGGGGGGCGCCCACCTCCCAGTGGGAGGGCGACACCAGCACGGTGAAGCGGCGCATCCACTCCAGTACGTCCGGCCGGCCCGGGAAGACCCGCAGGCGGCCGGCCAGCGCCTCCTCGCCCGCCGCCGCGCGCAGCCCCTCCTCGACCAAGTCCTCGGCATGGGCCGGATCCCCGATCAGGACGAAGCGCGCCCGGGGGTGGGTCCGGGCCAGCCTCCGGCAGGCCTCCAGGAACACCTCCAGGCCCTTGTGCGCCCTGCGTACGGCCACGACCCCGACCACCGGGAAGCCCACCGGAAAGCCCAACTCCCGGGCCCGGCGCACAGGGACGACCCGCGCCGAGCGGATCGCGGCCGTGTCCACGCCGTTGTACAGGCGCACCAGCTTGTCCGGGGGGATGCCCATGTCCTTGAGGCTGCGCACGACCGTGTCCGAGACCCCCACGACCCGCGCGTCGAGGCGGGCATAGAGCCGCCACAGCGCGGCCGTGGTGCTGCCCCGCCGCCGGGCCAAAACGTGCTTGCGCCAGAGGCAGGGCACCCCCACCAGCCGAGCGGCCGGCGCCGCCAGCTTGTTGGCGGGATAGCAATTGGCCTCGATGAGGTCCGCGCCCTCGGAGCGGGCGACGCGGGCCAGGCCCAACGTGGCCGGAAGGGCCTCCCAGGGGCGACGCCAGCGGGCCTTGCGCATGGGCACGATGTGGACCGGGACCCCGGCCGCGCGCGCGGCGGCGGCGAAGGGACCCTCGGCGGGCAGCGCCAGCGCCGGGCGGTAGCGGGACCGGTCCAGCGCCTTGAAGGTGTTGAGGAGGACCACCTGGCCGCCCGCGATGGTGGGGTAGTAATCGACGTAGAGCACCGTGCGCGGGCGCGCGCGCGGCGGCGCCAAACCGGGGTCCCCGGCGCCCCCCCCGAGCGCGGTCCAGGAGCGGTGCCACCATTGGGCGTGGTTCCAGAACACGGCCGAGGCGCCCAGGACCGCCGCGGCGATTCCCGCCGACCCCCGCCGCCAACGGCCACGGCCGACCAGGAGCCCGGCGAAGGCCAGGGGAGGCAGGGCCACCATGGCGGCCACGGCGAGGGCCGGGCGGGCGCCGCGCCGCTCCAGGAGCCGGTCCGAGGCGGCCACGCTCCCGCGCTCGATGAGCCGCAGGCAGGCGGAGACCCCCGCGCCGGAGAGGAAGGCGTCGGCCACGGCGGCGCCGGGGCGGATGGACGGCGGGTTCATCTGCGCAGCAAGGCGTGGAAGGCGTCCAGCACCCGTTCGACGCCGAGGGTGGCCAAGCACCCGTGGTGCCCCAAAGGGCAGGTCCTGGCGTAGCAGGGCGAGCAGCCCAGCCCCAAGGTCAGGGCCTCCGCGCGGGGGCCCAAAGGCCCGGTCCAGCGCGGATTCGTGGAACCGTAAAGGCCGAGGCAACGGGCCCCCACGGCCGCGGCCAGGTGCAGGGAGCCCGAGTCGTTGCCGACCACCGCGGCGCACTCCGCGAAGCAGGCCGCCAGGCCCGCGACGCTGGGGGAAAGGAGGGGCCAGCCCTCCGCGGCGGCGACGCCTTCCCATTCCGCCCGCTCCGCGGGCGCGCAGAACAGCGCCACCCGGTAGCGCAGGCCGGCCAGCGCCCGGCCCAGGGCGCGCCATTGACCCGCGGGCCACCGCTTGGATGGGCCGTAGGCCGCGGTGGGGCACAGCCCGACCAGCAGACCGCCGACCAAGCCGTGGGCCCTCATGAGCCCGGCGGCCTCCTCCACGCCCCGGCTGGACGGCCGCAAGGTCGGGATCCGCTCCTCGCCCGAAGCCGCGGCCCCGGCGGCCTCGGCCAGGGCCAGAAACTCGTCGACCACGTGGAGGGCCCCGCGCGGCGGGCGGGGCGGCAGCCTCAGGGTCAGCAGGGGCGAACGTCCCTGACCCGCCCGCCCCAGCACCGTCCGGGCGCCGGAGAGCCGCGCCCCCAGCGCCGAACTGAAGGAATCCGGGAAGACCACGGCCAGGCCGTACCCCATCCGGGCCAGCCCCCTATGGAAACGCAGGCGCGCCCAGCGGCCGCCCTCGGCCGGAAGGCGGTGCACAAGGGCGAAACGCCCCGAGGACTCCAAGAGGCCCGCCAGGGCGGGCCTCGCCACGGCATCCATCTCCGCGCCGGGCTGCAATTTCCGCAACGCGTCCACGGCGGGGAGGCTGAACACGGCATCGCCCAGCCAGTTCGGGGCCACGCACAAAATGCGCCCCGGCGCCCCCAGGCCCCTGGTCACGCCCCGCCCCGGCGGCGCGCGGACACGGAAAGGTCCCACCATTTGGCGTACTTCACCAGGGTGGAGCAGGCCGACAACGCGGCCAGGACCAGGCCCCGGGCCCCGTCCAGGAATCCGCGCTTGAGCAGGAACATCTTCAGGAAGGTGAGCGGCGGGTCGGCCACCAGGCGGGTGAGGGCTTGCCCCGGGCGGGCCCCCTTGCGCCCCAAAAGTTCCTCGGCCTGGAGCGAGGTGTACCTCATCATGCGCTCCAGGTATCCGGACAGCGTGGGATAGCTGTGGTGCCGCAGCAGCCCGTCCAGGCGCCGGATGGGGAAGCCGGGCCGCAGGCTTTCCATGCCCTCGTGGATGATCCGCCCGTTGAAGCGGGCCCAGCCCTTGGGGAACAGGCGCAGATGGCGGTCCGGGTGCCAGCCGCTGTGGCGCACGGGGGCGCCGAGGAAGTAGGCCAGCCGGTTGACCGACCACAAGCCAGCCGGCTCCAGGAGCACGGCCCGTTCCACGGACGCGAGCAGGGCCGGGTCCGGATTCTCGTCGGCGTCGAGGACCCAGATCCAGTCCGCCCGGCAACGCTCGAAGCCCCGATTGCGCGTGGCCGAAAACCCTTCCCAGGGCGCCCGCAGGACGCGGGCCCCACGGGCCCGGGCCAGCGCCGGCCCCCGGTCGGTGCTGCCGGTATCCAGCACCACCACCTCATGGCGCAGCCGGAAGGGCTCCAAGGCGTCGAAGAAATCCGGGATGCGGGCCTCCTCGTCCTTGACCAGGACCAGGATGGAGATTTGGGGCTTCAACGCGGCGGTGCCTCCAGCCCCAGGACGCGGCGCAGATGGGCGGCCACCTCGAAGGGCTCCAGGGTTTCCATGCAGTCGTGGTGTCCGAGGGGGCAGTTCCGTGAGCCGTGCAGGGAGCAGGGCCGGCAGCCCAGGTCCCGTTCGAAGACCCGATGGCCTTCCCCCGCCGGGAAGAACCCGAAGGCCCCCACGGTGGGGCCGAAAAGGGCCGTCACCGGAACCCCCAGCGCCGCGGCCACATGCATGGGGCCGGAGTCGTTCCCGAGGAACGCGTGGCCCCGCGCCAGCAGGGCCGCCAAGCGCGAAAGGTCGGCGGTGTCGCCCTCGCAGCGCCGCAGCAGGGGCCGGCTCTTGCGGCAGGCCCCTTCCAGCGCGTCCAGGAGCGGCGCCTCGGAAGGGGAGCCCGTCAGCAGGAAGGCGACGCGCTCGAACTCGGAGACCAGATCCAGGCACTGGGCCAGATGGTGCAGGCCCCAGCGCTTGGTGGGCCAGGCCGCGCCCGGGGCCACCACCAGCAGCCTTTGACCCGGCCGCAATCCCCGGTCCCGGAGCCAGGCTTCGGCCCATTCCGCGGCCTCCGCGGCAACCCCCAGCCGCGGCAGGGGCGCGCGGCCCAGGGGCTCACCCAGGGCCCGGGCCGCGGCCGCGGCGTAGCGGACGTACACCGGATCCGGCCAGGGCCGGACCCGGGAGGGGCGCAGGACCCGAAGGCGCCGGTTCCAGGCCTCGGGACGCCACCGCGCCACGGCGGAACCCGAAAACGCCGCCAGGACCCGCGAGCGCGTGTTGGCATGAAGGTCCACGACCGCGTCGAAGCGCGCGGCCCGGGTCCGCCGCAGGAGGCCCGCCAAGCCTTCCGGCCCCAGCGTCCAGACCTCGTCGAGGTCGGGCTGGGCCGCCAGGAGGGGCCCGTAGGCCGCCTTGGTCGCCAGCACCACACGGCAACCGGGCCGGCGTTCCTTGAGGAGGCGCGCGGCGGCGGTGGCCAGGGCCACGTCGCCGAGGGAGGAAAAGCGGACCAGAAGGAAGGAAGGCATGGTCCGCACCATTGTGGCCCAAAGCGGGCCGCCGGGGAAGGCGGCGGAAACGGGGAGGGCTAGGGCGCCCGGCGCCCTAGAGCAACTGGGCCGCCAGGGCCGCCAGGCGGGAACGCTCGCTGCGCGTGAGGGTCACGTGCCCGAAGGTCGGCTGCCCCTTGAACTTCTCGACCAGGTAAGCGAGGCCGTTGGATTCGGCGTCCAGGTAGGGGTTGTCGATCTGGTAGGGGTCGCCCGTCAGCACGACCTTGGTGCCCTCGCCGGCGCGGCTGACGATGGTCTTGACCTCGTGGGGGGTCAGGTTCTGGGCCTCGTCGACGACCACCCACTGCTTGGGAAGGCTGCGCCCGCGGATGTAGGTGACGGCCTCCAACTCCAGCTTGTTGGTCTCCACGAGGTAGTCCACTTGGCCCCCGGTGTCCTCGTCGTCGCGGTCCTGGCTGGTGAGGAATTCCAGGTTGTCGAAGATGGGCTGCATCCAGTGCTTGAGCTTCTCGTCCTTGGTCCCGGGGAGGTAGCCAATGTCCTTGCCCAGCGGGATCACCGGGCGCGAGATGAGCACCTTCTTGTAGCGCTTGTCCTCCACCACGCGCTGCAACCCCGCGGCCATGGCCAAGAGGGTCTTGCCCGTGCCCGCCGTGCCCACCAGCGTCACCAGCTCGATGGCGTCGTCCAGGAGCAGGTCCATGGCGAACTTCTGCTCCACGTTGAGCGCGCGCACGCCCCAGGCGTCCTTCTCGCCGAAGGCCAGGGGGTGGACGGCCAGGGAGGCGTCGAGCCGGGCCACGGCGCTGTGGTTGGGGTTGTCCGCGCCGCGCAGGAGCAGGAACCCGTTGGCGTAGAAGGGCCCGGGCCCCAGGGCCCGCGCGTCGGGGAGCTGCTTGTCGCGGTAGAGCTGGTCGATGGCCTCCTTGGGCACGGTGAGCTCCATCCACCCGGAGTAGAGGCTTTCGATGTCGACCTTGGCGTTCTCGAAGTCCTCGGCGATGAGGCCCAGGGCCCCGGCCTTGATGCGCGCGTTGATGTCCTTGCTGATGAAGTGCACGTCCTCGCCCTGGTGCTTCAGCATCAGGGCGGTGCGCAGGATGGAGTTGTCGACCTTGTCGGAATCCAGGGCCGGGGGCAGCGGCCCGTTCATGTTCATCTCGACCCTGAGGACGCCCCCTTTGGGCAGGGGCACCCCGGCGACCAAGTCCCCGGCCTCGCGCAGGCCGTCCAGATGCCGCGACACGGCCCGGGCGTTCCGCCCCCTCTCGTCCAGGTACTTCTTGAGGTTGTCCAACTCCTCGACGACGACCAGCGGCACCACCACCTTGTTGTCACTGAACAGGAACAGGGAGTTGGGGTTGTGGACGAGGACGTTGGTGTCCAGGACGAAGGTCTTGTTGGGCATGCCGGTGGTCCCTCAGAGGGTCGCGCGCAGCCAATGCGCGAAGGAGGCCAGATCGGAGAAGGTTCCGGAAAGGAGCGCGCCCAGGTCCGTCGGTCCGGGGCAGAGGAGGCGCAGCACCAGGGCCGCGATGAGGACGTTCAGCGAGAGGATCAGGGGCAGGGCCAGGAACCAGCCCACCTCGGCGATGTCGCTCTGGTGCTGCCGCAGGGAATGGGCCGTCAGGGCCAGATGGAAGGCCAGCGTGAAGCCGACCAGGGCGCTGAGGGCCGGCCGAAACGCCGCGGCCGCCACGGCCCAGACCGCGCAGGCGGCGACGGTGTAGAGGGGGAAGAAGTAGGGGGCCAAGTTGACGAGCAGGTTGCTCCGGTTGACCATGACCTTGCCGCCCTTGGTGCTGACGTGCAGGTCGTCGGCGCTGCCGCCCTGGAGCACGGCGGCAAGGGCGTGGGTCAATTCGTGGCCCATCACGTACAGGAATAGGGGCTTGCGCAGGAGGGCGTGCACCGCCAGGTAGACGGCGAAGCCACCCGCGAACCAGGGAAGCTGCCCGCTGGTCCAGGGGAGGTGGACGACCAGCCGTCCGAAGGATACGGCCAGGGCCACGGCCAGGGGCCAGAGCGCCAGGGCGGAGAAGAAACGGAGGGCCAGGCCGAACAGGGCCATGCGTCGGGCAGCCTCTCTAAACGGGATCGGCGCCCGGCCCCCGGAAGGGACCGGGCGCCCGGAAGGGGCCGGTCAACCCAGCACGACCTCGACGGTGTGGACCCCGCCGGTGAAGACCGGCGCCTTGTTCCCCGCCACCGGCTTGCCGTCGACGCTCATGGAGGCCACCCCCTTGCTCACGCCCTTGGGGTTGCGCACGGTGATGCGGTATTCGGCGCCGCGGAACTTGCGCACCAGCTTGAACCCCTTCCATTTGGTGGGGATGCAGGGGTCCACCACCAGGCCGTCGAAGTCCGCGCGGCACCCGAGGATGTACTGGCTCACGGCGATGAAGTTCCAGGCCGCGGTCCCGGTCAGCCAGCTGTTCTTGGCCTGCCCGAACTTGGGGCTCTCCTTGCCCGCGATCATCTGGGCGTACACGTAGGGCTCGGTGCGGTGGATGTGGGCGATTCGGTTGCGCGCCGCCGGGAGGATGGCCTTGTAATACTCCAGGGCCCGGTCGCCCCGCCCCAGCATGGTCTCGGCGATCATGGCCCAGGGGTTGGGGTGGCAGAAGATGGCCCCGTTCTCCTTGAAGCCCGCCGGGAAGAGGCTGATGGCCCCCAGCGTGCGGTCGTACTTCTGGTAAGCCGGGTAGTTCAGGACGATGCCGTGCTCCGTGGCCAGCAGCTTCTTGACGCTGTCCATGGCCTGGCGACCGTGCTGCGGGGTGGCCGCGCCGCTGAGAACGGACCAGCTCTGGGAGTTGAGGTGGATGATGCTCCCCTCCTTCACCGTGCGGCTGCCGACGGGGCTCCCGTCCTCGGTGAAGGCGCGGATGTACCATTCGCCGTCCCAGGCCGCCTTCTCGATGCGGCCGGACATCTCCTTGCCCCGCTGGGCGTAGTGGGCCACGTCGGCGGCGCGCCCGGACCAGCGCGCCACGTCCTGCATGTCGGCGCAGGCCTTGACGAACTGCTGGGCCACCATGACGCTCTCGGCCTTGCTCTCGGCGGCCTTGCCGGCCTCGACCTTGCCCTGGTCGAGGTTCATGCAATCGTTCCAGTCGGCCTTGAAGATCTTGGTGAGGCCGTGGGGACCGGTGTTGGCCCAGGCGTAGTCCATGGCCCGGGTGAGGTGCTCGTAGTAGGTCGACGAACTGCCGTCGTCGTAGGGCACGGCCTCCTTGAGCAGGCTCAGGTCCCCGGTCTCGCGCAGGTAGGCGGCGGTGGAGAGGATGAGCCAGAGGTGGTCGTCGGAGAACCCGAAGCCGTTGCCCTTCTTGGTGAGGGGCTGGTACTGGTGGCGCGCCGAGCCGTCGGCGAACTGGGTGCTGGCCAGGTCCAGAAGCCGCTGGCGCACCTTGTCGGGCACCTGGTAGACGAAGCCCATGGTGTCCTGGTTGGAATCCCGGAAGCCCATGCCGCGGCCGATGCCGGACTCGTAGTAGCTCGCCGAACGCGACCAGTTGAAGGTGGTGCGGCACTGGTAGGGGTTCCAGGTCCCGGCCATCAGGTTGACGTCCTCGTCCGGGGTCTCGACCTGGAAACGGGAGAGGGTGTCGGACCAGTTCTTGGACAGGGTCTCGAAGGCGGCCTGCACGTTGGCGGGCTTCTTGAAGTGGGCGATGCGCTCCTCGCGGTCGCCCCGCTCCACGCCGAAGCCCAGCACGAAGATGAGCTCCTCGGTCTGGCCCGGCTTGAGCTTCAGCTTCACCTGGTGCGACCCCACCGGGGCCCAGTCGCTGGCGAGGGTGTTGGCCGGCTTGCCCTCGCGCACGCTGCGCGGGGAGTCCAACCCGCCCCAGGGGCCCAGGAACCTCTCGCGCTCGGTGTCGAAGCCCGCCATGGGCTTGTTGACGCTGAAGAAGGCGTAGCGGTTCTTCTCCACCCGGTAGCTGGAGAGGTGGTAGAGCGTGGAGGTCTTCTTGTTGACCTCCATCTCGGCGATGTTGAGGTTGTACTGGAAGTCGGTCATGTCGTTGAGCGCGTCCCACAGGCAGAACTCGACGAAGGACACCGCGGTCAGGCTGCGTTCCTTCTTCGTGTGGTTGGTCACGCGCAGGCGCCAGACCTCGAGGGTCTCCTTTTCGGGCACGAAATAGGTGCCTTCGGTCTGGATGCCCTTGTATTCGCTGGTGATGACGTTGTAGCTCAACCCCACGCGGCACTCGTACTTGTACTTCTTGGGGTCCAGGCGGGTGGGCTGCCAAGTGGTGGACCAGAATTCCCCGGTGGCGTCGTCGCGCAGGTAGACGTAGCGGCCGTTGCTGTCGAGCGGGATGTTGTTGTAGCGGTAGCGGGTGATGCGCCGCAGGCTGGCGTCCTTGTAGAACGAATAGCCCCCGGCGGTATGGCTGAACAGGGCGCAGTACTCGTCGGTCCCAAGGTAGTTGATCCACGGCAGCGGTGTGTCCGGCCGGGTGATCACGTATTCCTTGCGGGGACGGTCGAAGTAGCCGAAGGATTCCTTTTTGGGTCGCGGGTTGGCCATCGCTGGGGGATCCGTGAGAAGTGGGTTGGGTGGCGCCATCATAAATCCGGTTAAACGAAAAAACAAAGGGCTATCGTCAAAGAAAACGACCCGGGAGCGCCCACCAGGGCCTCCCGGGTCGCCTAGGTCCGGGCCGCCTAGGTCACCAGTTCACGGCCAAGTCGATGTACTCCAGGTTGGTCAGCTCGTTGTAGATGTAGGCGTAGTCCACCTGGACCATGTTGAACAGGCGCAGGCTGAGCCCCAAGGTGGGGTCGCTGGACTGCGAACTCTCGGTGAATTGCTCCACGCCGCCGCGGAAGGCCAGGACCCCCTTGTACCAGACCTCGGCGCCGTAGTGGACCACCATGCTGGGCGAATACAGCACCGGATCGACGTCCAGGGCCAGGTTGATCTGGGTCTGGGCCTGCTTGAGGAAGTCGAAGGGCAGGCTGTAGGCGAGACCGGTCTTGGGGTTGGTGTCGACCATTTCGGTGGGGTTGGTCGGGGTGTTGACCCACTTCACGCCGGTGTTGAGCAGGTCCTGGAGGTTGACGCCCAGAACTAGGCCTTCCAGGGCCGGGGTGAGCTCGCCGAACTTGAGCTGAGCGCCCAGGTCCACGCCGAAGTAGTCGTAGCTGGCGTTGCCCGTGACATTGACGCCTTGGGCGGGCACCAAGCCGCTGGTGCCCCCGAACAGGGTTTTCAGCGACACGCCCAAGTCCAGCCACTTCCAGGTGGGCCGTGCGTAGCTCAGGAAGATGCCGGTGTCCGCGTCGGAAAAGGTGCCGACCACGTTCGGCGCGCCCTGGACGAGGGTGCCGGACACCTCCGGAATGCCCCCGTCCTGGAAACGCATCACCCCGATGCCGAAGCTGCCCACATCGGTGGTCATGCCTCCGGTCAGGAAGAAGTATTGGCTGGCGACGTTGTTGGTGCCGAGGTTGAGGGCCGACCCGGAAGTCCCCTCCTCGGCCAGATTCACGTCAAAATGCTTGATTCCGGTGAGGCCGGCCGGGTTCCAGTACACCGAGGTCGAATCATCCGCCAACCCGGCGTAGGCCCCGCCCATGCCCAAGGCCCGGCCGCCGAGACCCAGATCCAACACCGCGTTGGTGTATTCGGCCGCGCTTGCGGAACCAGCGAGCAGGCAGCCCACCACAATCCATAGACCTACGCGCTTCATGCGGTACCCCTGGTTTTGGGAAACGGAATGGACTTTCGCCCTTGAAAATAACATTTGAAGGCCTTATCGGTCAAGCCTGCGTCTCCGCAAACGATGGCGAAAATGCCGTTTGAATGCTTTCCGGGGTAAAGGCCGCGCCAATGCGCTCAATTCGGCGGCCACTTCGGCGCGTTCCGAAGGCGTGAACCCACTGTCCCGGGAGACCCGGATCCAGACCTGGGTGGCCACGGAATCCAGGGGCCCCCGAAGGGCCTCGGCCGCGGCCAAGGCCGGCCCGACCTGGTCCGGGCGGGACCGCAGGATCGCGGCCCAGCCGCGGGAAAGTTGTTGCGCCGCGGTCAGCCAGGTCATGCCCGCGTCCAGCCTTTCCAGGTCGGGGTCGGCGTCGAGCCGCGGCTGGAGTTCCGCGGCCTGGGCCAGGGCCTGGCCCAGGTCCTGGGCCGCGTCGACCAGCTCCCGGCTGCGCAGCCGGCCCGGACGGGCGAGCAGCGCCCGGGCCCCTTCCCTGCTCCCTTGGACATACAGGGCCAGGGGACCGCGCACATAGGCCATCCAGGCGTCGTGCCGCTGCTCCTGCCGGGCGCGGTCGGCCTGCAGGCGCAACCCCAGGGCCACCCCCAAACCCAGGGCCAGGGACACGGCCGTGGTGGCCCGCCGGGTCCGCTCCTTCACGGCCGCGCTCCCGCCTGGGGAACCGCGGCCATCCGCGCGGAATGCGCCGTCGGAGCGGCCACTGCCGGAAGCCCCGGATCCGGGCCCACGGCCCACAGCGCGTCGACCCGGCGGTAACGGTCCGTGCCCAGGGAGGCGCAACGTGTGGTCCCGTCGGCGCCGGAGCAGAGGCTGCAGGCCACCACCCAGCCGTCGAATCCCGGCCGCAGGAGCCGGCAGGCGCCCGGGGCCAGGGAGGGGTCGAGGCGCTCCCTCACCCCCGCCCTACGATGGGCCAGGACCCGCGTGACGATCCACCGTTGGCGCCGCGTCTTTTGGAACCCCAACAGTTCGACGGTGAGCGCGCCCCCTTCGGCCCGGGCCACGATGGTCAGGGGCGCGGCCGTGGAATTGCGGAAGCGGAAGTCGCTGTGGCCGGAGCGGGTGACCATGGCGTCGCGCCCCGGGGCGACATAGGCCTCGGAGGGATCGTAGAGGCTGTGGTTGGCGCGTTCCAGGACCTCGAGGCCCGCCAGCAATGCCGCGTTGTAGAGGCCTGAGCTGACCTGGCAGATGCCGCCGCCCACGCTGGAGACCTCGCGCCCATCCAGGAAGCTGGTGCCGCGCACGAAACGCCCGTCCCCGGCCCGCATGGCGTCGTTGAAGGAGAACACCTCGCCCGGCGCCAGCGCGATGCCGTCGATGAGGGAAGCGGCCACCGAAACGTTGCGCAGGGACCCCTCCGGCCATGGCTTGGGCCGCACGCAGGTGAAGGCGGCCAGCACCGCGGCGGGAAGGGGCGCGGTCGCGAGGGCCCCCAGCGCGACGGCGAGGGCCAGGGCGGTCGGGGCGAACGCCGTCCAGGGACGGCGGGCGGATGCGGATGGGATCACGGGAGCGCCGGAGATTTGAAGTAGAGGAAGGCCACGTCGGGCTTGGTCCAGGCCCCATGGTCCAGGACTTCCGCCCGGAAGGCCACCATGCGTTCGCGCGGGGCCCCTGCCCGGTAGCGTTCGGGCACGAAGCGCGGGGTCAGGCCCACCCGGAAGGGCAAACCCCGGACCTGCCCCGGGGCCAGCGACACGACCCAACGCCGGGGGGCGTAGTCGCCCAGGCCCGGGGTCCACACCCCGGCCACCCGCACCCGCGCCAGATACCGCGTCCCGAGGTTGCGGACCACCACCCGGCCCTCCAGGCCGCCGGCGCCGGGAGCGATGGATTCCACCTCCAGGCCCAGGGGCTCGACCCCGTAGTGTTCCTTCAGGCGCGAGAACGCGGCGGCCCCGGCCAGGGCCCATTCCCGCATGCCCTCGGGCCCGCGGCCCCCGTGCACGGCGCGGTTGAGGTCGTGCCAGAAGAACCCCAGGCTCTGGAGCTCGGGGCCCAAGGTGTCCAGGGTCTCAAGCTGGCGCAGGTAATGCTCCTCCGGCCCGTTCAAGCCCGGGCGGGGATGCAGAAGGCGCGAATCGACCACCTCGCCGACGACGAGCCTGCCCCCGTTGGTCGCGAGGTAGCGCCGCCAATCCCCCAGCATGATGGGGAACTGGTCCTGGTCGGCCTCGTAGAACATGGGGGCGTTGATGCCGACCCCGGCGTCGACGAGCATGCGGGGATCCTGGCCGTGCTGGTGGCCTTCCTGCCAGCCCAGGGAGAAGACCCACACCGGCTGGCGCAGGTGGGCCTCCCCCAGCACGGCCTTGAGCACCTCGGCCACGCGGTGGGAGCGCCACCAATCCCAGAGTTCGTGGAGCCGGCGGTCCCGGTCCAGCGCCAAATGCCGCCCCAGCCAGAGCCGCCGGGCCTCGACGGGCGCCCTCCGCAAGGCCGCGGGCACCTCCAGCCCGAAGTCGCTCAGAAATTCGTCGGTGAACTCCAACCCGCCGGTGTTGGAGCGCACGTAGTCCATCCCGACGTAGTCCACCCCCGGGGTGGATCCCAAGGTCTTCAGGGCCGCCACCAGGTCGCGCTGCCGGCGGGTATCCGCCATCGACACGAAACGGATGGGCTCCAGGGAGTCCGTGCGCGCGTCGTAGGAAAGCGTGAACTGGTATCCGGAGCGTCGGAAATCACCCTCCACCAGGAACGTCAGCAGATAGGCTCCGTAGGCGATCCCTTCCCGGCGGGAGGCCGCGGCATAGGCCCGCATCGCGGCCAGGTCCGTCCGGTTCCAGGGGAAGTCGGCGGGGACGCTGTCCGGCCAGATCGCGGTCTGGAGGGCGCATTGCCAGAAGGCGTCCGCGCCCATGAAACGGGCCCAGGCGAAGGCGTTCAGCGGGCCGCGGCCGAAGCCTTCGGGCGCCGGGAAGCTGTAGCCGTTGCCGGGCTCCAGGGTCATGGCGCAGAAGGCCGGAGGCAGGGGCGCCTGGTCCCGGCCGCGCAGGAGGAACGCGGTGCGCGCGATCCAGACGCCCGGGCGGACCCGCACCGAGCGCTCGGCCCCGGGCCCGGCGAAGAAGACGTGCTCCACGCCCCCGGGACCGGGGTCCGGTTCGGCCAGGCGGGCCTCGTAATTCCCCAGTTGAGGATTCCAGGGCACGGGCCAGCGCCCGTGCCAGGCGCCCAGGTCCGGGTCGTAGCGCAACAGGCAGGCCTCCTGGCCGGGAAGGCCCTCCACGCGCCGACCGTCCTTGAAGACATCGACCTCCAAAAGGGGACAGGCGGCCGGGTCCAACAAGTCCCTGGGCGCCCGCGCCCGAAAGTCCACCATTTCATAGCGCCAGTAAGCCGGTTTGGAGGTCTCCAGGGTCGCGGTGCCCCTCAGGAAGGCCAAGGGAAGGGCCCGGACCGGGCGCGCGGCCGCGGCCAACGTGAGCAGGAGGGCGAGGGGAATTCCGGCGGACCGAAGCCGGGGGAGGCTTGCCGATGGGGTCATTTCCGGGCGGCCCGCCGCGCCCGCAGGCGGTCGAACTCCAATTCCACCCGCGCCAGTTCCAGGCGCTGGGGATCAACCGAGGAACTCCGCCCGCCGCCCCGGGCGAAAGCTGCGGCGGCCTCGGAAACCAACCCGAGCTGCTCGTCGGCCACCGCGAGGTTGTACCATGCGGTCCGGTTGGCGGGATCCACCGACACGGAGCGCTCCAGACGTTCCCGCGCCAAATCCGGCCGCGCCAGCCTCAGGTCGCAGAGCCCCCAATTGTTGAGCAGCCAGCCCTCCCGGACCGCCGGACGCACCCGCCCTATGGACGCGTAGACCGCCCGGGCCTCGGCGTATTGCCCGGCCCCCAGAAGCGCCGCGGCCCGGTGGAGGACCGCCTTGAGCCGGCGCGGGCCGAGGGCGCAGGCGCGCTCCACCGGGGTCGCTACGGCCGCGGGCGTGGGCGCGATGTCCAACCCGGACCCGTCGGCGGCTTCCGCCCCCTGGCGCAGCCCGGCTTTGAGCACCGCCAGGGCGCGCCGGTACACGGCCAGGGCCTTGGTCACGTCCCCCACCTGTTCGTAGGCCGCCCCCAGGTTGGCCCGGGCCACGAAATTGCGCGGATCGGCCTCCACGGCGGCGCGGAACTGCCCCACGGCGGCGGCCGGCCGGCCCGCCCGCAGGAGCGCCAAGCCCCAGTTGTTGCGGCGCCAGCTTTCCCGGACCCTGGAAGCCTGGGGACCCAGGGAGGCGTAGGCCGCCGCCGCCTCCGCATAGCGGCCCCGAGCGAGCAGGGCGTCGGCGGGCCCGAGGGTCGAAGCCGAGGCCGCGTCCATCCGTGCGCCCGCCAGGAGCGCCAAGGCCAGCAGGGCTGCCGCAAGGGAGTGGGGGGTCACGGCGTCACAGCGCGACCTCCTCGCGCACCCCGCAAAAACGCATGACCAGTTCCTCGAAGACCGAATCGTGGCGGACCCCGGCCTTGAGCCGGAGGTCGGCCTCCCCTAAGAACCCCACCAATGAGCGCAACTGGTCCGCGCCGAAGGCCTGGGCCCGCCGAAGGGCGTGGTACTGGGCCCAGGCGTTGGTCCGGCGCCAAGCGGCGGCCAGGGCCGCGGGCAGATCGCGCCCAAGGCTCTCGTGGACCTGGGCCCGGTAGGCGTTGACGTCGTTGAGGCCGCGCGCCGGCAGCTTGCGCTCGTCCAGCACCGCCCGCAGCAGCAGCAGCTTGCGGGCCTCCGAGCAAAGCAACCCGAAGAGCTGGAACCGCGCGTCCTTGGAGGCGGACCCGAAGCGCCGCAGGAGGCGCAGGGCCCCGGGGGCGTCCTTGGCGGCGAGGGCGTCGAGCACGGCGAAGACCTTCTCCTGGGGAGGCGGCAGGCAAACCACCTCAAAGTCGTCCTCCGACAGCTCGGTGCGCGGCCAGGCCCACGCCTGCATCTTGTCGAGTTCGGATTCCAGCAGCCCCAGATCGCGGCCCGCCGCCGCCACCAGGCGCTCCCCCAGGCGGGCCTTGAGGGACAGCCCGCGCTGCTTGAGGGCCTGGGCCAGGAAGGCCCGACCGGTCAGCGCCGCCTGGGGACCGCGCTCGTCGAGGCGGAAGTCGAGCACCAGGCCCCGTTCATGGAAGAGCTTGAACAGCCGCTTGCGCTGGTCGGCTCCGGGCGCGGCGCACACCAGCGCCGTCTTGTCCAAGCCCGCCGCCAGGAGGGCCTCCAACCCGTCGTGGAGCTCGTCTGAGTCTCCGTCGGAGGCGGGCTCCTCCAGCCCCGAACGCAAGGCCTGGGCCAGCGCCTCGGCCATCCACCCCATGGCGGAGCCGACGGCCGACTCCTCAAGGCGCAGGGCTTCGGCCCATTGGCCCGCCGTGGCCTGGGAGGCCTGGGTCCAGTTGAACCCGGCCAAGGCGGCCACGGCGCCCAGGCGCCGCAGCGCCGGGAGGGCCTCCCCCGCGGCCCAGCGCTCCCGGGCGGCCTCCAGCAGTTCGGCGGCGTTGCTCCGGGATTGGAACCAACGGGCCTCGCTCACCCCCACCGCCTTGGGGCCCCCGGTGAGGGGCGGGGTGGCCACGGCGTTGAGGACGTCGCGGGCCGACGCCCGGGCGCCGTCCAGGCGCTCCAGGTTGAAGGCCCGCAAGCCCTCGGGCACGTGCGCCTCCAGGAGGCGGTCGAAGGCCTGGCGCACCAAGTGCTCCTGGTCCCCGAACACCAGCACCAGGGGCTTGAGCCGTCCGGCCCGGGCGGCCTCGACCGCGGCCTCCAGGTCGGCCTGCCCGGACATCAGGGGGTCCCCAGCAGGGGGAGCTCGCGGCGCGCGTACCCCAGATAGTTGGACACCCCCTCGCGGATGCGGACCCTCTCGGCGTCCGAGACGGGCCGGACCACCTTGCCGGGGATCCCCAGGACCAGGCTGCCGGCGGGGAATTCGCGGCCCTCGGGCACCACCGCGCCCGCGCCGACCACGCACCCCGGGCCCAGCACGGCCCCGTTGAGCACCACCGCCCCGATGCCGATGAGGCAGCCGTCCCCCACCACGCATCCGTGGACCACGGCGCGGTGGCCCACCACGCAGTCGGCCCCCACGACGGCCGGGCGGCCGTGGTCGTTGTGGACGACCACCCCGTCCTGCAGGTTGGTGCGCGCGCCGATGGTGATGGCGGCGTAGTCCCCCCTCAGCACGGCCTGGGGCCAGACGCTCACGCCGTCCCCCAGGGTGACGTCGCCGATGAGCACGG